>NZ_CP040297.1:710000-1043437 GCF_013393945.1 Nostoc sp. TCL26-01
GCGTACTCCCCAGGCGGGATACTTAACGCGTTAGCTCCGGCACGGCTCGGGTCGATACAAGCCACGCCTAGTATCCATCGTTTACGGCTAGGACTACTGGGGTATCTAATCCCATTCGCTCCCCTAGCTTTCGTCCCTCAGTGTCAGTGCAGGCCTAGCAGAACGCTTTCGCCACCGGTGTTCTTCCTGATCTCTACGCATTTCACCGCTACACCAGGAATTCCTTCTGCCCCGAACGCACTCTAGCTTTGTAGTTTCCACTGCTTTTATCTAGTTAAGCTAGACTCTTTAACAGCAGACACACAATGCCACCTGCGGACCCTTTACGCCCAATCATTCCGGATAACGCTTGCATCCTCCGTATTACCGCGGCTGCTGGCACGGAGTTAGCCGATGCTTATTCCTCAAGTACCTTCACTTTCTTATTCCTTGAGAAAAGAGGTTTACGACCCAAGAGCCTTCCTCCCTCACGCGGTATTGCTCCGTCAGGCTTTCGCCCATTGCGGAAAATTCCCCACTGCTGCCTCCCGTAGGAGTCTGGGCCGTGTCTCAGTCCCAGTGTGGCTGGTCATCCTCTCAGACCAGCTACTGATCGTCGCCTTGGTGCGCTCTTACCACACCAACTAGCTAATCAGACGCGAGCTCATTTTCAGGCAGCAAGCCTTTCACCTTTCGGCACATCCGGTATTAGCCACCGTTTCCAGTGGTTGTCCCAGACCTGAATGCAGATTCTCACGCGTTACTCACCCGTCCGCCACTAAATCCTAAGATTCCGTTCGACTTGCATGTGTTAAGCATACCGCCAGCGTTCATCCTGAGCCAGGATCAAACTCTCCGTTTTGTTGTGTTTTGAGTTTGTTATCTGAAAAACTTGTTTCCAGATTCCTTGCTATAATTTTTTAAGTTTTTGGGAAACCCCAAAACTAAATCTGTTTGACGAGGATTGGTCACTTCTTAGCTTTCAAAGTATTCTTTTTTCTCGGTTCGGTTGTCTTTGGCTCTTGCCTTGACACTTTATCTAGTATATCGAGTATTTTTAGGTCTGTCAAGGGTTAAATTATTGACTTTTTGAGTTGGACAATTTAATTGAGAGATAAAAAGGCGATAAAGATTATTAGGTAAAGGTTGTAGCTTCTCCAGAAATGGCTATTTTCATCTGTGAAGTAGCAAGTCTTGTAGTCTTGCTACCATCTCAGTTCTTGCTGAAACTCCCAGTTTGCGAAACATTCTTTTGAGGGCTTGCTTGACGGAGTTTTGTGTGATCCAAAGTTTTTCGGCAATTTCCGTGTTGGTTAATCCTTTGGCTACGAGTTCGGCGATTTGTAGTTCGCGTGGTGTTAAGGGATTAGATAATGGAGGTTGAGATGGCTGGGGGTTGCTTTTGAGGGTGGCAAGTTTGGCTGATAGATGAATGCACACGGCGCTGAGATCAGCTAGGTCGTTGGTGTTGAACGGTGGATTACCTTGATCGCGGGCAAAGTTGAGTGTGCCGATTAAACGACCATCACAAATAATTGGCCCAGTCATGACGTGTCCGTGGTCATGGCGTGGGCAAAAGTCTTGCCAGTCTTCTGGGGTTAAGATTAATTGTTCGTGGGTGGGAGCGTGGCGTTCAACTACATAGCGTCCAACAGGGTTACTCTCTAAACATACGGCGGGAATGCTTTGAGTATTTTGATTAGTCTGTAATTGGCTATCTATTAAATAGATGCCCCAACGTTGGACACCAAAATATGCACCAATTTCATCCATGAGCTTTGGTTGTAAGTCTTGCTCATTACGGATGCTGGCGATCGCCTGAAGGACATCATGGAGGGAAGTAGGCATAAGTGTACCCAGTTGGGGTCTATGCGAGACTCAACATTTACTTCTATGCTAATACCAGCAAAACTAAAAAGCGACTATCACTAAATTGCGCTAGGAGAAGCACATGACAGTTACACAACTCTCTGCTCAGGAACTTTTCCGGGCTGCTTATGACAACCGTTATACCTGGGACAAGAATTTTCCTGGGTACTCAGCAGATATTACTTTTAAGCAGGACGATCAGGTTATTACTGGTAAAGTTATCGTCAATGCTGAACTAAAGGCGGAAGTTTTGGGTGTAGAGGATGAATCAGCGAAGAAGGCAATTCATGGACAAGCATGGGAAATAGCTATTCATCGAGTGCGTCGCACCTTTGAAGAAACCCACGGTGCAAACACTTTTCGTTATGGAGCAACTGACGAGAATGGGGCTGTGGAAATTTTGATGGGTGGGAAGGCTGAAGGCGATCGCTATAAAGTCCACAATAATATAGTTACTCTCGTCCACCGTCATATTCATGGCGTTGTCGTGACCATTAATACTTTTGGTGTTCACGAAACTGGAGAAGGTTATCTGTCTCATACTTATGACTCTGTTTATCATGACCCGAAAACAGGGGAACAGAAGGGTGGAGTCAGTAACTTTGTAGATGAGTATGAAAAGGTTGGCAACTATTTCATTCTCAATCGTCGGGAGATTCGTACGGAGCTAGCAGGACAAACTTCTATTCAGGAATTTGTTTTTTCTCATATCGAGTTATTGAAACCTGTTGCTGCTTAAGTTGGATGTTTAAGCTATTGGTATAGATACTCAGATAAACAGGGACACAAAATTACTGTGTTCCTTTTTTAGTGTTGGTTCGCTGATTACTCACGCTTTAATCATCATGAACACTAACCTTTACTTATTTGGCGAAAATCTCTTATTTTTCTTAATAGCTACAGCTTTTTTTGGCGCTACTGGTTGGGTGTGGAGAAATGCTAAACCTTATAGTTTGCCAGAACCTCTACCTGGATGGTTTAAAATCTGGTTTGGTACAGTGCAATTATTGGGTGGATTAGTGCCATTGTTGGTCATGCTTTTGTGGGGTGTAATTTGGGGTCACACTTCTGTCTTGACTGTTTTTATTTGGTACTTTGTGATCTTGGCATTGCAAATCCTCTCCGAGAGTTTAACTCTGAGATGGTTTCATCATGTAGTGTGGGTGATGGTTCCTTACCTTTATGTACCTTATCGCCTTTGGCAATTGTATGAGGGGTTGACAATTTTAGATTCAACTAGTGATTTAAGCTGGATACGTCATTTGTTGATTTTAGAGATTATTTTATGGGCTGGTAACTATGCTCTAGATTTATCACAACTACCAAGATTGTTACGTTGGGAAGTCAAAGAAACCAATTTACTTTAATATTGATTAATCATTCAAGAATGTATATGCCGATTATGGCAGTTGCCAGATAGATGAGGGCATCTAGGAATCATATTTGATTTTTGAAAAAAGTCAGTACACCTCTAATTTCCTTTTTTTCTGTCACCTGTTACCTGTTGCCTGTTACCTACCTAAACAAGTCTGTTCAGTAATCAAATCGGATTCTTATATTGTTCTTATTCTTTTGTCAATGGTCAATAATCCAAGCTCAAAAAACTATTGACCATTGCTAACAAAATCTCACTCACAAAGCGATAGAGATTTTTACCCGCCAATTGGTGTCACTACCACATCTGCAAAGGCAGTATTAATCCCAATTTCTCGCCAGTGTTCAAATTCCTGGCGTTCTGCCGCCCGCTTTTGCTCCCATAGGGCATAAGCATCTGCACCGAGCATCAAACGCAGAGGCGGGTTTTCCGATTCAACTGCTTGAATGATTACCAGTGCAGCTTTTTTCGGGTCACCTGGCTGTTTCCAGTTATTGCCGTAGAGATATTCTTTAATCGGTTCAATCACTGGTTTGTAATCATCAATTTCCGTGTCTGATTGCATATTGGCATCTCCGGCAAAGTTTGTGCGAAAAGCGCCTGGCTCGACAATCGTTACATTAATGCCCAGTGGTTTGACTTCATGTTGCAAACCCTCAGCAAAACCCTCAACGGCAAATTTCGTAGCACAATAAAGTGCGAATCCACCCATAGAAACCAAGCCACCAATTGAGGTTACATTCAAAATGTGACCTGATTTTTGTTGGCGCATGATGGGCAAAACTTCTCGCGTCATTTCCATAACGCCGAAGCAGTTAACTTCAAACTGTTTTCTGATTTGCTCAGATGAAAATCCTTCCACAGAACCTAGAGAACCTTGTCCAGCATTGTTGACTAGAACATCAATGCGTCCGAAGCGTTCAATAGCGGTTTTGACAGCCGCAGTTCGCTCCTCGGCATTTGTGACATCTAGCCGTACAGCAATAGCGTTTTCCTGATTTGCTTGTACCAATTCTGCGACTTGTTCGGGTTTCCGTGCTGTTAGCACCACCTTGTCACCACGCTCTAAAACCGCTTCTGCTAGAGCGCGACCAAATCCAGTTGATGTCCCGGTGATTAAATAAACTTTGCTCATACAACTTCAAAGTGTTATTGACTTCACTTTAATTCAGATTTGCCTGACAATATCAGTGTCTTAAGTAAAAGGAGGTATTGGACATTTTGGTCATAAAACTTTGATTTTAAGATGTAAGTCTGGAGAAATCGAAGGAGAATGATTATTCATCACTTTAGATAGTCGGCACTCAGTATACAGGTGATCGCCACGCTACGGCTCTAAGCGCAGCCATGCCCGTTCGCGTAGCGTCTCCTTGAGGAGAAGGGCTTTACAGCAATTTTCACGTTTGACTAATGCCCAATCTCGAAATAATTCGCATAGCAAAATAACCAATTGATTTGTATCCTGGTATTGGCATGGTATAGCAGTTACCAGGTAGATAAGGACAAAACCCAATCATCAAACAGAGAGACTAAAAGACTTTCCAGCCTGTTACACCAGTTTGATCAACAGTCCCCTGTCCTCTGTTGCCTGTTACCTTGTTATAAGTACAGATGCCAGACAGTGCTAGTAGTGTTCCCACCACATCCAGCAAATAAAAGAAAGTCAAATGATTAATTCCCCCAATCGAAATCATCGCCCCCAAAACTCCCGCAGGCATCTGTGGTTTCTGATTTTGAGTCGTGGTGGTATGGCTTTAGGCGGTCTTTTGCTTGTGGGTGTGATTGTCGGTATTTGGCGGTTACAGACGTTTGTAGAGAAAGAGTTAACACCCCTAGCCGAGAAAAGTCTGACCACAACACTCAACCGTCCGGTAAAACTGGGAAAGGTGACAAATTTTTCGTTGACGGGAGTGCAGTTTGCTGCATCATCTATTCCGGCAACAGCAACAGACCCAGATCAGGCAGCAGTTGATAGTGTAGAAGTAGGGTTTAACCCATTTCTATTAATTTTTAATCGCCAATTAAAGCTGGATGTAACGTTAGTAAATCCTGACATCTACATCGAACAGGATAACCAAGGTCGTTGGATTACGACGACAATAGCACCACCCGGTAAAGCTGGCGCGATTAAAACGGATTTGGACAAGATTCACTTCCGTAGTGGCAAGTTGGCATTGCTACCCCAGATGAGAAATGAGGTAGTAGAGGGAGATAATCAACGCCCTGCTAGTAAACCTACCCTACCACCGATATCATTTTCGCAACTCAACGGCTCTGCACAACTTTTAGAAAACAATAAACTGATTAAGTTGTCAGTGGGTGGTAAAGCCGATAGTGGTGGCGATATTGCGATTCAGGGAGATGTGCGTCCGCAAACTCAGGCTGGTAACGTCACCCTGGCTGCTAATTTGCAATTAAAGGCCAAGGAATTACTGGGGGCTGATGTGACTCGGATAGTCAAGTTACCGCTAATTTTACAGGCAGGTAGAGTTAATGGTGATTTGCGAGTCCAGTTAGCACCAGAGCAGAAGCCGCTTTTGTATGGTAATGCTGATTTAGACAAGGTAACGATTCAGATTCCGCGCGCACCACAAACCTTTAGAAATACCCAAGGTAATGTTTACTTCCAGGGGACGGAAGTGAAGTTAGAAAATGTTGTGACTAGTTACGGTTTAATTCCCCTAGTCGCTCAAGGAATTATTGACACCCAAACAGGCTATAAGTTGACAGCGCGGATTAATGGCGTAAGTGTTGCCAATGCTCAAAAAACACTGAAGTTAAAATTACCTGTGCCTGTAGTGGGGCAAATCAAAGGTAACTTACAAGTAGTTGGGGCCACTACTAAGCCAATTCTGGCAGGGACAATTACGACAGTTAAAACTACCAGGGTTGACAAAATTGACTTTCAAAGTGTTAGTAGCCAGTTTACCTATTCTCTGAGCGATGCTTTAGTTACTCTCATCGATACTCAAGGTAAAACTACATTAGGTGGAGAGATTCAAGGCGGTGGAACGATTTTACTGGGGAAAAATCCCCAACTGAATTTAAACTTTGCTGCTAACAATGTTCCTGGGGATGCGATCGCTCAACTCTACAATACAAATAATACTTTCCCTATTGGTAATGTTGCTGCTACTGCTCAAGTGACTGGCGCACCAACAAATGTACGCACTTTGGTGAGATTTCAGGCTCCAGGAGCAATCTATCCCACAACTGGTGACGTTATCATCAGTGCTAATCGTAACCTGACGTTCCGTAATATAGTTGCCAGAGTTGCTGGTGGTACTGTACAGGCATACGGTAGTTTTGCTAATCGAAGTTGGCAAGCTGTGGCTGTGGCAAATGGGGTAAATGTTGAGCCATTTGTCAACAAAAATCAATTGCAAAATGTCTCTCTCAAAGAAGCAGAATTTAACGGTCGGTTAATTGTCACTGGTACTGCTGCACCTTTTAAAATTGCCACCATTCGCTCAGAAGGTGCAGGGGTAAATATTGGTGGTGGTACAGTTGCTGTCTCAAATATTCAACTCCAAGACCAAACCTTTGCTGCCCGATTGGTAGCAAGTAATGTCCGATTGGCACGTATTCTCAACAATGCACCTCCAGCTTTAGCTAATCCTTTGGCGGGAACATTCCAAATAGCAGGTAACAAAGAAAACTTTAGTATCAAGACTCTCCAGGGAACTGGTGATGCCCGTCTGAGTGTGGGTGGGGGTACGGTGAGTGTCTCGAATATTCAATTGGCTAATGGTGTTTACAAAGCCCAAGTACAAGCGAATAATGTACCTGTACAACGCCTAGCGTCTGTCCCACCCCGATTCCAAGGTAACTTGACTGGTCAGTTTAACGTTGCTGGTTCGGCTGAATCTTTCCGTCCTCAAACTATCCAAGCGAGTGGTCAAGCACGGTTGAATGTGGGTAATGGTGTAATTACTGCTGCGAATATTCAATTAGCTAATGGTCGCTATCAGGCACAAGTGCAAGCGAATAATGTACCCGTGCAACGCCTAGCGTCTGTCCCACCCCAATTACAAGGAGCTTTGACTGGTCAATTAAATGTTGCTGGCGCAGTAGAAAATTCTTTTAGTCTGCAAACTGTCCAAGCCAACGGTCAAGGACGGTTAAATGTGGGTAATGGTGTAATTACTGCTGCCAATATTCAAGTGGCTAACGGTCGCTATCAAGCGCAAGTGCAAGCAAATAATGTGCCTGTGCAACGCCTAGCATCTGTCCCACCCCAATTACAAGGGGCTTTGACTGGTCAATTAAACGTTGCTGGTTCTCTGAATTCCTTTAGTCCCCAAACCATCCAAGCCAATGGCCAAGGGCGGTTAAATTTGCCGGGAGGGGGTGCAATTACCGCCGCCAATCTGCGAGTAGCAAATGGTCGCTATCAGACGGTGGTGACGGCTGCGGGTGTGGAGTTAAACCGATTTAATCAGCGATTGCGGGGGCAATTTGCTGGACAGTTACAAGTAGCAGGTAACTTGGGTTCAGCTAGATTAGCAGATGTACAGGGGACAGGTCAGGTACAATTATCACAGGGGATTCCTGGTATAGAGCGTCCCTTAAATGCAGCGATCGCCTGGAATGGTGAAAGGTTGACGATTCAGCAAGCCACAGCCCCTGGTTTAAGTATCAATGGTGACATCTTAGCCAATGCCAACAGACCTGGTATCCCAGAAATTACAGCTTTAAATCTCAACATCCAAGCCCAAGATTTCAACCTGCAACAGTTACCAGTGAATCTGCCCAATCAGGTGGCTGTAGCAGGTAGGGTAGATTTTAATGGCAAGGTGACTGGTAGATTACCCTTACCCAATGTCAATGGGCAAATTAGCTTAAAAGATTTGGTTGTCCAAGACATTGCATTTGAGCCATTATTAACAGGTAATATTCAATCAGCTACAGGACAGGGATTAAATCTCAATCTGGCAGGTAATAGAGATAGAATTGCCTTGAACTTAGATGGGAATAATCGCCCTCGCTCCTTCCTGGTACAGTGGCAAGAAGCCTTAGCATCAGGACAAGTGAGAGGAGATGATTGGGCTGTGAACGTTGCCAACTTCCCTTTAAAAATTTTCAACTTATCCCCACCACCCAGCTTGCGTTTGGGTAGTGGCCCGGTAGCTGGGTTACTCAGTGGCAATGTCCAGTTTAACCAGCGTACCTTGGCGACAAATGGAAATTTAGCGATCGCTACGCCTGCGATCGGCCGAATTAAAGGCGATAATCTGACAGCCCAGTTTCGTTACAACAACGGTACAGCCACCCTCACCAGTAGCGAATTTGTCAAAGGTCAAAGTCGTTACGCCCTAGCTGGGACTTTTGGCTTAACGCCCCAAGGGCCAAAAATTCAAGGGAAACTCAACGTCAGCCAAGGTAATATCCAGGACGTACTAGCCTTAGCGCAAATTTTCGACTTACAAGATTTTCAACGCGATACCTCAGCACCAAATGGCAGTGCGGCCGATCTCAATACCTATGCCCAAGGATTACCAAATCAGTCTTTACTCGACCAAATCAAACGCTTTTACGAAATTGATACCCTTGTAGCTGAACAACAACAACAGCGTAATTCTTCTCCTGTCCCTAACCTAGCCGATTTACAAGGTACTTTTAACGGCGAAGTGGCTTTAGACACTGCCACTGCCAAGGGTTTATCAGTACAGTTCAATTTAAATGGGCAAAACTTTGTCTGGGGTAAAGAATCAGAACCTAATCGTTTCTATCGAGCCGATAAAATTATTGCTGAAGGCAGTTTTGAGGATGGGGTTTTACAATTGCGACCTGTGCGGATTGAGTCGCAAAATAGTCTTCTAGCTTTTACTGGTAATGTTGGAGGTGATGATCAATCTGGTCAGTTAAGAGTCAATAATTTTCCCATCCAAGTACTGAATAATTTTGTCAACCTTCCCATCGGAGTTACAGGAAACCTCAGTGGTACAGCAGCTTTGGCAGGTAGTATTGCCAATCCCCAAGCCAAAGGAGAATTGCAAATCACTGATGGTACACTCAACCAAAAGCCCATTCAATCAGCCATAGCCAGTTTCAGTTATGGTAATGGTCGCTTAAACTTCGGTAGTACTGTCGCCGTTACTGGGCCGCAACCTGTAAGTATTGCTGGGAGTATTCCTTACAAGTTGCCTTTTGCTTCGACAGCTCCCGACAGTGAGCAAATTAGTCTGGATGTGAAGGTGCAGAATGAAGGATTAGCATTACTGAACTTATTCACTAACCAAGTTGCCTTTGAAAGTGGTACAGGTGAAGTAGACCTAACCGTCCGGGGAACCAGACAACAACCCAGAGTCAATGGCATTGCTACCGTCCAAAATGCTACTTTTTCTGCCCAAGCTTTACCAGAAAAAATTAACAGTGTCACAGGTAGAATCCAGTTCGATTTTGACCGGATCTTAGTAGAAAGTTTGCAAGGAAAATTTAGTCGCGGACAAGTGCAAGCATCAGGAGAAATTCCCATCTTCAACAACGATAACATCAGCATTAACAATCCTCTAGCTGTGAACCTCGATCAACTAGCATTGAATTTCAAGGGATTGTATCAAGGTGGCGTGAGTGGAAATATTCAAATTACTGGTTCTGCCCTAAATCCCAATATTGGGGGGAAAATCAATTTGTATGATGGTCAGGTATTACTAGCAGAATCTCCCAACACTGAGCAAAATCTTAATAATAATGCAGGGCTATCACTCACAAAAGCTAGCAAACAAAATAAACAAGATGCTGGTAATAATAATGCTAAATTTAATAATCTAGAACTGGAACTAGGTAAAAACGTACAAGTTACTCGTCCACCTATTCTCAGTTTTCTGGCTACTGGTAATCTCACAGTCAGTGGAACTTTTGCCGACCCCATACCTGTGGGAACTATCCGTTTAAGAAAGGGTGGTGTGAATTTATTTACAACTCAGTTTAACCTAGCTCGTGGTTATGAACATACTGCTACCTTTAGAGCTAATCAACCCCGTGATCCTGATTTAGATATTCAACTATTTGCTAAAGTTGTAGAGATAGTACAAAGTAGTGATTTAAGTCGGATCAATTCTACAGGATTAGGTGCATTAGAAACTGTGCGTGTGGAAGCTAATGTCAAAGGCCCTGCTAGTAGACTTAATGAAAGTTTGGAATTACGTAGCAGTCCAGCACGTAGCGAGACAGAAATAGTTGCTTTACTTGGTGGTGGCTTTGTCGATACCCAAGGACGTGGTGATAGTACATTAGGTTTAATTAACATCGCCGGTTCAGCTGTATTTAATAACTTTCAATCTGCATTTAACCAAATTGGTAATGCTTTTGGTTTGAGTGAATTTAGAATATTTCCCACAGTGATTTCTGATAATCCTGAAGCTGGTAGTAGTAGAGGTAGTTCTAGTATAGAATTAGCGGCTGAAGCTGGTGTTGATATTTCGACTAAACTATCTGTTTCTAGTATCAAAATTCTCACAGCTAATGACCCCTTCCAATGGGGGATTAATTATCGGATCAATGATAAATTCCGTGTCCGCGCTTCCACCAATTTAGACGATGACAGTCGGGCAGTTATTGAATATCAAACCCGATTTTAACTTTAGGGCTTACGCACTCAACCAATAAACCCTTCTGAGGGTGGCATAGTAAACAGTGAACGTTTATTAACTGGTAACTGATAACTGTTAACTGGTAACTGATACCAATTTGAATAAAGAATGCGACAGATACACATCCCCAAAACATTGTCCTGTCTGGATTCTTAATTTTGCGGAAAGTTGCGTGCGGAGAGAACTTGCGTGCGGAGAGAACTTGCGTGCGGGGGTTTCCCCCGTTGAGCAAAGTTCGGGGGGTTTCCCCCGCCCGGCAAACTTTCCAAGACGAATTTTGAATTTTGAATTGGTATTAGGTGGGTTTTGTTTGTGTAGCTGCGACTTCTAGCCGCCAAGGTACTAATTCACAACTTGACTACCATGACTACGAGGATCATCTTGAATGCTAGTAGATGTAACTGGAGCAGAAAATTTAGAAACTTGCCCACTAGCTTGAGCATAAGGTAATGCGGAACCAGTCATCAAAGCCTGTAAATTACTAGCCATAACTGTATGAGGTTGATCACCGATCGCCTGAGCTAATGCTTCTCCTTTTTGATTTAAAAATACAAAATGAGGAATACCATCTACCCGATATTTCAGCATTTCCGGCAACCATTTAGTATTATCCACGTTTAGCATGACAAAATTCACATTTTGTGAATACTCTTTTTCTAGTTCCGCAATATCTGGAGCCATTTTTTGGCAAACAGTACACCAGTTGGCATAAAACTCAACAATTGACGGCTTACCATTACTCACAGCCACGTCTAGAGGTGTAGAAGTTTGATTTAACTCATCTAAAGAAACAGATGCTGTCTCACTCCGTAGCCCTAAGAATAAAGCAACGCTAAGAGCGATCGCCACTAGCACGATTAACAAGTTCCGCAACCGCGTCCCAAAACTAGTTTCTGGCTTGATAGGTGAATTTGTCGTCATAACAAACTTTATTAAAACTTATTAAGTAATCTCATATTTAGTTTAACTTGATTATGAGTGCTGAGTGATGAGTTAAAGAGTGAGGGAGTGAGGGAGTGCTGAGTGCTGTTAGCGGTAGCGGGGCGTTTAGCCCGTGCTGAGTAATGAGTGAGGGAGTGTAACAACTGACTAATGACTAATGACTAATGACTATTGACTATTGACTATTGACTATTGACTAATGCTTTATACCAATTCACAAAAATCCTAATACATATAGCTTACTCGTTGGGTATTGTCCGCCCACCGTTAAAACGGTGGTCTCATAGCTTAAGTCCATTAAAATGGACTCTGATATTCAGTCCTCTTGAGAGGACTTTAGCTATGAGACAGGGATTTACAATCCCTGACGGACTGACGGACTCACGTATTTGTATCATTATTAAAGTGAAATGGTATTACGCTAAAACAAAGAAAACACTCTGCTAAATCTGTGAAAAAACGAGTTACCCTGACCTTTCCTAAACGTGCTATTCAAATGCCGGTGACGTATGTGCTGGCAAAGGAGTTTAATGTGGCTGCTAATATTATCCGCGCTCAGGTTGCTCCGAATCAAATCGGCAAACTGGTAGTGGAACTATCGGGAGATATTGATCAGTTAGATGCAGCTATTGAGTGGATGCGATCGCGTCATATTAATGTCTCTTTGACATTAGGAGAAATTGCCATTGATGAGGATGTGTGCGTTCATTGTGGTTTGTGTACTGGGGTTTGTCCTACAGAAGCCTTGACTCTCAACCCAGAGACATATAAACTTACGTTTACGCGATCGCGCTGCATTGTTTGTGAACAGT
The DNA here is from genome assembly GCF_013393945.1 of Nostoc sp. TCL26-01. Classification (NCBI taxonomy): domain Bacteria; kingdom Bacillati; phylum Cyanobacteriota; class Cyanophyceae; order Nostocales; family Nostocaceae; genus Nostoc; species Nostoc sp. TCL26-01. Next base: position 722,573 of record NZ_CP040297.1, read on the forward strand.
GTATTCCTACCTGTCCGGTACAAGCAATTTCCACCAATCTTTAACTCAACTGGAAGACATCTGCTAACACGCCACCATCACCGATGAGGCGATGCTGGGCAGGAGAGTCATATACTATCAATACCGATGGTACTCCAGATACATTTTGAAAGAATGTCATGCCTTCTGCATGATCACAGCGATCGCCATAAGGCAGAGACTCAAGTAAATCTGGATAATTGAGAGTATTTTCTCTTAAATTCACAGCATTTTTCAACCGATAAACTTGTACCGGCCCATCTAAATCCATTGTTGGCCCAGCTAAAATTAATAAATCTTCACCAGTCAAACATAAATCTCGAATTCCCAGCCCATTCAACCAAATAAAATGCTTTTTATAGCTTTTTTTGTCTTCAGTGATTTTGCGTAGTTTTAGAAACCCTGGCTGGGAATTCTCTAACTCAATTTCTAAAATAATTGCCCAACCGCGCAACACAGGGCCACGCAAACCAATAAAAATCCGGTTTTTATCAATAGCTAACCCTTCAATATCAAAACCGTTATCTTTTCCCGGAATTGCTGCTTTCACAAAAAAGCCTAAATGAGCATCATCAGCTAAAGCCGACATAAGCAGATTACCTTGCTTGGTTAGCTCTAACTTAGCAGCAGTTAACTGCTTACTTGAGTTTTGGGGATGGGGACAAGACTTAAATAATTGCCCATCAACTAGAGGAATCCTACCTAAAATGTAGCGGTTGGCTTCTGATTCAACTTTAGCTAATCGAGAAATATTTTTTTTATCTGTATTGTCTGGCTGGGTATTTTTGCGCTTGTAACTATGCGAACCAATTAACCATAAGTAATAATCACTATAAGTTAATCCTTCAATATCAATTTCTTCTGTTTCTGGTGCTGGTAAATCAATAAATTCAGCTACGCGAAATTGTTGATGTTCGTTAAATTTATCACCATCAACTACAGACAAACGCTCGATTGTAGAAGTTTCATCTGAACCCAACCACAAATGCTTTTCGGGAGTTATTAGTACTGCTGATAGGTCTTCTCTATGTGTTTGAAAACTATCAGCAAATATTAAAGTCACTTGCTGTATCAAATTTGCGTTCACCATTTTATTTATTTTCTAAGGTTAAAAACGGTTAATTTTGATATTTTACTGTGTGATTTAATACTCAGCAACAAAAAGACTTAAATCTTTTACCTGTCTATAACTTGGGCAATTGACAAACTAAATTAAAGTTAGGGTTGTTACCTGCACTTCTCACAAAACGGTAGGGGCGGGTTCACAAAGGAAGCTTCAATCATTCACGAATATCTCGTTAATTCGCCCCTACAGCCTCTGGATTTCGGTTTGATAAATTTCGTGAGAAATTCGGGGTTAACATCACAGTCAATGGAAGTCCGTCGGGTGGGCAGTTTTTCGACTTCTAGCCAGATCACGCAGTATACAGGCTGGCGTTCACATATCATTTAGACTGTGGACTGTTGACTGCCTCAATCAACACACATAATAATACCTACTAAGAAAGAATTATTTTAAAAATAGATATCAAAGGATAGATATAGATTTTTCACTAATGCTATGATTTGCTATTATTCAATAATCTGTTTAAGCAAGTAAGTAATTACTATCAATGATGAAATTAGCTACGGAACCCACAGTAAAAACTCTAGGGAACTATGCTTACGAAGCCATTCAAAAACACTTGAAGAAAAGCTTGAAGTGGGAAAAAGCTGTGAAGAAAGATGAAGATCCAGAAGCATTACACCAAATGCGAGTGGGAATGCGTCGTCTACGTACAGCAATTAGTCGATTTGACCTAGCCATTAATTTATCTAAATCAGCCAGTGATAAAAATATTGGTAAAATAGCTCGTCGTCTGGGTAATCTTCGGGATTTAGATGTACTCAAACAAACTTTAGAAAACATTTATCAGTCAAATTTACCTGACAAGGAACAAAAAACTCTACAAAAAGCTTTCGATGCGTTAGCGAAACAACGAGAAGATGCTTTAGAAAAAACGATAGAAACCTTGAAGGATGAATCTTATAAGTCTTTAAAACAAACTCTAGAAGAGTGGTTAGAAAAACCCAGTTATCAACCTTTAGCATCGCTACCTATTGAGCAAGTACTACCAGATTTACTATTGCCAGAAATAAGCAGTTTTTTGCTGCATCCTGGATGGCTAATAGGAACTCATATTGTAGATTCGGAAGTGAAAATTCGCACTGATTGGCAAGCTGAAAAGATAGAACAACAACTGACAACTAAAGGCGAAACTGTTCATAGTTTGCGGAAACAAGCCAAGCGTGTGCGTTACCAAATGGAGTTATTTGCTGACTTGTATGGTGAAGCTTACACAACTTACATAGCAGAAGTAAAAAGCATTCAAGATATTTTGGGTAACATTCAAGACAGTGTAGTTATGGGTGAGTGGCTTGTAGATGTTTTTAAGTCAGAGATTCACACTCAACTACCCACACTTGCTAATTTATTAGCAGCGAATCGTCGCCAGTGGTGGCAAGAATGGCAACCACTACAAGAAAAGTATTTACAGGCGCAAAACAAGCATGACTTCCATTTAACCATACTCCAGCCTCTTTAGAAGTGCTGAGTGCTGATACCAATTCAAAATTCAAAATGACGCGACGCTCCTGCGTCGCTAACGCTGCGCTATCGCGGACTCGCTCTAAGCGTTCGCGTAGCGTCTCGTAGAGAAGCTATGTCGTTCGCGTTAGCGTCTCTGAAAGAGAAGGCTTTACGCTGCGCTAACAAAATTCAAAATGAAGAAATAATGACTTTTGCCTCTGACCAATGACCAATGACCAATGACCAATGACTATTGACTAAAGTGAAGACAATGTAATAGCAGCCTCTAGCGATAGAACGTAAACACTACTTTGGGGAATCTGCACAACACGAGTGTTTTCTGGGGAACGTAAACCTGTAAGTAAACCTACAGCACTACCTAACATTGCGCCTCTATCAAATTGGTCTGGATCACCGTTACTTAAAAAACCCAAGGTACTACCACCAATCCTACCCCAGATTGAACCATTTTCTACAGCTTTATCATTAGCTCGTTTGTGAGTAATGGTAGTACCAGGGATTGTTTGACTAGATGCTTTAATTGCAACGATGCGTCCATTAATGACTAAAGACTGGGCAACAATTTTTGCACCACCATCAGTGGGTTTCAGCACAATCGTGACAGGGGTATTTTCAGCAGCTATGGTATTACCACGGGTATCTTTAATGGCACTAGCTAGAGGAACTGTCAGAGGATATTCCTTTTTTTGCCCAACATCAATAGTGATGGGTGCAGGAAATGAAACAACAATCGCTGTGTCTTGAGGAATGCTGATGCTTTGAGGAGCAATTTGGGGTTGAGGTTGAGTAGGAACTGGTTGAGCAATTGCTGGTAAGGTGAACGAACTAAGAAACGAAAGAGAACAAGCAACGCTGAGTAATGTTGAGGTTTTCATGATTTGGTTCTCTGTTGATGTGAGTTGTTGGTGTTGGGTTTGCTTCCCTTCACTCAATCAATAGGTAGGTAATTTTGGGTTTATGCAGCCTGTGTTGAGAATATCTCAGGTTTGATTTAGTAGTGAGTCACAATCACTTCTGGTATTTGCCCTGGTAACAGATTTTATTCAAATAAATAAAACGACTCGCTTTTTGTACATCGCTCCAGTTGCTATACTCTAACTCGCGATCAACAACGCATTGTCTCCCCAACCTACAATTTTTTGGCAACATTTTAGCCTTGCCACACCATTACACTTACTGTGATTTTTTCAAAAATCAAATAGGATTCCTATAGTCTTTCTTTTAATAGGCTACAATCGTTGACTTTTTGTTGAATTTGGGAAATATATTTTTCATCCCAGGTACTACCCAAAAATAATACCCAATCTCCTTCTTCTGAAGGAAAGATATGAATGTCTGTGGAAATTCCATAATTAGTTTTAATATGTGGTAAATATACAGGAATATCATCTAGTGGTAATAATCCTTCTAAAAAAAATACTTGCTGACTAATATTTTCACCTTGACGGAGATTTGTAACTCCATATTTAGCTAAGTTGCCTCCCCATACAGACAAACTGCCATCTTTTTTGACTAATAAATAAGCAAGTGAATGTTCTTGGAAGATAAAATTCAATAGATAATTAATCACTGGATTGGGGATATTTACCATTTACTGCTCCATGATTTTGTTAGCCAAAGTCTGAAAAACTTCTTCCACACCTAATCCGGTTTTAGCACTAGTTTTAATTACATTCCAACCTTTTTGGACTAAAGCGTTGATTTCTGGTGATTCTATTTCCCATTCGTCAGTTATATCCCATTTATTCAGCACTAAAATAAACGGAATTTGACCAAGTGCAGATTCTACTGTATTTTGTAAATTAAATGCTTTTTCTAGCGTATTCTTGCGAGTTCCATCAACCACTAATAAATAGCCAGATGAACCGCGCAGGTATGACATTTGTAATTTTTGTAATTCGTCTTCGCCGTAGATATCCCAAATTATGAGGTTAATTTGATTTTCTTGAACATTGACAATTTTTTTATCAATTTTGACTCCTACAGTAGTTTGGTATTTCTCAGAAAAAATACTATAGACAAATCTGGCAATTAAACTAGTTTTACCTGTGGCAAATGCACCTACCATACAAATTTTTTTTTGAATCATGACTTTCAATAATTAGTTAATTTTATTGATTGGATTTAGTAATTATCTTGAAAGAAACTCTACGGTTAATTTTTTCAGCTTCTATTGTTAATTCTGGTTGTAAAGGTTGGTGAGAACTGACACCTAATACTTGTAATTGGCTTTTGTTGATACCTTGAGTAGACAGATAAGTAAAAATCTGATTAGCTCGTGCTTGACTCAGTTGAGAATTTCTAGATTCTGTACCTGTTGTATTCGTATGTCCAATAATTTGAATGCTGACATCTTTGTCTAGATATTTAGCAGTAACTAAAAGTTTTTTGATAAGTGGGGTTATTTTACTTAATTTCTGCAATTCACTAGGAAAAAATTGGGGAGATCCTTCAGAAAATAATATGACTTGCTGCTCGATTTGCTGTTTATAGGAAGCAAAATCTGCTAGTTCGGTTTCTACAAGATTTTTGTCTTTAAACTGTGTGATTCCTGGGATAAAGCTCCACAATTTACGTGTGGCTAAAATCCATTGACGAGGTGCAGAACCATTAGCAGTCAGAATTCCTTGATGATCAATTTTGAGTGATACAGTTGGTGGAGGCTGGAGTAATTGATTAGCTCGTTTAATTATCAATTGTGGTTCTAAAGATAAGTATGGTTGCCAATCACTAACAATGGCTTGGCGATTAAGTTTAGTTTGTTGCAAGATAGTATGAGGATCTACTGCTAAGGGATCGCGTAGTCCAGAAATGAAGTATTTACCAAAGTGTTGTTTAGTCTCCGTGACAACAATACCTGGTTGGGAATTGAGTTGTTGTATATAATTACCCCAACGGAGTTGTTCTCTAATAGTAAAAAAACTCCAAATACCACAGGCGATCGCTACTATACTTAAAAAAGTCCAAGCATATTTATAACTCTTCTGTGATGCAGATTTATATTGACTTACCAAACAAGATTCTAAATAAGGCTGACATCCCGTAACTATTTCTGCATCACCGTCAAAGTCTTTAATTTCTCTACTAAACTTGAGATGAATTTTTTCAATTGTTGTTTGCAGGATTAATCTTAAATCTTGAGGGGGATTTCCACTAATAGTAACGGCTAATAATGCTTGAGGCCCTTGTGCAATCCAGATTCTCAATTCTCCCAAGCGTAAACTCTGCAATTGATCTGCTGGTGGTACACTGAAAGAGTCTCTAATAAAATCTTGAATGGCTGTTAACATAGCAGCAACTAAGTCGGGATTTTGACTAGTTACCTGACTAGCTGTCAGATGTTGTAACAACAATCCTGTATGCTTATGTATTAAGAATACTTGTTCTACTCGATAGACTAATGTCCTCAGCAAGACGATTTCTGCAAATGATTTGCCTGTACGTTTAGCTTCTAATCGCCATTGCCAGCTTGCTGGAGAAAAGCTGTATTCTAGAGTTTGATTTAATGATTGCATCATTTCATCTAGAAGTCTAGCGATCGCTTTGCGAGACGCAGGCACAATAACTGGATAAAATGCCTCTGAAAGGATATTTTCGTCTTGCTGAACAGAAGCTTGAATTGCTTCCTCCACTGTAGAAACCATTGCTGTAATTAACTGTTTATCTTGCTGGTATCTTAAAGTTACGGCTTCTGGTAGTAGACGACTAATATCTTCTGGGCGGATTTGAGGATTCTCTAATAACTCATAAAGTTGCTGCAATTTTGCTGGCTCAATTCCTAATAACAAACTCCGCAGTCTATCTAATTCGTCATCAACTTTAGCGTTTTTATTAATTAGAGGGTATATTTTACTGCTTGGCTCTCTTGAATTATTATTCATAAATACTCTCCCCCAATACACAATTTATATTGAGATAGTCTGTTTTTTTATGGTTGGTTAGGTGAATTTTCTCAGCCTAAAAAACTGAGATAGTTGCTTGTAATATAATTAGTTAATATTGTTCAAGAATTATTTTCTTTATTTAATCGAAAAGCAAGTTCTGTAAAGAGGGATGCTAAATTAGCACGGTCAGTTTTGTCATGACGGATTTCTTGAGTCTCTTTTTCAATTAAACTATTTATTTCTTCATACTTTTGTCTAATCTCATCTTGCAAGTTTTTCGATTGGTTTAGGATTTGCTCACGTAAATTACGTTGATTATTAATAGTTTGTTCGGCAAAATGTACCAGTTTCTTTTCTAGAGATGTATTGATAAATTTATATTCTTCAGTAATTACTTTTAACTCAGATTCGCGCTCTATTTGTTCATTTTTCAAAAGTTCTCCTAAAGCTTCAATTTCTTTTGTTACATATATTTCTACGGCATCTAAACGTTGCTTTGCTTCATCCCGTACATGAGAGAATTCTTTTACCATCCGTTCTTCTAAACGAGTAAACCTCTTTTCCAACTCCCGCATTTGGTTGCCAAAGAGAATATCTCGAATTTTATCTAAGTTATTAATTTCACTTATACTGTTATGAGTTTGCTGTAGATTTATAGCCGAGTTTATACTCCCGTTTTCTATCTCTACTGTGTTATTAGCACTATATTCTTCTGGTAAGTTCATAATTGACAATCCTGATGAATGCTGAATATTGATATTTTGACCCAATATCAGCATTTTAGAGCATGGTATGCAACCATACACTCCTTAAATCATAAGAATATGTAATTTTCTATTGAAATAAATAATATTTCCTATAATGTGCTGTTAGATTAAGAACCTAATCAACACATATAATGCTGAGGTTATTAGCTGTAGGATTGTGATGGGAATGCCATAATGAAGAAAAGTTTTAAAAGAAATCCGTCGTCCATGTTGTTCAGAAATTCCCGCCGCCACAATGTTAGAAGACGCACCGACGAGTGTGCCATTTCCTCCCAAGGTAGCGCCAAACATCATGGCATAAAATAATGGCAATACCTCTGGGGGAAATTGCCCTTGAAAGTCTTGTGCTAAAACTTCGGCTGGTGCTAATCCTACGGTGACGATATATTGTTTCAGTAAAGGAACCATCCCCACCACTAACGGAATATTGGGGACGACGCTAGATAGTATACCCACAAAAAATAATAAAACTAGAGAACCTAAAATAATATTTTTACCAAGAACAACTGATAATATTCCTGACAGACTACTAATTATCCCTGTTTTCTCTAAGCCGCCAATCAACACAAAGATACTCATAAAAAATATCAATGTACTCCAATCTACATCACGTAAAATATTGTTGACTGAATCAATTTTACTTTGATGAGATAGCAATAAAGCCAAGGCTGCACCTAACAAAGCCACCGCAGCTGGGGAAATGGGAAATGGCAAAGATTCACCAATGACAAAAAATAGCAGCACGAAAGCGATGATAAAAGCCCCAAGCGTTAAAACTCGTGGATGATTAATTTGGGGATGTGGCAATTCTTCGAGATTTTCTAGTTTGGTATGCCAAATTTTGCGGAATAAAAATGGTAGCGTCGCTGTGACTGTCACCACAGCAATAACACCGCCTAAACTTAATTTTTGGAGATACTCTATAAAACTGATGTTAACAGCATCACCGACAATAAAAGTAGCAGGATCACCAACTAATGTTAATAGCCCGGCGCTATTGGCAACAAACACCATTAAGATTAATAAAGGAACAAAATTTACTCCTACTTCCTGTGCCATTGGGGGAATTAGTGGTGCTAATAACATTACAGTAGTGGCGTTGGGTAAAACTGCACAAATGGGAGTTACAAGAGCGACAATACCCAGTAGTAGACGTTTACCATCACCTTTAGCAAGTAGGACTATTTGAGTGGCGATATAATCAAATATTTTGGTAGGCTCAAATGCTCTGACTAACACCATTACACCAAAGAATAGACCTATTGTACCGTGACTATTACCGATGTAACCAACAGCCTCCTGCAAAGTCATGACGTTGGTAAATACTAGTAATAATGCTCCCAGTAAAGCAGCAACGGTGAGATGTACCCATTCTGTCATGACTAAGATGATCACCCCGATAAATGCGATCGCACTCAGAATCGCTTGCCAATTTTCCACACTAACCTCTCACAATTTGTTTGGTTGCATAATAGCGAAAAAAACCACCTAAGTATAGGTGGCTGAATTTGCACATTTTATTTCAGAAGAATAATTTCTGAAATCCTATATGTGGTTTATTCATCTATGCAATTGGGAATACCGATGACGGCACAAGGGAAATTAGCACCAAAGGCTGCAATGAGAGGATGATACACAGATTGACATCCTAAAAATAGGATATCAGCAGATTCCGATTCTGCCACTTTTTTCAGTTCTGTACTCACACAGCCAAACCGCAAATGAGATTTGAAAGAACCTTGCCATTCTTCAGCTAAACTGCGTGCTTGCCAAAGAATTCTATCTGCTTCTTGCAGAGGTGTGATTGTTTCTGTTTGGAGATATGACTTTATTCTTGCTAGTTTTGATGGAGTTAAAACAGATGTGATAGACTTAGTGACTTCGCTAACTTGACACTCCAGTGTCGGTAAGCGTTTGGTAAAATGCAAAACGTTAGAATAATCAGGCTGTGACGCTTCTTCTACTACATAAACAGCTTGGACTGTCACTTGTTCATTTGTAGCTAGTCTTGTTTGATGGGCAATCCAAAATGCGATATCAAGTGCAGTATGACTGTTAGGAGAAGCATCATAACCAACAATTAAGTTAATTGACGTTGTTGTTTGCACCTTTTTTGTTAACAGTTTTCTTGGTTCTGGTAACAATATCATTTTGTCAATTAAATCATCACGTCCCATCGCGCTTTGTAAGCGGGCTAACATTGGCTTAACTTTCACAGCTTTAACTTCTCCTAAGCTTAACGAACAATCAATGAGAAGCAGGGTAGAGACGGACAATCATATCCGCAAGGAAACCCCAATAACAACTGGTATGCAAGCCAAAGTCTTGGGGGTTCCTTCCATTGCCGACGGAGTTAGCTGACGGGCTAAGACTGGAAGGTGTCTCTCTTGTTGAGTGCTGTTAGCGGTAGCGCGGCGTTTAGCCGGTGATGAGTTTTGAGTAATGAGTGAAACTTAAATCTCTACTCTCAGCAAGATGCGCCCCATAATTTGGTTCCTCCGTTTCAAACTCATCAAAATTGAATTTGAATTAGGCTACCCACTAAAAGAAATCATAGTCTATTTTACTCTTCTTGGGTAAAATATTTGTCGAGGAAATTGAGGGCGTGGTTGCGAAGTTCAAAATATTCTTTGGTGTTTCGCATTGCCGATCTATCACGTGGATGAGGAAATGGTACTTCTAATATTTCTCCAATATTAGCAGCTGGCCCATTAGTCATTAAAACGATGCGATCGCTCATATAAATCGCTTCATCGACATCGTGGGTAATCATCATTACTGCTTGGCGATGATTTTCCCAAATATCTAATACTTGCCTTTGCAATTTACCTCTTGTTAAAGCATCCAATGCGCCAAAAGGTTCATCCATCAGCAGCATTTTTGGACGAATTGCTAAGGCTCTAGCAATGCCTACTCTTTGTTTCATACCTCCAGAAATTTCATCAGGATATTTATCTGCTGCCGCCGTCAAGTTTACCATCGCCAAGTGTTCGTTCACAATGCTAATTTTTTCGGAACGTTTAGCATTTTTTAACACTTCATCTACAGCGAGACGGATATTTTCTCTGACAGTTAACCAAGGTAATAGGGAATAGTTTTGAAATACCATCATCCTTTCAGCTCCTGGTTGACGGATTTCTTTCCCATCTAACTTTACTGAGCCGGAGGTAGCTTTTTCTAAACCCGCTACAATTTTTAACAAAGTTGATTTACCGCAGCCAGAATGCCCAATCACAGAAATAAACTCGTCTTCACCAATTGTTAAATTCACACCATCTAAAACCACGAAGTTACTTTTATCTGGTGTGGGATAAGACTTGACTAAATTTTCAATTTCTAAAAAGTTATGGCGGGACATGACTTTTTGTTGAGTATCTACTACTAACGGTGTATATTCCATATCAAATGCTCCTAAAAAATTAGCACTATTAACTAAAGGATTTAGAGGTGTAGAAGCAAGATGATTTTTGAGGAAAAATACTAGCTTATAGCCTCTAAACCCTATTTTCAAGACAAGAAAAAACGAGTAGGAGCATTAGCCCTAATGGCGAAACTATTGAGATAACCAACGGGATCACTAGGATCAAAACCTTTATTATCTATAAATACTTCGGCAGGCTCAACTTTGTAATCATCCTTGGGACACTCAATGCCCATTTCTGAGGCTATCTCTCGATATAAATCTGTTCTCCAGCCTTTTTCGGCTAGTTGATTGGCATTTTTAGGGAATTCCTTAATCTGTCCCCAACGGGCGGCTTGAGTCATTAACCACAGACTCCTGGATCTCCATAAAAATGTTGAGTGTTCGGCTGGTTGTTTAGGTAAGGTGTCGGGAATATCATAGAAAATTGTCGTATCTGCTGCCGTGATGGTGCGATCTTTGCCATCAAATCCTCCGTAGTTGTATGCACCAATAATTCCTGGGGCTGTCAACTTGGTGAGGGGTGCGCCTAGTTTTTTGGGTTTTGCACCTGTAAATGAACGGTCGGTGAGTAATTCAGCAACTTCTTGGCGATTTTCGGGTTTGCTACAATACTGACAGGCTTCGATCATGGCTTTCACCAAGGAACGATAGGTTTTGGGATATTTTTCTATGAAGGATTCCATAACACCCAACAATCTATCTGGATGTCCTAGCCAAACTTCTTTACCTTGAGCGAAGGTAAAACCAATATTTTCGTTACCTGTAATAGCTCTAGTATTCCACGGTTCGGCTACCATGTATGCTTGCATTGCGCCAATGCGTACGTTAGTTACCATCTGGGGTGGTGAGACAATAATGACGCGGAACTCTTTTAGAGGATCGACACCAGCCGCCGCCGATATATAACGCACAAAGTATTCGTAAATTGCCGAACTCAACACCACAGCCCAGACTTTGTTTTCTGGTGACTGCTTGTCAAAGTATCCGCGAAAATCCTTACCAAAAGCTTCTAACGCACCTTCGCCATATTTTTCTTGGTATTCGTACCAGGGACGTAAGCCAAAATCCCACATGGCTTTGTTCATCGTCATGGCGTTACCGTGACGGTGGATGGTCATAGCTGCACATAATGGGGCATGGCGTGCGCCCTCCGCACCAATACGGGCGTTGGTGACAGCACCAGATACAACTGGGGAAGCATCTAAGCGTCCAAAAATTAAACCATCACGGGAGTTAGCCCAACTAGCCTCACGGTTGAGTTGGACATTTAAACCATACTTGCGGAAAAAACCTTTTTTCCAAGCGATCGCAAATGGCGCACAATCATTTACAGGCACATATCCGACAATCAAATCTGGTTTTTCTAAATCTCCAGATTTAACTATCGGTTTTACTGCTAAAGCTTCTTCTGTCAAACCTTTAGCTGATCTATCTGCGGAAACTGCACATGAAGATAAAGTAATCCCAGCCGTAGTTGCGCCTATACCTCTAATAAAATCTCGTCGAGTCCAATTATAATCACCCATTGTTGTGACTCCATAATGTTGGGGGCAGTGCTGAGTGCTGAGTGCTGTTAGCGGTAGCGGGGCGTTCAGCTCGTGCTGAGTGGTGGGTAATGGGTAATAGTTTTACCAATGACCAATGACTATTGACTATTGACTATTGACCAATAACTATTGACTATTCCCTATTTAGCCGTTGTCGGACGATGTGTTACTAATTCTTGAATTTTGCCAACTGCGAAATCTAGGATTAATCCGGTTACGCCAATGACGAAGACGGCGAGGAAAACTGAACTCAGGTTTAAACGACTCCATTCATCCCAGACAAAGAAGCCAATGCCTACACCACCTGTCAGCATTTCTACGGCAACGATGACTAGCCAGGCAATCCCTAGACTGATTCGCAAGCCTGTAAAAATGTACGGTAAACTGGCAGGCCAAATAATTTTGGTAATCCTTCGCCAACGGGGTATTTCTAGTACTCGTGCGACATCTAAATAATCTTTGGGAACGCTGGCTACTCCCAAGGCAGTGTTAATAATTGTCGGCCAGAGTGATGTGATAAAAATGACGAAAATAGCTGAGGGATCTGCCAAATTGAAGATAGCTAGAGCAATTGGTAGCCAAGCTAAAGGTGATACTGGTTTGAAAATCTGAATGATGGGATTGAGGGCTAACATTGCAGGTTTAGACATCCCAATCAAAAATCCCAAAGGAATCGCCACTACAGCACCCAGGAGAAAACCCAGTAGTACTCGGCGTAAACTAGCCATCAACAACCAGCCAATGCCCAAGTTACCAGGGCCTCTTTGATAGAATGGGTGCAAGATGTAGTCTAAATTGGCTACCAATGCTTCTGGTGGTGTGGGCATCAGTTCCCGGTTGAGTAGGGCAACAACCCACCACAACAAAATAATCCCCAGAAATCCTAAAATAGGTAGTAAGACTACATCCTTGACAATTACAGGCTTGGCTTTTTTCCACGCAGCTTGACTAGCAACAGCTGCGATCGCTGCTAAATTTAATTGAAACACGCTGATAACCCCAACAGAGCTAAGTACAGGTACAAAAAGACGAGCAGTACCAGCCTCGGACACTGATGAGAACTAAACATTTAGAAAAATGCTGTCTCTTCAGTCTCCTCTCAATGCCTACGAAGTTAGCTGACGGGCTAGGGCTGAGAGATGCCCTTCTCTACTAAAAGTGCTGTTAGCGGTAGCGCGGCGTTTAGCCGGTAATGAGTTATGAGTGCTGAGTTAGACTTTTTGCTTGACTTTCACTCTGACTCTTTAGTTAACACTTTTCTCTGAGATACGCCCCACAATATGGTTCCTCCGCTCCAACTCTACACACTGTAGTTGGTTGGATTAGGCTGACTTACTCTTATAGATAATAGTAAAGAAACAATAACATATTTACCGAGTAAAAACAATCTCCATTTCCGAAAAAGATTCCTATGTTAAAAATTTATACTTATAGATAGAATGAATCAAATCTTTTCATTGGGGATGTAGGCGTGGGATTTACATCTTCGTTACAAAACTATACCTCCGACTTGTTCCTTTGTCCCCTTTATCAAAAATTTATGTCATTGGGCAGGTGAAATTTATAACTTATTGCGCTAAAGGTCACTAGCCTCGTTAAACTAATTTCATACAGAACTAAATTCTTTTATCTCGCAGGCGAATTTAAAATAATGGATTTTAGTCAATTACTGGCTGAAAATACTAACGGTATCATCGCCAAATGGGTTTTAGCTGTTCGTGAGGATAGGCAGATAGAAAGTTCTGATGACTTATCCTACACAGCGATTAAAAACCATATTCCTGATGTGTTTAAGGCAATGGTGAAAGTCCTATCGCCATCTCAAGATGGGGATATTAAATCAATTGTGAAAGCAAGTTGGCAGCATGGGTTACTCCGGGCTGAACAGGGATATGATCCTTCAGAAATTGCCCGTGAATACAGGTTGTTAAGAAAAGTAGTATTTGATACTCTAGAAGAAGATTTATTACAGGGAACACCTGCGGAAGTTGTCCGTTATATGCGTTTAATTGACGCTGTGATTGACGAGGCGATCGCTAGATGTTTTCATAGCTATGTTGGGGAACGTCTACGAGAATTACAACATCTGCAAGCTTCTCTGGCGTTGCATAACGAAGAACTCACACGCTTAGTTAATGCCAATCAAGATAAACTCTCACAATTAGCCCACGAACTCAAGCATCCCTTAACAGCAATTATTGGTTACTCAGATTTATTTTTAAGACAGCAAGAAAGGCAAGCTATCAAGAAAGACACACCTGTCAACATAGAACACATTGAACGTGTATTACGTAATGGTAGACATTTATTACGCCTAATCAATGATGTCTTAGAACTTTCACGGTATGAGGCGGGAAAAATTCAATTTCAACCAGCACCAGTTGACATTCAGGAATTAATCAACAATGTCTGCGAAATGTTGGAACCCCTAGCAGCCGAGAAAAATTTAGCCATTGTGGTGGATTTGGCAGACGCACCACCAGAAGTAATCACAGATTCCTTTCAATTGCAACAGATTGTCACAAATCTTGTGAGCAACGCCATCCGTTATACAGAATCAGGGACTATTAGTATAGTGTGTCAGGTAGTAGATGATCACAAGTGGGCGATCGCTGTTGCCGATACAGGGATTGGTATTCCTCCAAAAGATCAAGCCAAGGTATTTGAACCATATTATCGTGTTAGTTCTAAAGAGCGTCCCTACCTTCCCGACAGCACTGGTTTGGGTTTAGCAATAGTTTCCCGATTAGTTAAACTCTTACAAGGGGAAATCAGCCTGGTTTCAGAAGTAGGAGTGGGTTCCACTTTCACTGTAACTTTGCCTTTGCAGATAGAGAGTTAAGAGAATAGGCGATCGCTTTGGATATGACCATGCTTAACCCTCATAATTGAAGATCACCCTAAATCTACACCACTGGCTACAACGCAGAAAACCCATCTAATCCAGTCTATCTTCTGAAAAAAGGGGAATTTAAATCTAAATTCCCCTCTTTTTCAAGGGAGTTAGGGTATAGTAAAAACTTCACTCAACCGTTTGAGCTATAGTCCTAGCACAGATAGAACATCGCTAGCGTGAGTGGTTGTATTGACACTCGCATCAACATGAATGATTTTGCCATTGGGGTCAATCACATAAGTGACACGCTTGGCATAGCCGCCACCATCGACATCAAAAGCTTTGATTAAGCTTTGGTTGGTGTCAGCTAGCAGGGGAAAATTCAAATTATATTTTTGAGTGAATGCCTGGTGAGAAGCTTCATCATCGGCACTGACTCCCAAGACAACCACATCTTTATTTTGATAATCAGCTTGGGCATCCCGGAAACTACAAGCTTGCTTCGTGCAGCCTGGGGTGTCATCTTTGGGGTAAAAATACAATACTACTGTCTTCCCAGCAAAATCAGCTAGCGAAACGGTGTTGCCGTTAGTATCTTTGACGGTAAATGCAGGTGCATCCGTACCAACTGCTAGAGGCATAATGAACCTTTCCTGTTTCAGATTTTTGATGACTTTGAAATTTTACAATAATTTACAATATTTTCATGACAATCTTGAAAAAGAAGGGAGTAGGGAGTGAAGGAGTGAGGGAGTGCTGTTAGCGGAAGCGGGGCGTTTAGCCCGTGCTGAGTAGGGAGTGCTAGTGGTAACTAATGACTATTGACTAATGACTATTGACTAATGACTAATGACTATTGACTATTGACTATTGACTATTGACTATTGACTATTGACTATTGACTATTGACTATTGACTATTGACTAATGACTATTGACTATTGACCAATGACCAATTACAAATTAAACCTGATGACTGAAATTGATTCTCAAAACTCTAAGGCTTTTACTTACACTGCAAAGACAATTGACAGGGCTAGACGATCGCTAATTTGTTCTCCCTTCGAGATCAGTTTATTTGCAACCATGCGTCAGCAGAGTGTTTCTCTGAATGCGATCGCACTTAACAATGGTCTCCAGCATGGCTACACTAAAAGCCCATTGTCAGAATTAGCTTGTGATCATGAGTTGGGATGGTTAATTCAAGTTGGGGTATTGCGGCGGGAAGTTGATGGACAAGGGATTACAGATAGTTTTCGCCTTACACCCTTGGGACACCAACTCATAGAACAATACCAAGGAAAGAATTTACCTACACCTTCATGGAGCGATCGCTTTTATAATGCAGTGATCTATTGGTTTAGACTACCCTTTTAGAATCTACAAACCTAGAGTTAGCATTGTGAAGTTCTGGGGAACAATACATACGGGGAAACATCAAACCTTTTATTAAGTCTTTACAAAACTAAGCAGGAGGCACAAGGAAATCAGATTAAGTAAGTCAGCGTTAAGAATTTTCATAGGAATCAGGCAATAGGCAATAAAGATAAAGGTTTTAGCCTATTTTGTTGTGCTAACTTACTTGAGAAAAACTTTAGTTGTGGGTTTAGAGCCACACTAATATAAAAAATTGTATTGATATGAGGTAAACCACTCCAGATAAATTGAAAAATATTCTTACCTCTTGCCTATTGCCTATTCCCTATTTCCTACCTAAGCAAATCAGTTGCAACATCAACTCAGATTGCTATATCTCACTCCCTATTCTGAATAACTAAAAGTGGCTATGAAATCAATTATGGTAGTGGGAACTACATCCCACGCAGGGAAATCACTCTTAACTACAGCTATTTGTCGTATTTTATCGCGGCGTGGCTGGCGAGTGGCTCCCTTTAAAGGACAAAATATGGCTTTAAATGCCTATGTTACAGCCAACGGGGGAGAAATTGGCTATGCTCAAGCGGTGCAAGCTTGGGCCGCCGGAGTTGTACCTTGGGTAGAAATGAATCCAATTTTGCTCAAGCCTCAAGGTGATATGACCTCTCAAGTTATTATCAGGGGTAGACCTGTAGGTAAAGTTAACGCTGCTGACTACTACGAACAATATTTTGAAATAGGTTGGCGAGCAATTGAAGAATCTTTACAACACTTAGGTACGGAATTTGATTTAATTGTTTGCGAAGGTGCAGGTAGTCCAGCAGAAATCAACCTCAAGCACCGCGACTTAACTAATATGCGGGTGGCAAAACATTTAAATGCCTCAACTATATTAGTAGTTGATATTGACCGTGGCGGGGCTTTTGCTCATGTAGTCGGTACACTGGAGTTACTAGAACCAGACGAACGTCTACTGATTAAAGGTATTGTCATCAACAAGTTTCGCGGACAGCGATCGCTTCTAGAACCAGGAATCAAATGGTTACAAGAACGTACTGGTATCCCTGTTGTTGGCGTTATCCCCTATTTACAAGAACTATTCCCAGCTGAAGATTCTCTCGATTTAATGGAGAGGAAACCCCAAAAAGCACAGACGGATCTCAACATCACTGTGATTCGTCTACCCAGAATCGCTAATTTCACTGACTTTGATCCTCTAGAATCAGAACCCACTGTCTCAGTTAAATACATCAGTCCCAAACATGATTTAGGACACCCAGATGCCGTAATTATCCCCGGAACTAAAACCACAATTGCCGACTTAATCCTACTGCAAAAAAGCGGCATGGCAGAAGCGATCCAAAATTATGCAGCATCTGGCGGGACAGTTTTAGGTATTTGTGGCGGCTACCAAATCTTAGGGCAAATCATCGCTGATCCGGAAGGTATCGAAGGACAAGCTGGTAGATATCAAGGCTTAAATCTGTTACCCATTAGAACTGTGATTACAGGGCAAAAAATTGCTCGTCAACGGCAAGTTACCTCTAATTTTCCCCAGATGGGTTTGCCTGTCAACGGATTTGAAATTCATCAAGGGCGATCGCGTGTAGAACAACAAGCAGATAACCAAGCCTTCCAACCTCTATTTGATGATGTTAACTTAGGGTTGGTGGATAGCTGTCAATCAGTATGGGGCAGTTACCTCCACGGACTATTTGATAATGGCCCTTGGCGACGTGCTTGGTTAAATCGTCTCCGTCAACAACGAGGTTTAAAATCTTTGCCGACAGGCGTGGCTAACTACCGAGAACAGCGAGAGCAAATGTTAGATAGTCTAGCTACGGAAGTAGAAAATCATTTGGATATAACGCCCTTTTTGCCCTAGCAAGGCTGGTATTTCATGAGTATTCGCGTCCGATTTTTGCCAGATGACATCACCGTTGATGCCCAAGTGGGAGAACCTCTGTTAGATGTAGCCGATCGGGCTGGGGTATTTATTCCCACTGGTTGTTTGATGGGTTCCTGTTTTGCTTGCACTGTAGAACTTGAAGATGGAGATAGTCTCCGGGCTTGCATTGCATCTGTACCAGCCGGACGCGAAGAATTAACAATTCACTTGTTTAGCGATCCAACTTGGTAGTTTTTTAATTTTTTAATAGAAAGAAACTTGATGAGTAAGCTCAAATACTCAATGGTGATTCAGTGGTCTGAAGAAGATAACTGTTTTTTGGTGGGATTACCTGATTTTCCTGGACAACGTTGGCGCACTCATGGCGATACTTATGAATCAGCAGTTGCTAACGGAATAGAAGCGATAGAGTCGCTAATTATTGCTTACGCAGCTGTAGGTGATCCGCTTCCAGAGCCTACAGTTTGTCACGCTGCATAAGATACAAAGTTGGGTTGTAGCAAGATACCGTTCGCGGTAGCGTCTCCGACAGGAGAAGGGTACGAAGTGAAACCCAACAAATCCGCGAAAATGTTAGGTTACTCTGCGAGAAAGCTTACGCCTACGCGGACTTATACCTATAAAAGCTCAAGTATTCTTAACCCACGTAGGTGGGTTTTGTCTGTGTAGCCGCGACTTTTAGTCGCCAAGATCAGTAATAAATTAGACTTTTCAAACAACCTCTAAAGTTACGCCAGCTATTTTTGAGTTTGACAATTTTCGTCAAGCAGTTCTTCCGCAGCAGCTTTATGTAAACCTTGAGATTGATCTTTGATGATATAAAATCCCTGCTTCTTTCTCCCAGCTATAGCAATACTTTGGTGTCCCATTTCTGATGGAGTGACTATTTTAGCTACCAGATGGAAAGGATTATTATATTTAAGTGAATCATTTTCTAAAATTTTAACACTATATTGATGACCCTTAAGAGAAATGTTGGGGGTTTGTGTCCATTGTGAGGTAATTTGTTTATTCTGTTCAGCTTTATCAAGTCTGAAACTCACATCTTTATCAATACAAGACATATGAATATGTAATTGATCTTGCATCCGAGATTCTTGAGAATTAATAGCTAATCCTATTTGGTTCCGGTATTTCACTTTAGATTCTTTTTGGGGTATATATTCATTAGCTTTTTCCCAGGTATATTGCCAATAATTTGGGGAATTTTGCTTCAATATTTGGGGGTCGTCTATGCCGGAAACTTTATTAGTTGGCAGTAATAAATATTCAACTTGATGACTCCCATTTGCCACAGCATACTTTTTCTGAAGATCAACATAAAGGCATGGGGATGGATTATTTTTATCCTGTTGATTTTTAATACAAGTCTGAACTTTTTTCCAAAGATAATCTCTATCACTAGGTTGTGAATTGGCAATAGTAGTTATGCTCAATCCGATCAAAGTAGTTAATAATAGGGAAAATAAGTATTTAGTTTTGTATTTTCTCAGATTTAGCTTACTTTTATTTTTCAAGAATAGGTTAATC
The DNA here is from genome assembly GCF_013393945.1 of Nostoc sp. TCL26-01. Classification (NCBI taxonomy): domain Bacteria; kingdom Bacillati; phylum Cyanobacteriota; class Cyanophyceae; order Nostocales; family Nostocaceae; genus Nostoc; species Nostoc sp. TCL26-01. The sequence goes on from NZ_CP040297.1 coordinate 742,454, forward strand.
ATATATGAGAGATACAAAAATTAAAACAGATTACTATAAGTTTGTTTGGTAATATTTTTCTATCGCGCCTACGGCTTTTAATAATTGCGAATCTAACGGCTCAATCCAATCAGCTACTTCACGAACTAGCCCCAGGGTTGAGATTCCTCCTGATGGTTCAAGTTGACCATTTAGAGCTTTACTTCTGATAGATTTTAGAGCATTGATTACATTGTGTAAGCGCTCTGTATTTTCTAAATTAGATTGTTGTATTTGCTTGTCTTGAAGAGTCTTTTCGCTAATCTCTAGAGCTTGATCAATCAGCTTGATAAAGGCTTCTATATTTCTGGTCATAAATTTTACTGACAACTAAAATCTTGTACAATCATATCTTCTGGTTCAGACCACTTGATATTGGGATCTGTGGGATTTTCTAACCATGTCTGTTGACCACCACCCGGATAACATTTTTGTGGTTCTTGCGGAGCAGCTTTGCCTTCATAAACTATCGTCCCTGCTGGTAAAGTTACTCTTATTCTTTTAGTAGCTCGATTGGGTGGAGTCCATGATTGATTGAGTGCCAAATTCTGAATGGCTTCTATATTTACTTGATATCTATTAGTTGTGATATATCTGCCTTTATTGGACTTCTCATCACTGTAGTAGCGATAAAAAGTTCGGGGACGCTCTAATTTTACTTTATAACATCGGGAGTTAAGGAAAGTAATAACAACAGGTTCGTACTCAGTAGGGATAGGACAGTTAGTGTCTTTAACAGGAATTCTGGCAGAAGTTAAGCTAAGACGTGGTAATAAACTAACTGTAAATAAATTAGCAATAACACCCAAAGTAATAATTATCGAAGCTGATTTAAATTTCATACAACTTTTTCCCACTATCTTTTGTGAGTGGATAAATCCAACGATAAATTTGTCGATATTTGACAAATCTAAAAAGCTTTTTATCAAGACTAATTTAGATGGACTTATCACGCCATTAGAAGAAAAATTTTATCTAAAACCACCTCTCTTATGAAAGAGATTACAGTTTAAATGCTCATGTCCTCAGATAGATTCAGAAATTTAAAATTCAGGTAATATCAATGGCGATAATTTATTTTTGGGATTTCCCTGGCTTCTTCTCTAGACTCAATTCGCCAAACTTGGGACTCCACCAACCTTTTGGCGTACTGAAGTAGGCCACATCTTGATGTTTTTTATCAGTTCGAGGTGGAGAAGTGGAACAACGCAGCATGGTTTTGCTTTGTCCGTCTTTGGTGTAACTGTATTCTTCTAAAGGTTTTTTACATACTGGGCAAGGATATGCTGTTAACTTGGCAGATGGTTTTGTGAAAGATGTTTGTGTTTGGTTGTTGACATCTTTGGTTTTGGGTGGTTGCCAAGTTTTAGTTAGTTCATTCCAAAAGAGGACGGTATTTTCGCATCCGCTATTGCATTTGAGAAAGTATTTCTTCTTAACTTTAGTGCTGGGAATTTTCACCAGAAAGTTATGGCAATCAGGACAGCGTGTTCTACTTTTTTCGTATTGGCGTGAGGGATAGGTTTTAGTTGTATGAGATGAATTAACAACAACAGTTTTGGCTTTGGCTAAAGCAGGGGCAAAATAACTTTGGTTCCAAGTTGTCAGGTAATGTTGCCAGGGTTGCTTACCTTGGGCGATCGCATCTAACGCATCTTCCATCTTAGCGGTAAATTCTGCCTCCAGTAAATCTGGCAAGGCTTTCTGTAAAAAAGTATCAACTTCTAATCCCAAACTGGTGGGGTGGAGATGATCTTTGGTTAGCTCGATGTAACCGCGTTTTTTCAAGGTGGCAATGGTGGGAGAATAGGTACTGGGACGACCGATACCTCTGCGTTCCATCAGTTGAACTAATTTTGGTTCGCTGTAACGTGGTGGCGGTTGGGTTTGTTTTTTCTCATGACCGGCGTTTTCTAGATTCAGTATCTGCCCTTGTTGTAAGGTAGGTAAGAGGGTATCTTTGCTTAAGTTTGACCAATACCGGGCATAACCAAGGAATTCGACTACTTGCCCTCTAGCTTGCCAGAGAATTTGACCAGATTGGATGATTACCAAAGTTTTTCGCAGTTGGGCTGGACGACATTGAGAAGCGATCGCTCGTTTCCAAATCATCACGTACAAGTTAAACTCATCTGGTAATAGTTCTACTCGCAATTGAGCAGAAGGACGAAACACATCTGTCGGGCGAATTGCTTCATGTCCTTGTTGGGCTGTCTTGCTACTCCGATGTCTAGCAACTTGTTGGGGGACATTTTCAGGATCATTCTGTTCTAACCACTGACGGGCGCTAGTACAAAATTCCGGACTCAACATCACTGAATCTGTCCGCATATATGTAATCAATCCTGCTTCATACAGCTTTTGTGCTAGCTGCATTGTCTTTTCCGGCGCAAACTTTAACCGAGAACCGGCAGCTTGCTGAAGGGTAGAGGTGATAAAGGGTGGGGGTGGTTGACGGTTGGCGATTTTTCCCTCAAATTGAATGATTTTGTGGGGGTGTCGCCGTGCTTCTTCAACTAAACGTGTGGCTTCGGCTGCGGAAAGAACGCGGGTAGATTCTGGTGCTGCTGTACTATTACTAGCCGCATCGTCATGCACTTCCGTTTCTGCTTCTGCGGTATCTGAACGCCCATTCACCATCCCCTTGTAAAATGCCCGAAAACCTTCTTGGTAGTCAACCCAAACACTCCAGTAATCTTGGGGAACAAAGGTTTGAATCTCTTGCTCTCTTTGACAAATCAAGTGGAGTGTGGCACTTTGGACTCTACCGACACTCTTTGCACCATTGTTTAAAGCCCAAACCAACGGACTACCTTTATAACCAACGAGCTTATCTAGGCAATCTCGACATAATCCTGCCCCAACTAAATTCTGGTCAAGTTTGCGAGGATTAGCGATCGCATTCCGCACCGCCGAGGCTGTAATCTCTGTATAGACTACTCGTTTCGGTTCTCTTAATCCTAGTACTTCTTTGAGATGCCAAGCGATCGTTTCTCCTTCTCTGTCGGGATCAGTCGCTAAAACTACTTCGCTTACCTGTTTGGCTACTGTCTTCAACTGCTGAATCGTTTCTTTCGAGCGTTGGTCACGCGGTATATAATTACATCGCACACTACTACCATCCATACTAAAACCCAGTGAATCCTCACCTTCATCACTGAGTTCTCGAATGTGACCACAAGAAGCACGCACAATCCACTCTGTCCCCAGAATTTGACTGAGCTTTTTGACCTTACCTGGAGATTCCACGACTAATAGGCGTTTCGGCATAGCACCGTCTCTTTAGGATGCTGGATGGTAGTATAGTACATTTTAGTATTTATGTACTACGAATATTTTTCATAACTTTATTTTCTGACAAAATAGAATAGAGAAACTTTAAATTTATATTTATTTTTTTCAGTAAATTAACTGTTAGAAATTAAATCTTGAGATTCATAAAATTAAGATAACTAACCGATAAAAAAATAAGTTTATATGAAAAATAAATCATTTCTGTTGATCATATTCACATCTTCATTAAGTGTATGTGCTGTAAATTTTACTTTTTTTGCCCCAGCTAAAGCCTCAGTTGTGTGTGAATCAAATACAATTAGTACTTATGCTAATGGCTCATTATCAACTTGTATTCTCGGTCAAAATACAACTGTACAAGTTTCTAGCTCTGGTTCAGGAACATCTATTTTCTACTGTCAGGAGCAAAAATATATTTCTTTTGATGAAAAAGGACAGTTTCACAGTTGCCAACTTTCACAAGAAATTGAAATCAGACAAAATAACTCCATAAAAATATGTCCTGTAGGTCATAAAGTATATGTTGATATTTCCGAGAATGGTATTCAATCCATTAATTGTAGAGATTATTAATAGCAATGCTCTCAAAATCTGCCAGTATAGACATACATTTCCAGTTAATCATGATACACATAAATTATGTGGAGACGTTGCAATGCAGCGTCTCTGCTGTTCACATTTAAAGGAAATTGGTATATTGATTCTGACTACTGTAGCTTGCTTCCCGTAGGGTATTCTGGCTTCTGAATTCTTCTTCAAAAATCACCTCTGATGGCAAATTAATTTGGGATAATGCTGCTAGTAATTATTTTGACGTAAATCATCAATTACATCTTCACTCGCAGCACTTTCCACATAGCGTTTAGCTTGGTCAATATTAGCTTGAATGCTATTACGTAACCAGACAACAGAATGGTTATCTTCTTCTTGATGTATGTCTCTCTCCGCATTGCGGATGAGTTTGTATATACTACGAAACTTATTTAGATGTTGTAAAGAAGTATCGATTGTAGGAGAGTTATTGACATCTTTACGATCTAAGATAGATGCCCTATCTATTTCTACAATTGCCTGATGAACATAGTTAGATGCTGATTTCTCTTGTCGGGTAACATTAGGTTCATCGGCTTGTTGAAGTAACAATTCAGCCTGACGCAGGTCACTACGCGCGTGCAGATAAAATGGATGTTTGCCTGGAGTATCTGCAAGAGCAATTTTGGGAATCAGCGAGATTGTGATTAACCCAAGCAATAAACTAACTGAATTAATTCTCAGAGTCATCATAATTATATGTGAAATTTAGCAGGTGAACTTACAGCCAAATCTGGGAGTCAGAAGTAAAAAGCTTGAATACCTAACTTTGAACTTTCAGTTTTTTACTCTACTCAGTTGTGAATTGCTGTATTTAGATCATTTAGACTGACTCTGGCGTTAAAAGTTTTGACAAATTCATGTCAATGCTATGTCAAATACAGTAATCCGATTCTTGACTCGTGCTAACCACACTTTTACATACGGACACCACTACCGCAACAAAGATTAAAATCCCTTAACACTTCGTTACAATAACAGCAGCGAGACGAAAAAGCATACAAGACTCGCCGTTGCAATTCTAGGTGAACGGACATGAATGGCACAATTCGCGTGGGTAATCTCTTCGGTATTCCTTTTTATATCCATCCGTCGTGGTTTTTAGTTCTGGGTTTAGTTACCTGGAGTTATGGCGGTGGATTAATGGCGCAATTTCCCCAACTACCTGGGGGGTTAGCGTTTTTACTGGGGTTGGGGACAGCGCTGTTGTTGTTTGCTTCTGTCGTCGCCCATGAATTAGGACATAGTTTTGTCGCCCTTCGCCAAGGAATTGATGTTAAATCCATCACATTATTTATATTTGGTGGCTTGGCGAGTTTAGAAAAAGAATCGAAAACCCCAGGTGAAGCTTTTTGGGTAGCGATCGCTGGCCCTTTAGTCAGTCTAATATTATGTGGTATCGTCACAGTCATTGGTATCACCACCGCAGCATCAGGAGTATCAGCAGCAATTCTCAGTGTTTTAGCTTCTGTCAACTTGGCATTAGCTTTGTTCAACTTAATTCCTGGCTTACCTTTAGATGGTGGTAACATTTTAAAAGCTATTGTCTGGAAAGTTACAGGTAATCCCTATAAAGGTGTCACCTTTGCTAGCCGAGTTGGACAGGTTTTTGGTTGGGTAGCGATCGCTTCTGGTGTACTTCCACTAATCTTTTTTGGTAGTCTGGCTAACGTTTGGAACTTACTAGTCGGCTTCTTCCTATTACAAAATGCGGGTAACGCCGCCCAATTTGCTAGAGTCCAAGAAAAACTCACAGGCTTAACAGCCGCCGATGCGGTAACAACTGACAGTCCAATTGTATCTGCCAATCTCAGCTTGAGAGAGTTTGCAGATGAGCAAATCGTCCAAGGACAAAACTGGCGACGGTTTTTAGTTACCAATGATGTAGGACAATTGGTAGGTGCGATCGCCCTTGATGATCTACGAAAAATCCCGACAGCATCATGGGTAGAAACTCAAATCCAGCAAATCATGCGCCCAATCTCTCAGTCCACCACTATCAACTCCGATAAACCGTTATTAGAAGTTGTGGAACTGCTGGAAAAACAAAAACTCTCTGCTTTAACTGTCATTCGTGACAATGGTGTATTGGTAGGAATTCTGGAAAAAGCCGCGATTATCCAGCTATTGCAAAACCAGACTCAACCTGCATAGTTTTCTGACGAAAAAACGCTCCTTCTCTAATTTCCCTCAGAATTTCTGGGGGATTTTTTTGTTGGATAGTAATTTGTATACACTCTTGAGGCAGATGCTCTTGATCAAAAGTAGTTCTACATTGTTTCAGGTGTGTCGAATAACTGCTTTCTATGAGGGTTTAGCACTTGCTAAACCTTTTTTATGCCAAATTTGTCTGTATATATTATTACATCTAATTAACGTGAGTCTGCAACGGAGGCGCACGTTTAATTATATGGAAATTCTCTCTCAGGAATGATGTAACTATCTACTTCTATAATTAGATTATTTTGATAGATTCTACTTCTAACCGAGGCTTGGTAACAAACCAAGTCTTTTTTATCATCTCAGCATTTCCGAATTTTAGTCGGCTGATATATCCTATATATCGAATATTTTGTGATTTTTCGGCTGATGAAATATTCAGAATGCAGTCAAGACATTTGTATACCATCTATGGATAGATGAACTAAAGTAATAGCAAAGCTAAATTGAGCATATGGTAAACTCTTGGTATGTAAGGGCTTGGCTAACACCCAAGCCTCTTTTGTAATTTTTGACTAAAAAATAAAAATAAAGGTAATAAAAATATAGTCATCCAATTTGATTTCTGAATCGCTCGTAGAGTTAAGGAACTAGGGACTGGGGACTGGGAACTGAGAAGAAAGAATAAAAGTGTATTGAGTTTTGTATGTGTAAGCGCAGGCTACGCAAAAAAAAATCAAATATGAGTTCTAATATTTGATTATTGAAAAAATCAGTAAAGGTTGATTGACTCTTGTCTTTATTGTTAACTATTTGCTATTTCCTGGATAGGCATACAAAATATGAATAAAATATGAAAGCATTCTTGATGAATTTTGGTTCATCAAATATGTATATAGGTTACATAGTAAATTTATAATGAATGAGTTATAATGGTAGCTCGACGAAATCGCGTTGTTACATTACATAAACATAAATTGTTGTGTAAGAGTAAAATTTCCTGCTGATCAACTCATCTAAATTAGAAATATTCCTCAAAATAAATCAATAAATAAGTTGTAACTGCATTTACATACTAATGGGATACCCAACTATAGGACAACTCGAAAGAGAGATTTCGCAGCGTGTTAGTTCTTTGTATAACGAGAAGCTAGGACAGAGGCCGAGTCAAATTATTTGTCATTTTTTTGATTCAGAATTAGTGATTTCTCTAGAAAACTCTGTAACTCAACCTGAACGAACCTTGCTAGATGGAGGACATGAAAGATTAGCCGAACAAGTACGAATTTTTTTAGATAGAATCATTAAGCCATATTTAAAAAATATCATTGAAGAAGTGATTGGTAAACCCATTCTGGATTTAATGAGTAACACTAATTTGGTAACTGGGCGTACAGGGATAATTGTGGTTTTGGGACAGTTACCTGAAGTCCGGAATCCGGAATCTATTCCCAAATCAAATTGGAGAAATGTAGTTGATTGAGATAGTGCTTTAGCAAAGTCTCTAATTTGCCAAAATTATAAGGCTTAGTAATATAATCACTTGCTCCTGTGATAAATAGTTTGTCTTGATTTTGCGCCAAAACGAAAGGGACAACAGCAATGATGGGGATTTTTGCTGTTTTTGAATCTTGTTTAAGGTAGTTAATCACCTGACTTCCACTTAAATCTAATAGCATCATGTTTAGCATGATGAGGTCTGGTTGATGATTTTGTGCTAAAATTGCTGCCCGGATTCCTTGTTTGGTACAAATGCAGTTATATTTTAGACTTTTTAAAAAGGAATCTAGTAATTCTAGTTCATGTAGATTCTGCTCTACAATTAAAATTAAGGGTTGTCGATTCATAAGAGTAGTTACTAATCAAAGGCTAGATGCCCAAAACTGATGTGGATAGAAGCGTGTGATCTGTCAATTGTTGGTGATGAAAAGTGCTGAGATGATGAAGAACGACCCCACATTAAGTGAGGTCATATTCTCTAGGTAATTGTTTCGATAGATAAACGAGGCTGCCTTCACGCGGCAGAATGCGGCTTGAAGCGAACTGGCTCGAATGTACATGACAAGGTTGAGTGTCTACGCTGATGTTGAGGGCAGACAGGAACAAGCTCGTAATGGTATCAAGCTAACATCATGATGGTAAATAAAAACTTAGTCAAGCGATTACCTTAATTTTATTAAGGTAACATTTTTTACTTAGATACGGATTATTTGTCTTGATGATTTTCTGGTAAGTAGGGAACACCCAAGCCCTGTGGAGGTATGGATTTACCAGCTAGCCCTAGTAATGCTAACAAAGCGATCGCATAAGGCAGCATAATTAAAAACTGATAGGGAATATCCACACCCAAGGCTTGAATGCGTAACTGTAAGGCTTCTGTTGCACCAAACAACAAACAAGCTAGGGTACTACCGATGGGATGCCACCTACCAAAGATTAAAGCAGCGATGGCAATAAATCCTTTACCTGCGCTGATACCTTCTGTAAAAAATTTGATCTGGACTAAGCTTAAATAAGCCCCTCCCAAACTAGCCAAACAACCACTCAGGACTACAGCCCAATATCTAACCCGTGATACTGACACGCCAGCCGTCGCCGCCGCTTGGGGATATTCCCCGACTGCTCGCAAAGTCAGCCCAAAACTGGTATGAAATAAAGTATACACACTCAAAGCTACTAACATCAGCAGCAAGTAGACAAAAATATCTTGCTGGAATAGTGGGGGAATTCCCGGTAATCTTTGGCTATTACTACCTTTAAATATCAGTCTGGCTAAAAACGATGTTAATCCACTTGCCACTAGATTAATCGCTAATCCTGATACTAATTGGTCAACATATAAAGTTATACATAAAAAAGCGTGGAGTAAACCGACTGATCCCCCAAAAAGCACAGCAGCGAGCATCCCCAGCCAAGGATTACCAGTGTAAAAAGTAGTAGCCGCACTAGTGAAAGCACCAGTCAACAACATCCCTTCTAAGGCTATATTCAAGACTCCCGAACGTTCTGAATACATTCCGCCAAGGGCCGCAAAGGCTAGAGGTACGGCTAAAGTGACGCTGGCGATGAGGTAATCAGAGAAAAAGTTGAGGTTATTCATATTGATGATTTTTAAACGCAGAGGAATTAGGAGGGAAGCGCAGCGAAAAGTTCTGTAGGAGGGTTTCCCTCCGTAGGAAACTTTTCAAGACAGAGTATCGCAGAGAAACCTCCGCGTACCTCCGCGTTAAACTTCCGCGTCCCTCTGGGTTTTGACTCTCTCCAGTGCCAAGCTAATAGCAATAAATAATACGGTCAATCCTTGGATAGCATAAACTATCGTCACGGGTACGCCAGCGCTGCGTTGCATGACATTTGCACCACTACGCAAGGCGGCGAAAAATAGGGAAGCTAAAACTACACCACTAATACTACCGCGACTTAAGAAGGCGATCGCTATGGCATCAAATCCATAACCGGAGGAAACCTGTTCAAATAAGCGATATTTCAAACCCATGACTTCTGATGCACCAGCTAAACCAGCTAAACCACCAGCTAAGGACATGACTAAAATGATGGTACGTTCTACAGAGATTTTGGCATAACGGGCGGCGGTGGGGTTAAAACCAACGGCGGCAATTTGGTATCCTAGAGGCGATCGCACTAATAATACCCACAATATGCTGGCTGTGATTAGGGCTAGTAAGATGCCTGCATGGGCTAGACTCTGGGGGAGAATGATGGGTAACTGGGCAGATTTGGCAATTAAGGGTGAATAGGGACTAGGTGCGGCTGGTGCTTTCAAGGGGTTTTGGACTAAGTAGCTGACTAAGTTCACTGCAATGTAATTTAATAGTAAGGTGGTGATGACTTCGTTTACTCCCCGCACAGCTTTGAGATAACCGGGTATTCCACCCCAAATTGCACCAAAAACAAACCCGGCGAACAGTGCTAAGGGAATATGAATCAAAGCGGGGATGCCTTGCACATATAACCCGACTAAGGTGCTTCCCAATGCACCAAAGTAAATTTGTCCTTCGCCACCTATATTAAATTGCCCAGCCCGTAAGGCGACTAAGACACCTAAGCTGGTAAATAATAAGGGTGTCATTTTGGTGAGGGTGTTACCAAATCCGAAGTAGGTAGAGAAGGATTCTTGAAATAAAGCTGTGTAAGCAATGATGGGATTTGCCCCAGCTAGAAGGATGAGGATAGCACCAATGATGAGGGCAGAGGCGATGGCAATTAAGGGCGATAATATTGGTAATAGTTTTACGTCATTTTTTGTGATCATGATGTGATGATTGCCAACCCATAATTCGGCTTTTAGTAAAACAATGATGTGGAAGTTTTGTTATCTTACTACATATCGATTTATAAGTTATTTAAAGTCTTTAGACTAAAACTTTCAGTGTTGGAAATGATAAGATTATTCTTTAGTTGATTAGAGGGCTTAAATGTCTAAAGTAGAAGGCTTTAGGGTAAGAAATTATAGAGTTCTTCATGATGTCACCTTGGGCAAGCTATGGAACACACAAAATGCTAAACCATTAACGCCAATGACAGCTGTTATTGGTAAGAATGGTGTGGGAAAAAGTACAATTTTTGACACTTTTGGGTTTCTTGCAGACTGCTTGAAAAATGGAGTAGAAGAAGCGTGTGATTCTCGTGGTCGTGGGGGCTTTGAGAGAATTCGTTCCCAAGGACAAGAAGGAAGTATTGAGTTTGACATCTATTATAAAGAAGATCGTAATGCTCGACCAATTACCTATGAGTTGGCAATAGATATTGATTCATCTGGAAGACCTTATGTAAAAAGAGAGAGACTCAGACAACGAAGAAAAGGACAAGGCAAGGGACAACCTTTTTCTTTTCTTATTCTCAATGAAGGTAGAGGAATTGCCTGGAAAGGTGAACAAGAAGGTAAACAAGTTGAAGAACAAGAAGGTGATTTCGATTTATCAAAATTAATAGAAAAAATACAAAGAGGTGAAGCCGAAGAAGAGAGTAAAGAAACTGAAGTAGTTGAGCTTGATGATAAGCGAAAATTGGGGATTGCTACTTTAGGCTCACTTAAGCAACACCCAAGAATTTCTGTATTTCGTAGATTTATTGAGGGATGGTATTTAAGCTATTTTACTCCAGATGCCGCACGAAGTTTACCTCTGGCTGGCCCACAAAAACATCTGAATATTCATGGGGATAATCTGGGCAATGTAGTTCAGTTTATGGAAAGAGAGCATCCTAGAAAATTTCAATCTATACTTGAAAAGATAGCTAGTAAAATTCCAGGTGTCAACAAAATTAGTACTGAAAAAAGCCCAGATGGAAGACTCCTTTTGCGTTTTAATGACAAGGGTTTTCAAGACCCATTTTATGCTCAACAAATGTCGGATGGCACACTTAAAGTATTCGCTTATCTACTTTTGTTAGAAGATCCCTCACCACCACCATTTTTGTGTATCGAAGAACCTGAAAATGGACTTTATCATAAACTTTTAGAAACCTTAGCGCGAGAATTTCGAGAACACGCTACAGGTCAAAGGGGTGGTTCGCAAGTATTTGTGACAACACATCAACCATATTTTGTAGATGCCCTTGAACCTGAAGAGGTTTGGGTTTTGGAAAAGGGTGAGGATGGGTTTGCTAAAATTAGGCGAGCTAGTGAAGATCCTCTAATCAATAACCTTGTTTCTGAAGGTTTGCCCCTTGGCGGACTTTGGTACAGTGACTATTTGGATGCAAGGTGAGTATATGCACTTTGAGATACTCATTGAGGATATTTCTGGCAAAAAGGCTCTTGATATTCTTGTTCCAAAAATTATTAACATTGAACAGCATACATTTAATATCCATTCTTACAAAGGAATAGGGCATATTCCTCAAGGCTTAAAATCTACTTCTGATCCCAAAAAACGAATTTTGCTCGACCAACTTCCAAGACTTATTCAAGGTTACGGCAATACATTTGCTAGTTATCCCTCTGATTATTATGCTGTCCTCATTGTCATTTGCGATCTTGATGACCGATGTCTGAGTGCTTTTCGCAAAGAACTACTGGAACTTGTAAGTTCTTGTGATCCTCGACCAAAGACACAATTTTGCATCGCTATTGAGGAAGGAGAAGCATGGTACTTGGGTGATTTAACCGCAGTGACGACAGCTTATCCAAGTGCCAAACAAACAGTCCTAAATTCATACATCAATGATAAGATTTGTGGCACATGGGAGAAGTTAGCCGACGCATTATATTCTGGAGGTTTGCAAAAGTTGTCTAAACGTGGTTATCAGGCAATTGGTAAAGAGAAAGCAACTTGGGCTGAAACGATATCTCCCCTTATGGACATTGACAATAATAAATCACCAAGCTTCTGCTATTTTCGAGATCAACTTCGACGTTTAAGTGGGGATTAGGGCAAACAACAGATAATGTAAAGACTAGGCATTTTCTGTAAATAAACTTCCCCCACCCATCAATAAACCAATTTCCTCTATGGTTGCTGTCTGTGCGTCCAGAATAGCGACAAACTCACCTCTGTAGATAACGGCAATGCGATCGCTCATTGCCATGATTGCTTCTAACTCTGTAGAAATGTACAATATTCCTGCACCGCGATCGCGTTGTGTTAACAATTGCCCATGAACTGCGGCTGTCGCCCCGATATCTAATCCCCGTGTGGGTTGCATGGCGACAATTAAATCTGGTTCTCCTGCTAGTTCTCGTGCCAAAACTACTTTTTGTTGATTTCCTCCAGATAACTGACTAACTTTGATATCTTCCCCAGTCGCCCGAATATCAAAGGTTTGCATTGCCATTTGGGCATGATGTTTGATGGTTGCTGATTGTAATAGAAAATGACGACAGAATGGCAGGTTTTTAAAAACTTTTAAAATTAGGTTTTGGGCAATATTAAATTGTAAAACCAAGCCCATTTTCTGTCTATCTTCCGGAATATAACCTACTTTCTTTGTTGCTGAAGCTAGGTTTTTAAAATCCATCTTTCCCTGATTTATCTTGCGTAAACCTGTAATCGCATCTGCTAATTCTCTTTGTCCATTGCCATCTACACCAGCAATTCCCAAAATTTCTCCAGCCCGCAGTTGAAAAGATATATCACGAACTGCTTTCACACCTCTATCATCAGTAACTTGCAAATTTTGCACTGAGAGTATCACCTCTCCCGGTGCAGTGACAGATTTATCAACTTGTAACACCACATCACGTCCCACCATTAATTCGGCTAATTGTTGGGGTGTTGTGGCTTGAGTTGTGGTTGTGGCTACTACCTGACCTCGGCGTAAAACTGTGACTGTATCACAGAGATTTATAACTTCTTCTAATTTATGACTGATAAAAATAATTGTGTTTCCAGCATTAGCTAATTGTCGTAAAATAGCTATGAATATTTTTACTTCTGGGGGTGTTAACACTGCTGTTGGTTCATCCAGAATTAACAGTTTAGCCTGACGATAAAGAACTTTGAGAATTTCTACACGCTGTTGTATTCCTACAGGTAAATCTGCTATTTTTGCTGTCGGATTAACTTCTATGCCATAAGCTTGAGATAAAGTTGCGATCGCTTGTTGTTTTTGCTCTAGATTTAAACGCCAACTATTCTCCGTACCTAAAATAATATTTTCGGTGACAGTTAACTGAGGCACCAGCATGAAATGTTGATGTATCATGCCAATGCCTAGTTTTATCGCTTCATGTGGTGAACTAATTTTTACTGGTTGATTGTGCAGATAAATTTGTCCAGCATCAGGTTGAGATAAACCACTGACAATATTCATTAAGGTGGTTTTACCCGCGCCATTTTCCCCTAAAATTCCATGAATTTTCCCACTCTCAACACTCAAGCTAATATGATCATTAGCGATAAATGAGTTAAAGCGTTTGGTAATATTTTCTAAGCGTAAATCCATTTATGCTTTTTTCACGCAACGTGTATCTTTACCAGCTTCCCGACAAGTGATAAAAGTAATTTTTTTATCAACAATTTCCTGTTTCACTTTCAAGGCATTTTGTTTAACTGCTGTCGGGACTGCTGCTGCGAATTTACCTAAATATAAAATATCGGGTCTTTCTAAACCTATGGTATATATCTGTCCTGTTAATTGTTTTTGTTTTGCTAGTTCTGCTAAATAAGCTATGGCTACATCCAATTTTTTCACGGCACTGGTTAACACCGCTTTGGGGGCAATATCTAACTGGTCTTTTGTATTGCCAAAAGCATACACGCCTTTGTCACTAGCTGTTTGTAATACGGCTGGTGATGCACTATCTAACCATTGATAAATCACATCATTACCAGCAGAAATCAAAGCCAGTGTGGCTTCTTTGGCTTTAGCAACATCATTCCAATCACCTGTAAATGTAGGAGTAATCTGCACATTGGGTTTAACTGATTTTGCACCTAATTCAAATCCACGTAATTCTTCTTGTGTGGCTGAAAATTCTTGTCCGGCAATATAAGCTAATTTATTCGATTTAGTCATGGCTGCGCCAATCATGCCACACAAATAACTTCCTTGGAGATGATCTATTCGCAAAGAAGCAATGTTTTCTCCTTTGAGATTACCATTGACACCAACAAAAAATGTGTTGGGAAATTGGGCTGCGACTTGTTCAATGGCTGCATCAAATTGTCCACCGTGGGCGAACACCAAATTATAACCCTTGCGTGCAAAGTCTGTTAAGACTTCGCTTTGATCTGCTTGGGCGACTTGTTCTACATAGGTGATTTCTGCACCCAGCTTTTGTTTTGCTAGGTTCACTCCTTCATAACCAGACTGATTCCATGCTTGATCTGTAATCACTCCAGGGAGAGCGATCGCTATTTTAAACCCATCTGTGCTACTTGTCGTTGTTGGTGTCGTTGTTTGGTTACTACTACAAGCTTTCAGTAACAATCCAGTAGCAAAAGTAGCTGAACCATACACAAAAAATTTCCGGCGGCTAAAACCTAGCTTCATATATAGTAGGGGATTGGGGAACTCGAGGCCCCCTCTGGGGATAAGGGGTAATAGGGATAGGGGATTGGAGACAGGGGATAGGGTGGAAAGTTTCTTTGTATAGGACTCATATTTGATTTTTGTTAGCGTAGCCTGCGCTTACGCATACAAAACTCAGTACACCTTTATTCTTTCTTAAGAGTCACCAGTCCCCAGTCCCCAGTCCCTTACCTCTACGAGTGATTCAGAAATCAAAAAACAACTCTCTTTTTTAACCTTGATTTTCCTAGCCTTTAGCCCTAATTTGCATATTATTTTAATCTTCTTTTAAGAAAAATCATCAAAAAATCATATTTTCTTTACACAAAAAACAAAATTCCTGTCTACTGGAGATATTAGACTATGACTGCATATCAAAATAAAGTTCACAAATTAAAGATTTTACTAAGTCAAAACAATGGTACTCAGCATAAAAATTTTACTTTTCTGGAGTGATAAAATGCTTATATATCAAGCAATATAGTCATTCCTGGTAATTGACTTTTGGCAAAAATGCCATCAATAACACAGTTAAGTTTACGCAAAAACTTTATACTACAGTGGTTTTTGTATGAGCAAAAAGTAAATTTGGGTATTGATAATATCCATATACATATATCAATGATAGAATTACTTAGG
The DNA here is from genome assembly GCF_013393945.1 of Nostoc sp. TCL26-01. Lineage (NCBI taxonomy): Bacteria > Bacillati > Cyanobacteriota > Cyanophyceae > Nostocales > Nostocaceae > Nostoc > Nostoc sp. TCL26-01. Next base: position 758,129 of record NZ_CP040297.1, read on the forward strand.
TACAGCTTTTTAAATAAAAAGATTGACTGTGAAACTATAAACACTTATTTACTGTTGACGCTAACCAATTGTGAAGAGTAAATAATAAATTCCATCATGTAATCTACGAAGTATGAAAAAAATGAGAGATTATATGGGCGATCGCGTGCATCATAACAAGGGTAGGTTTTACTGGGAGTGGATACTGAAGGCTGTATTATATACAACCTGTTCAGCGACATTGATGACTTCCAGCTACTTCATCGTCAAAGGCTTATTTTTTTACTACAGTTCTATTACCAAATCCAGCTATCCTACGTCCGTTCCTTGGATTAATAACAAATTTCAATGCGAATATAGCGGTAGAACCTGGAGTAGAAATAACTGTTGGGATGAAGAGCAAAGTCCTTGGTTTTAACTAGACTGTCGCCAGTGTATTGGTATTTCTAAATTATCAGGTAATCGAGTTGTGCGATCGCCCACTGCCATACTAATCTGCTGTGAGTACAAATTTTTTACACCTGTCAGGATTGCCCCTGCTAATTTCACATCACAAAAGTTAGCTTCAGACAGGTTAGCCCCGACAAGATTAGCATGAGCCAGATTAGCTTCATAGAAAGTAACTCGATGTAAATTTGCTCCCATCAAGTTAGCCTTAGACAAATCTGCTTGCGTTAGACTAGCCCCAGTAAAGTCGGCAAATAAAACTTCTGTCTGCTGTAATTTAGCTGCATTTAAGTTAGCACCAACTAAACTAGCTCCATTCAGGTTAGCGCCTTGCAAGTTAGCACCAATTAAACCACAATGATACAAGTTAGCTTTCCCCAGTTTCGCCCCTTGTAAGTTAGCCAGAAATAACTTCGCTCCAGCCAGATTAGCTAATTTCAAGATGGCTTGTTGTAAATTGGCTTTATAAAGATTGGCTCCTGACAAGTTCGCCCCACGCAGACTTACCCCAAACAGATTAGCTCCTCGTAAATTGGCCCCACTCAAATCAGCACGATTTAAATTTGCTGCTTGTAGACTAGCCTCTAGCAGATTTGCTTTAAATAAACTAGCCTCAAACATCATCGCGCCAACAAGTTTAGCACCTTCCAAATTAGCTCCACTCAGATTACAGCCACGCAAATCAGCGCCCCGGAAATTACAACCACGTAAGTCTGCTCGTTGTAAATTAGCTCCCAATAGTTCAGCCCGCCGTAGATTAGTATTGCGTAAATCCAGCTTTTTCCCTTCTTCATCGTGTTGAGCATTACGTCTACCAATCACAGTTAATGCTGCTTGAATATCTCTGCGAATTTTTGCTGCTGCTTGTTCTGGAACTTGCAATGGCAACTGCTGTATCCGAGGCTCATTGTTTTTATACTTACTTATATATGTCGATGGTGCATCTTCTTCTGTTTGTGCTTCTACTTCCCCAAAAGCTGCATTCTCTCGCACAAAAGCTGTTAAAACCTCTATCACTGTCCAGTATTCTTGGGGAAAATCTTCTGCAACTCTTTCTAAAACGTAAATTGCGCCTATCCGAGTTTCTATTTTCTCATGACCAAGTTGGGCGATCGCTGTCATTAAGCGTTCAGAGATGAGCTTATCTTGAGAGAGTTTAGTATTCTGGATGCCAAGTTCCCAATTTTTTTCCGATGCTAAAGCATTTGTTTGGAGAGCTTCGACGCGCTTGGCTGTATAGTATGTATTAATCATTACAGCCAATCCCAAAAAAATAATCGCACTAGTGGTTAAGGCTTGATTTTTAGACTGTATTTGTTGCTGAGTTGTCGTACCTTCCGGGTGAGAAGATGTCAATAAAATCAGAACTATAGAAAATACAAATATCAGAGTTAGAGCAATTAACCAGCGCCAGATTTTGTCTGTCTTATTAGCAGACATAATAGTCCTGTTCCTCACCACACACAATTCATATTTATGTGTTTAAGAAAACATTATACCATTTAAATTTGGATTTCCAACCAACATAGGTGAGTTTTGTCTTTGTAGACGCGATTTCTCATCACCCAAGAGAGCAACATATTAGACTTTTCAAACACCCTCTGACAGCTTGCAGTTAACCAAGAGTAAATCTATTCCATTCATGATGATAGGAATTTTCTCTTCAGATATATTCAACTGCTGAAAACAATTATTTCTATATTCTGCTTTTTGCAGAAAATTATTGATAGCTTTAACTAGTGGCTTTTTGACTTCGTAGCTTTCTTCAGCTTTAGTAATTGCTCTGGCTGGTATTTCGTTGTTTTGGCGCAATATCGCTAAATCAATTAAATCTCTAGATTGTGTGCTTGTATCATTCCACCTATCAGCATTAGCCATAAGTTTTGAGGTAAATCTGTCACTGATGCTCAGACAAGGAATTTTTGTCCATTGGGGATAAACAGGAGGATCTAAAACAAAATTGCCATTAGCGACAATTTCTACTTTAATCGTTGTTCCATCTACAGTTACAGGAAAGCGAATGCCATATTGATTGGCTATACTTTCACCTAATTGGATATCTATTGTATTTTGAAATAATGCGATAATCCCTTCGTCATAAATTAAATTTCTTAAGTACTTGTAACTTTCCGTGCCATAGGGAAAGAGAAAATCAATATTTTTACTCAATCTATATTCATTATATTCTAATGCTATCAGTGTACCACCAGCTAAATAAGCGTTAGCTTGATGAAAAACTTCAGGTTTAAAAGCATTGATAATTTTGAGGATTTGCTGATGCTGTACAAAATTAAACATTTCTAAATCAGATACTATCCAAGAATTATATTTTTTGCCTAAATAATGTACAAAATCTTTTTCTTCGGCTTGAAGATTATTGAATGTAGTTTGGTAATCCCAATAGCGTTGATACAATTGGAGCTTTTCTTGCTCTGTCAATTGATATACATTTTTTAGCTGCCAACCAATAGATTCTAGGAAGGGAAGATTGTGTGAATTGAGCATCACTATTTACGCAATGGCTATGACATCTTTGATGTTTTTATACATTGATTTCTATTTTATCAGAATTTTAATTCCCATTACATCGGCTCGATTGTGGTTAATTTTGCTTCGCGGAGATTCGCGCCTGTGAGTATTGTCTGATGAAAAAATACATCCTCTAAATTAGCTAAATAAAGATTTGCCCCTTGCAAATTAGCATTTGTGAGATTTGCACCAGCTAAATTAGCTGCACTGAGAATTGCTCCAGATAAATTAGCACCAGTCAAATTAGCACCAGCCAAATTAGCCGCACTGAGAATAGAATCAGATAAATTAGCGCCAGTCAAATTAGCATCAGCTAAATTAACTTGATAGAGATTAGCTTGTACTAGGTTGGCTTGTCGTAAATCTGCCCCTCTCATATTCGTATAACTCAAATCTAATTGTTCACTTTGAGGATATTGGTGCGGATTTCTACTGATAATCACAGTTAGGGCAGCTTGAATTTCCTCCCGCATGAGTAATGTTGAGTTACTGCTAACAAGCATTTGCGGATGAGTTATTTCCTGATTTTTTACAAAGCTAGCCAGAGCTTCTATAATTAGCCAGTGATATTGTGGATGCTCGTTAGCTAATTGTCCTAGCTGATAAATCACACTGAGTTTATTTTCTATTTGTTGATGATGTATATTTTCTAGAGCTATCTTTAAGTATTGAGGGATATGATGCGATCTGCGGGAGAAAAACAACTTCTGTAAATCACTTTGTATCAGTTGAGGATTAAACACTATCTGGGGGAAGATATTTGCCGATGTAATATGAGTACTTTGTATCTTTTTTGTAGTCAATCGACAAATATTAAGAATTACTGTAAACATAGGTAAGTTATTCTTTAGGCATTAGCTTACCCTTGCTATTTTCTATATTTTTTTTTAGTTTGAGTAGTGGTAAATCTAACGATTATTTACTATTATGTGACAGTAAATATTACTTACCGTTACAGCATAGATAAATAAAGATACTCGTGATTGTCAGTAGGTCAATAGTCAATAGTCCATAGTCCATAGTCCATAGTTAATAGTCCATAGTCAAAATCAAGTTTTTTCGGGTAATGTAAAATCATCAAGATCCGATGCTCAATTACCCATACTTATGACTAAAAAAATCACAGCGATCGCTATATTTGATATAGATGGTGTTGTGCGTGATGTTGGCAATTCCTATCGCCGAGCGATCGCTGACACAGTAGAATACTTTACAAACACAGCTTATCGTCCCACATCCCTAGACATTGACCAACTTAAATCTGAAGGTATCTGGAACAATGACTGGGAAGCATCTCAGGAATTAATCTATCGTTACTTTGCCACACAAGGACAATCTCGTGAGCAAGTACAACTAGACTACGACAAGATTGTGACTTTTTTTCAAGCCCGTTATCGCGGCACAGACCCAGATAATTGGACAGGGTATATTTGTGATGAACCTTTATTATTAAAACCCAGTTATTTAGACGAACTCACACAAGCTGATATCGCCTGGGGCTTTTTTAGTGGTGCGACTCGTGGTTCTGCTACCTATGTTTTAGAAAAACGTCTGGGCTTAAAGTCTCCAGTGCTAATTTCGATGGAAGACGCACCAAGTAAACCAGATCCCACCGGACTTTTTGCTACCGTCAGTCAGTTAGAAAATGGTTTAGAGGAAACAGCTGTAGTCATATACGTCGGTGACACCGTAGCTGATATGTACACAGTCAGCAAAGCCAAGGAACTCAAGCCACACCGCACGTGGATAGGCGTAGGTATTCTACCACCCCACGTCCAAGAAACCCCAGCCCGTAGTCATGCTTACACAAAAACTTTAATCACCGCCGGCGCATCTATAGTATTCAGCAATGTTGAGCAGTTAAATTCACGGCAAATTGAGCAGTTAGCTGGGGAATAGTCAATAGTCAATAGTCATTAGTCATTAGTCATTAGCACTCACTCACTCCCGGTGACTGAGCGCAGTCGAAGTACACTCCCTCACTCAGCACTCAGCACTCCCTCACTCCTTCAATTATTCGCTGGAACCAATTCTACATCTGCACAGGAACCACCTGTTAGACGATAATCATCTACTTGCACCCAGCTATCTTGACCTAATGCCCAAAATCCAGTGAAGATATTGTAAGTAGTTTCATTGCCTGTTCTAAAACTCAGAGTTAGAGGTGTGTAGCGAGGTAAGCTGCCAAACTTGATTTCGGAAAACACCTTTTGTCTAGCGTCTCGCACCCCAAAATAACCATCGGTGACATTAGCTGATGTCCGGGCATAGACTGTTAGTTGATACTGGGTATTAGGCTGTAGTCTTACACGCTGACGGATGCCATTCCATCCAGAAGCATTTCGCATCCAGGCATTGTTTCTACCAGAATTACTGTATCCCAATCCGCGATCAATGCCAACTCTACCTTCCCCAATCCAAGGACTACTGACTCTTTGGCTAGTTTGTCCCTCAAAGTTACCACCGTTAAGGGGAGAAGCACAAGAAGCATGAGTTGGAATATAAGAAAAACTGAGAGTAACTGCGGTAGTAATGAATATGGCAATTTTGCTAATTGAGAAATTTTGGCTAGCCATTGAGCTTAATCCCTGAATTCAAGATAATGATGAAACCCGACAAGTACATAATATGTCCGCACAATCAGCTTTATGCAGATTATCAATCAACTTCATCACTCTTTTATAAGTTGTTTTATGCTCACAATTATTGGTTGCGGAAATCTGAATCGTAGTGACGATGCTGTCGGCGTAATTATTGCTCAACGTCTACAAAAATATCTAGCCGAAAATCCTCATGTAAATGTGCGGGTGTACGACTGTGGAACCGCAGGGATGGAGGTAATGTTTCAAGCTAGAGGTAGTACAAAATTAGTCATTATTGATGCCAGTTCTACGGGTTCCGAACCTGGTGCAGTTTTCCAAGTTCCTGGTGCAGAATTAGCAGCCTTACCAGAACCTAGTTATAACTTACATGATTTTCGTTGGGATCATGCCTTAGCTGCTGGACGAAAAATCTTTGAAGATGATTTTCCGCAAGATGTCACAGTTTATTTAATTGAAGCAGCAAATCTTGATTTGGGATTAGAATTAAGTCCCGTGGTGGAAAGTTCTGCTGAGTTAGTTTTTCAGGAAATCGCAGAAATAATTCGTAATGCGTAATTTGTTATCCGTCAGGTATTTTGAGTTTTGATTGGAGGTGTGAGAGTTTGATTTAGTTTTTCTCTCACATCTCTTACATCGTCTGTGTCTCTCCATCAAGCCATATCTCGGTAAACAGATAGTTCGTCTACCCTCATTTCAAATGGTACACCTTGACTGTCTGGAGGACAAACCCGAATCTTGGCGCTGCTGACTATTTGGTTAAGCAATTTTCCCATTGGGACAATTTTTTGCAAAACCCGCCAGTTAGTTACTGGATCTGTACATTCAATTACCAATGTCATAGCATTAGCTTGGGTAGTGACATACCATCGGCAATTAGATAGAAGATTTTGAATTGTGCGATCGCACGCTTCATAAAAGTATTTGCTGATTGAATACTCTAATTGCTGTCTCAGTATAATATCAGCCGATGTTGGCTGTATGGGATGAGAGTCATCACTGTTAAAATAATACCTGTTTCTAGCCATTTTAGTTCACCGTCCTACTCAATTCCAGTCGCCATTGCCTAAGAAACAACTCCAGATGTTTCTTATAATTACTGGGTTGCATCATGATCAAAAGCACCAATCCTCATACATTGAATGCTGCAACAATTGTTACTCAGATAAATTTCTCACCCAGTAACACCAGCTATTGACATGGCAATTCTCTAACTGGTGTATTTAGACATAAAAAAATCATGCACAGCACATTCTCATACCAATTCACAAAAATCCTGATACATATAGCTTACTCGTTGGGTATTGTCCGCCCACCGTTAAAACGGTGGTCTCATAGCTTAAGTCCATTAAAATGGACTCTGATATTCAGTCCTCTTGAGAGGACTTTAGCTATGAGACAGGGATTTACAATCCCTGACGGACTGACGGACTCACGTATTTGTATCATTATTAAAGTGAAATGGTATCAGGTGAAGCCTATCACCTCACCAGCAGTAATCTTTGATTAATGTATCAGTTGATTGAAAATACCTACTTTAATCAAATCTGTGCCTATCTTTGACCCTGGTAATATTGCCTAATGTCGATGCACCGCCAAATAAATTTTTCTTGCCTGGAAATTTTATGTTGGGATTAACTGCTCTAGTACTTGCAAAACATATAAACAATGTTCTGGCAAAATAGACTATTTCCGGAAATGTGTAATTGAGTGTCTATTCTAGACAGTTTGATAGAACTTATTCCTATCCACCATCTCCTCAGCAATATCTCAAGCTGTTTTATTTATATTTCCAACTAGACCTATAATAAACACAATTAATTAAAAAAAAGCATTCTTTAATACTTTTTTTCGGTATAACCTAATTCTCTCATCCATACTTAATTAATTAATAGATGATTGTTAGACAATTATTCTCAAGAGCAAACTTATCAGTAAGGATTCAGGAGTCAGAATACAGGAGTCAGAATAGTTCAAATTCTTATATTTGATAAGTGGTGTTTAATCACCCAATAATTATACGGAGACGTTGCAATGCAACGTCTCTACTATTGCTGATTTGCTGAAGCTTAGTTTTACATCCTCTCTAATACCTGAATACCCAATAAAGATAAACCTAACTGCAAACTTCTGGCGGTCAAATTACACAAAACTAAGCGAGATGTGCGCAATGGTTCTTCTGCATCTAATACCCGGACTCCTTGATGGCGATCGTAAAAAGTATTAAACCGTCTACTCAATTCATACAAGTACTCACATAGACGGTTAGGAAGCAAATCTTGTTCTACAGTACTAATAACTTCACCTAACTGTAATAAGTACTTAGCTAGGGCAAATTCTGTTTCATGCTGCAAGATAACTTTGGCATCATTTCCTAACTCGGCAAAATCAATTCCCCCTTTACGGCTAATTCCTTGAATCCGGGCGTAAGCATACAACATATAAGGTGCTGTGTTACCTTTATCTGATAGCATTTTGTCGTAACTAAAGACATAATTACTAGTGCGATTTTGACTTAAATCGGCATATTTAACAGCACTAATACCTGCTACCTTGGCAACATTGGCTTTAAATTCCTCAGTTTCTTCTCTACCTTCTTCAATAATTTTTGCCTCTAATGTCTCACGGAATCTGAGAATAGCCTCATCTAACAAATCCCGTAATCTGACAGTATCACCGGAACGAGTCTTAAATTTCTTGCCATCTTCCCCCAACACCAAACCGAAGGGAACATGAACCAGTTCCACATCATTAGGAATCCAGTCGGCTTTACGTGCTACTTGGAAAAATTGGGCAAAATGGTTAGCTTGCCCTGCATCAGTGACGTAGATAATCCGTTTAGCATCATCTTGCTGAATCCGGTAACGTAGAGAGGCTAAATCAGTTGTGGCGTAATTATAACCACCATCAGATTTTTGCACAATCAAGGGTAAAGGTTCACCCTCTCGATTGGTAAACCCATCTAAGAAAACACATTTTGCACCTTGGTTTTCTACCAGTAAACCAGACTTGTCTAACTCTTCCACCACTGTTGGTAGTAAAGGGTTATAAAAAGATTCACCTCGTTCGGTTAACTGGACATCCAGCAAGTCATAAATTATCTGAAACTCTCGGCGTGATTGTGCGCACAACAACTTCCAAGCATGGAGTGTATCTTCTGCACCCGCTTGTAATCTCACAACTTCTTGGCGTGCTGTTTCTTGGAAAGCTGCATCTGCATCAAACCGTTGCTTGGCTTGGCGGTAAAAGCTGACTAAATCACCAATATCTAAAGCATTGGCAGTTGTCAAGGCCTCTGGGTAAACTTCTCTTAGGTAAGCAATTAACATCCCAAATTGCGTACCCCAATCACCCACATGATTTAATCGCAAAACATCATGTCCGCGAAACTCCAGAATTCGGGCGATGGAATCACCGATAATTGTGGAACGCAAATGTCCGACGTGCATTTCTTTAGCAATATTCGGACTGGAAAAATCAACAATTTCCCGTTGTGGATGCTTTGTGGTGGGGATTCCTAGCCGGGAATCAGCATGAATGGCGTTAAGTTGTGCTTCTAGGTATGCGGTTTTCAACTTCAGGTTAATAAAACCAGGCCCGGCGATTTCGGGAGTTTCACAGATGTCTGATAAATCTAATTTCTCCACAATAGCAGCTGCGATCGCTCGCGGTTGCTGTCCTAATTTCTTACTCAAGGACAAAGCAACGTTAGCTTGATAATCGCCAAATTTAGGATTACTCGCAGCCACCAAAATCGGATCGACTCCGGCGTAATCAAGACCAAAAGCGTCCACCAAAGCCTGCTCAAGTTTGACTTGTAGTTGTTCTTGTGTAGCGTTCATATATAAATGTTATCTGTTTGAGTGTAAAATGAGCTGCCTAACGGTTGGACTTTCCCCAAGCTTGATTATTTCACTCTAGTAACCTTTAGGGAAGTTAGGGACTTCCAACTAAAAAAATATACAATCGCTTTGGTGAGCAGGGGAAGCAGGGGAGGAAAAATCCAATAGACATCTCCAAAAATTAATTCTGCGTTGCCCGAAATCCTTGTAGAGACGTTGCAATGCAACGTCTCTACTTACGTCATTTGTCGCGCCATCAAATCAGCAAATAACCCTTCCACCTCTGCCAACTCTGCAAAACTCCCCTGTTGTACTATCTTCCCAGCTTGCAACACATAAATTCTATCTGCATGACGAATGGTACTCAAGCGATGGGCAATCACCACACGAGTTACCCCTAATTGCTCTAAACTGTGAGTAACAATCTCCTGAGTCCGGTTATCCAAGGCAGATGTCGCTTCATCAAACAATAAAATCTGCGGTTGATGTACTAAAGCACGGGCGATAAACATCCTTTGTCGCTGTCCCCCTGAAAGATTGCTGCCCCCTTCCGAAATAATAGTATGTATCCCCATCGGCATAGCTTGAATATCATCCGCTAATCCTGCCATCTGCAAGGCTGTCCAGGCTTCATCTTGGGTAACAATTGCGCCTCCAGCAATATTTTCCCAAACTGAACCACTCATAATTCTCCCATTTTGCAGCACTACGCCTAACTGTCGCCGCACTGCGACAATATTCAACCCTGATAAATCTCTACTGTCATAAGAGATGATTCCCGCTTCTGGAGTTTCAAATCCCAACAGCAATCTGACAATGGTGGATTTGCCACTTCCCGATGGGCCGACAATAGCGATAAACTCCCCAGCTTGGGCTTCTAAGGTAATATTATCTAAAACTAAAGTGCTATCTGGACGATAGCGAAAGCAAACTTGGTCTAATTTTATTTGACCTGAAAGCTTTCCGGGATAGAATTTTTGGGCATCAACTTCTGGCTTTGTCTGCAAAATGGGTTGGGCGCGTTCCCACAAAATAGTGATATCTAAGATATCAATTAAAATGTTGCTTAATCGGGTGGCACTGCTGATAAATGTAGCAAAGGCGGTATTAAATGCCAGAAATGTGCCAGTAGATAATCCTGTTTCCCCTTCAGACTGTCCTATTAAAGATATGCTCAAGCCAAATAGTAGTATTGAACTGACAACGGGCAGCAGAAAATTAAAAGTAGTGAGTATATCTTCTATTAACTGAGTACTCAAAATTAGTTTTACCTGCTGAGTGTATTTTTTAGCCCAGCAAGCGAACGCTGCTGATTCAGCAGCTGCAACTCGTAATTTTGATATTCCACCAATTAACTGCACCGTCAGTCCCAAAATTTCTCCCGAAAGTTGTTGCAGGGGACGCATTTTTTCCCGGATAATCATGCCCAATACGGTAGTAATCATCACCGCTACTAACGCTACTGCGATCGCCACTAATGCTAGAGGTAAACTATAAATTAACAATAGTCCCAGATTCAGCAGGGAGAATAAACTAGTGAACAGGGTTCGCAAAATGCTACCACTAAGTCGATTACGAATCTGGGAAATTGCTGAGACACGATTGTGTAAATCTCCTGTGGAATACTGGCTGGAAAAGGCGGGTTTGAGTTTCAGCAGTCGATCCCAAACGGCAGCTTGAGTATCAACACTAACTTGGGTTTGCAATCTCAGGATGACAAAACTTTGAGCCAATTGGAATATCATCACCCCAAAGCTACTCGCCAATAACCCCAAACCCATCTGAGTTAATAGTTTGTGGTTTGCGTCGGGTATGGCATAGTCGATGAGAATACCTATGATCTGCGGCGTAAACATTCCTAATAAAGTAGCAATTACGCCCACCCAGATGATTTTCAACAAGTCTGCAATACTACCTCGAAGTGAAAATTGCAGAATATCCAAGACTGTAATTTCTTTATCTGGTAAAGGGCGATAAAAGGTATAGGCAATGGGGGCAATTTCAGCAGCAGTGTAGCGGTTGACAGGAGTGCGCGTTAATTTTACTGGGTCTAGTATTTCATACTTTGTAGCTTTGACAGGTAGGAGAGCGACAGGAAGATTTTCTTCTTTAGTAAAAGCAAGGAGGGAACTGCAATCTGTTTTCCACCAATTAGAGGTAAGGGTAACTCGACGGGTGCGGAAACCAGAAGCACGGGCAATTCCCTCTAGGGTTTCATGGAGTCCAATCAGATTTTCTGATTTAGCTGGGGGACGAATAGTTATACCCAACACTTTCCCTACTGCACCCACAGCAATGAGTAGAGGAGTTTCTCCTTGGGGAAGGTTGGCAGTGGGATTAAGGATTGATGCTAGTTCTTGTAGCGCTTTTTCTGTCATAGGACAGGCAATTTGATCATGTCCTGAATTTTACCAGATTGACGAGTTATGCTGCTCATGACAAATGTCATAGGTCAGTCATGACATTGATCCGATGCGCTTGGCTATAGCCTCAGATTAGATTAATACTATCAACTCAACCACAGCCCTGATGTCGGAATGATTCTTCCCATATCAGGCAAACAAAAGGAGATTCTATCAATGAAAAATCAACAACTGCAAACTAAGCAACAACCTAAAGTAAAACTATCATTAGATGAATTGAGCAATATATCTGCTGGTGCGCTTTCAGGAAGGGATCGTCCGGAAGATTTAAAGGTTAAAGAAATCCCTGAATGGAGGATTTAAGTTATTCTAAATCTCTATTTTGATAAGTAACAAAGGCAAACAGTATGTCTAAATAATTTTGCCTAATACTAATCATAAATATCTCCATAATGTCCGAGATCAATGCACTATAGCCCATTGTTAAATATGCTTATCATTGGGCTTTTAATCTATTTCAATGAGGATACAATCAAGTATTTGTAACTGAACATTTGAGAGTTTCCAGGCATAAAAAACATTATAGCGATCACTGGTAAATGAGGTACAGAAGAAATATTTTTCAACGGAGAGGGGCGTGGGATTTTGCAGAGATTTGTCCAATTTATTAGCGATTTACTAAGTACCTCAGCAGATTAAGAAAGGCTATAATACACGAATAAATAATCAGTAAACTTTGGAGGAATAACACCAATGATAAAGAGAAATTCCCATCCCAACCAACAACAGAAAATTTTGAATATCAGTCTTCCTAAACTCGATGAGGAACAGCTAATTCAAGTCTCTGGTGGGATGATTGAGATACGAGAAATAGTCATAAGAGTTAGTGTGTAACTGTGAAGAATGGTAAGTCTTAATTCTATTTGGATATCTTCAAGAATTAACAAAATGAAAAGCAAACAACAAAAAATACCACAGGTTCAGCTACTCGATTTGGAACAGCTACATAGTATAGTTGGTGGTCAGTTATATAAAGTTCCGGACGTAACTCTTAAAAGAGGGGTGGTTGGTTAAGTCTCACTCTTAGTTCACTTACTTTTACTTGATATAGCGTCATATCAACGCCTTTCAGGTTTTTGTTAAATCTTTTGAATATTACAAGAATTAAGAATAAGTAATCTTTGGAGAAGTAAAACCAATGAAACAGAATAAACCCAATCTAAAACAACAGGAAAAAATTAGAAATATCAACCTTCCTCAACTTGATGAAGCACAACTTACCCAAATCGCTGGTGCTGCTGATGTTGAATACAAATATGTGAGTATACGAAGGTATTAATGTCCTGTAAAGAAGCTCCCCCAGAAACGCGCAGGAAATAGAAACCTAACTTTTAGGGTTTCTATTTTTCTAGATGTATTCTTTTAACGATTTTACCCTGTTTCTGGGGTTTGCTATTTCAGATTTACCTAAATTAATTTCTGGAATTAGTTCCAATAAATCTGAAGTGATTTTTTAGGGCTTAACTCTATATTCCAATCAATAACTGTAGGAGAAAATACCATGTCTAACAACAATAAACCTGAACAGCCACAGAGAACTAAGTTAAATTCTTTGCTCATGAGTTTGCCAGATATTGTTGAACTAAGTGTTCAGGATCTCACAATCATGGTAGGTGGGAGGGATACCGTTGCTCCGACACGACCCACCGGCGGCGGCGGTTTTATAAACAACCACAACGAAATATTTTTGAGCGCAGAGTAGCCTGATTTTACTGCATCTTTAAGTTCCAAGAAATCTGAAGTGATTTTTTAGGGCTTAACTCTATATTCCAATCAATAGCTGTAGGAGAAAATACTATGTCTAACAACAATAAGCCTGAACAGCCACAGAGAACTAAGTTAAATTCTTTGCTCATGAGTTTGCCAGATATTGTTGAACTAAGTGTTCAGGATCTCACAATCATGGTAGGTGGGGGGGATACCGTTGCTCCGACACGACCCACCGGCGGCGGTGGTTATGTAAACAACCATAACGAAATATTTTTGAGCGCAGAGTAGACTGATTGTACTGCATCCTCAATATCTAGCACCCCCAAGTTGGGGATGCTAGATATTGAGGATAATTGAGCAGTAACTGCTCGTTTTTGAGTTGTGCTACTGCTCAATTATCTAGTCAGCTTACTTCAAGAAGACTTTCTAGCTGGCCTTTCTTTTCGTAAGAGTGAAAAGAACGTGGAACTACAACACAGTAAAAATTTAAGTAACAAATTAAATTTAGAACAACATTCTTTACTTGAAAAAGTAATCCAACTGAATAGTTTAGCTAATAGATTAGAGTCTCAAACTAAATATAACGAAGCTTTAACAAAAGCTCAAGCGGCTTTAGAATCTCTAGAAGTAGCCAAACAAAATCTTTCTCCGGTTTCAAGTCTGATTGATATAGAAATACAAGTTTTAGCTAATACAGGTAAAATTACTCGCATTTTGGGTAACTATTCTTCAGCAGAACAGTATTATCTCAAAGCTATAAATTTAGCCCAATCTCAAAGAATAGAGCAACACAGTATTTTGCTGTCAATGCTAAATGACTTAGCTGTTGTTTACAAATACTGGGGGAAATTTGATGCGGGTGAACAAATTTATCAAACTCTCTTAAATACTTTAATTAAGCAATACGGTGAACAAAGCCATTTTGTGGCGACAATCTATCATAATTATGCTGGTTTAGAACACTCACGTTTCAATTATGAAAAGGCTGAACCTTTAGCTCGTAAATCTTACGAAATTCGCCAGAATGTATGCGGTAAAGAACATCCTGACACTATCGCTGATGGGGCTGCACTGGGTTCTATTTTACATGGATTAGGTAAATGGGATGAAGCAGTTAAATTGTTTGAAAAAGCTATTACATTTTTTGATAACCCATCAAACTATCAACCTTATGAAGTTGCTGTTAATCTCAATAATCTAGCAGCTTCTCTTCAAGCAAAAGGAGAGTTCTTGCCAGCCGAAAAAGCCTATAGACGGGCATTAAGCATAAAAAAAACTGTCTTCGGAGATGAGCATCCTGATATTGCTGTTACCCTCAATAATCTAGCAATTTTACTTAAGGAACAAGAACAAAGACCAGAAGCTAAATCTATACTCAAGGAAGCTTTGAGAATTTTTGAAAAGACTGTAGGTTCTCAGCATCCTCAGACAATTTTATGCAAAAAAAATATTAGTTCCTTATCATAAGAAAATTATCTCTACAAGGGTGGGCATTGTGCTAATTTGGTTAATCTTGGCTTGTAGTACCTAACCGATATTACCCCTCAGAACGAATCAACGTCTCATAAACTCCCCCTTCCTGCCATAATTCCTCATGAGTTCCACGCTGCACTACCTTTCCCTGTTCTAAAACAATAATTTCATCACAATCTCGAATGGTACTCAAGCGGTGAGCAACCAAAATACAACTACAGTTGCGTTGACGCAGATTTTCTACAATAATTTGTTCTGTCTGGGCATCTAAAGCAGAAGTTGCTTCGTCCATCACCAAAATTGCCGGATTTTTCACTAAAGCGCGGGCAATTTCTAAACGTTGGCGCTGTCCTCCACTTAAATTAACACCCCCTTCCCGCAATTCCCCGTCATATCCCCCTGGAATTGTCATTACAGTTTCATGAATAGCTGCATCTCGACAAGCTTTGACTAATTGCTCATCTGAAACTGTATCATCCCATAAAGTCAAATTCTCTCGGACTGTACCCCCAAACAAAAAGATGTCTTGTTCCACTAGCGACAGGGAACTCGCTAAAACTTCTCGTGCAATCTCGCTTCTGGGAGTCCCATCTAAAAGAATTTCCCCCTCCCAAGGTTGATAAAGTCCACAGATTAGTTTAGCTAAGGTAGATTTCCCCGAACCACTCGCACCGACTAACGCTACTCTTTGTCCTGGTTGCAAAGATAAACTGAAATTCTCAATCAATGGCGGATCAACGTGGGAATAGCCAAAAGTGATGTTACGTAAATCAATACAACCTTTTAAATTGAGGATTTCTGCTTGTTTCCTTGTCTCTACTTCAGGATCTAGAGAATTACCTAACACATCATCTAAACGATTCAAATCCCCTGCTAATTCCTGGAGGGTAGTACCAAAGTCTACCAAAGTATTCACAGGCTGCTGAAAACTCAGCATCAAACTTTGAAATGCCACTAACATCCCTATGCTGAGGTTTCCATCCATCACTCGCCAACCCCCAACCACTAAAATTAACATGGAGGTTAAGGAAGTGAGTAATATTGGCAAAACCCCTAATATCTGGTTGGAAACTTCTAACTCTTGCTGGGCGCTAACTGCTTTGGCATAATATCCAGACCATCGGCTAAAAAAATCCGACTCCAAGGCTGATGCTTTCAAGGTTTCCATACTCTGAAGCGCAGCAATACTCACCCCATCGGCTTTTCCCCAATCTTGCACCAAGCGTATATTTGCATCCGCCCGATGTCGTGCTACCCACTGCAACGCTAATCCATTGATAGCGGCAAAACAGATGCCAATTAAGGTCAGTACCCCGTCATAGGCAAACATAACCAAGGCATAGAATAATACCATCACCCCATCGATTACCGTGGTTGCCAATTGCCCAGAAAGCACCTGAGCTACTTTATCATTTAGACTGGCACGATTGCTGACTTCTCCAGCATATCTTTGGGCATAAAATTTGACGGGTAATCTCAGAATATGCCACAAAAAGCGGGTGGACATTCCTACAGCTAGCTTAATCCTCAGTTTTCTTAAATATCGCAGTCGCAGCAGAGTCAGCAGTCCTTGAAATAAGCTGGTGAGAAACATTCCTAAAATCAGGGGACGCAACCATTCGGTGCGATTTTCTACTAGTATCTGATCTACAAATACCTGACTAAAGACGGGAATTGCTAAACCAGGTAATACTAGTAATAATCCTGCCAAAATAGAGTATAAAATTGCTCCTATTGAACCTTGTAAGCGATCGCTCAAGGAAAGAATCATACTAGGTTTACGTCCCCCTTTGCGGAAGTCTGCTCCCGGTTCCATCACTAGGACAACCCCAGTAAACTCCTGATCAAACTCTTCCCAATCAACCTTACGGGGGCCGGTAGCGGGGTCGTTGAGGAATACCCAATGTTTACTCAATCCTTCTACGACTAGGAAGTGATTGAAACTCCAAAAAACGATGTAGGGGGGAGATAATTCTTGCAGTTGTTCTAATTGTTCAATTTTGAAACCTGCTGCTTCCATTCCATAGCGTCTAGCTGCCAGAATGACATTAGAGGCTTTGCTCCCATCACGGGAAACCCCGCATTCAATCCGCAGTTCAGCTAAGGGGACAATGCGATCGTAGTAGGCAAGAATAATCGCTAGGGAAGCTGCACCGCATTCGACCGCTTCCATTTGTAAGACAGTAGGAGTTCTGACACGCATTCTTCTAAAATCCTTGAGCAATGCCGAATGTGAGTTCTCAGTGTTGAACACGGCTTCAATTAATTCCAGTCCACTCTTTTAAAATTGGTAGCAAAAAGGTAATTGGTGCTGTTTCTTCTACCGTTACTTTAGCTGTAACTGTTGTCCCTAATGTTAATTTAGTATTCGGGCCTTTAGAAGATGACCACTGATAACCACTAATAGTTAAAGGGTTAAGATTCAACTTAGCCATGACTTCTATTTTGCCCCCTTCTGAGCCAATTAATTTATTAACTACTTCGGAATTACCAACTACAGAAGTTGCTCCTTCTCGTGTAATGGGTAATGGAGAAATAGCGACAACTTCACCAATAATACTGCCAAATCTTTCCCGTTTGAGCGTATCTGGTGTGACTAAAATCTTCATTCCCTGTTGAATTTGCTTACCATCTTCAACTGCAAAATAAATCACACTAGATTCTAAACCCTCATTTTTTTGACCTGCTATTTGCATCGTTCCTAAGCGGGTTCCTGGTTCAACAACCTGCCCAGCATTAGCAGTAATTTCGACAATACAACCTGCTTGTGGACTTTTAATTTGACTACGATCAGCAACCCTTTGTTCTAATTGAGCAATTTCTCTTTGTACTTCTTGGAGTTCTTTTTCTCTGGTTTGCATATTTTCTAGATTATCTTGTTCTAGTCGTTTATTACTGGTTGCTAATTCTTCTAATTCAGCCTGGTATTTGGTAATAGCATTGAGATTATTGAGATATTGTTGCTGAGTTTCTACTTCTTTTAGTTGTAACTGTTGCAATTGTGCTTGAATATTAATAATAGATTGTAAGGCTTGACGGTATTCTTGTTCCGCTTGCAGTAAGGTATCTTCAGAAATAGCCCCACTTTGAATTAGCTGCTTTCGTTTTTGCAATCTTTTGGCAAAGACTGGTGCTATTTCCTGAGCATCATGCAATTGTTGTTGTAAGTTAATACGTTGTTGTTTAATGGCAACCAACCCTTGTTTTTGTAACAGAGGAGTTAGTGCTTGAGCATTTTGTAACTGTTGCTGTAAACTAGCTCTTTGAGAGGCGATCGCTGATTTTTCTAAACTAGTTTTCTGCTTGATGATTAAACCAGTTTCTAAATTTTGTTGTCGCAATTGAGTTAATTTTCCCTGTCGTTGTTGAAGTTGTTGTCGCTCTTGAGATGGATCAATGGTTGCCAATACTGTATCTTTTTTGACACATTGTCCATTGCGGACATTCAGAGATTGTAACTGACCAGAAATGGGAGATTGAAATTGCAGAATTCTGCGGGGATTAATCAGCACACCCCGACCTGTTACTGTTATGGGTATCCTTCCCCACACACTCCAGAGCAAACCCAAACTTACCAGAATTCCTAACATTAACAATGGTAGCCAATCATGTGGTTTGATGACCCGCACAACCCGATCTAGCTGTTCTGGCGCAGATAACCGTTCTAAAGATTTTTTGCGAAATAGGTCTTCTTTTTTATTCAACATGGTAGGAGTTAAAAATCAAGAAATTTTTATGACATATTTAACTTGGTGTTATGTTTATTGTTCTAAATGGTGATCCAAAATCTCAAATTCTTCGCCATTGTTACTCTGGTCTAGACAATCAGAAGATTGAGTTAATTTAATAATTTCTTCAAAGGAAAAATTATTGACTAGATTGGTCAAAGTGTTCGCCAAAGCAGCTTGTAACGGCGGAATTTGCTCAATCAGCTGTTCAATTTGTTTAGAGTTGACTCGAATTGCGGCTTGATACAATTTTTCTACCCACTCTCTAGGCATTTGAGCAATGGCATGACTTAATTCATTCGCAGAAAAAACCACTGTTCGCTTCTGTGTCAGTAATTTGGTTTCTGCGGTTGCATATATGTAACTCACACCCAGATATTCAGCGATCTTCTCAAAAATCACCTCGGCGCGAAATGGCTTGCGGACAAAATCATCGCAACCTGTAGATAAAGCAACAATCCGATCCTCTTCAAAAACACTCCCAGTTAAAGCAACGATAATGGGAGGTGAATCACTGCTGGTTTTAATGTGTTTGGTGGCTTCATACCCATCCATCACCGGCATTCGCATATCCATCCAAACTAAATCAGGATGCCAACTATGACATAAAGCGATCGCTTCTTGTCCATTAGTTGCTTCTCGGACATCAAAGCCAACTGGTTGTAGCAACTTCATCAAGATTTGGCGAATTTCTGGTTTATCCTCTGCAATTAAAATTCGATATTTTGGTTGTCCTGCTGCCAAAGCAATAAGTTGTTGGCTAGATTTTGGCGTTTGTACTTCATCATATCTCACCTCCTGGGTACGGATATTAAACTGAAAAATTGTCCCTACTCCGATCTTGCTGTTGGCTGTAATCTCTCCTCCCATCAGCCACACAAATTTCTGACTAATCGGTAATCCCAATCCAGTTCCCTCTTGCAAGTTTTTACCTGTTTGTGTTTGCACAAAAGGCTCAAATAAACTTTCTAGTTCTGTTAATTCAATCCCCAGTCCGGTATCTTCAACTTCAAATAACAGGTTTATTCCTGTGTCTATTTCCTCTATGTTTCGTCGAACTCGCAGAATTACACTACCTACTTGAGTAAACTTAATCCCATTGCCCAATAAGTTCAGCAAAACTTGGCGTAATTTACTTTCATCAGTACGAATATATTGCGGTAAGTCGGGAGCTAGTTCAAAAATTAACTCTAAACCTTTAGATTGGGCTTTTAACAGTAACATTTGTTGCAATGTATGCAACAGATGATGTAAGTCGAAGCAGGTGGGATTCAATGTGGTTTTACCAGCTTCAATCTTGGACATTTCTAGGACATCGTCGATTAAATTCAACAGATGTTCACCACTGCGAGCAATGGTTTCTAAATATTCTTGCTGTTGCTGATCAACAGAACCATATCTAGTTAGCAATTGGGTAAAACCTAAAATAATATTTAGAGGTGTTCGCAGTTCATGGCTCATATTTGCTAAAAACTGACTTTTGGCAACATTTGCCACATCTGCTGCTTCTTTAGCTTGCTGGAGTGCTGCTTCTGTTTGTTTCCGCGCTGTGATATCACGAATCGCTAAAACAGCACATTTTTCTCCAGCAATAAATTCGATACAGCTACCGGAAATTTCCAAAGTTACCGCTTGATGAGATGTTTGAAACTCATATTCAGTAGCTGTTAATTGACCTTGCAAGGCAATGACTACTGGATGTGTTTTTTCTGTAATTACTTGTCCTTGCTGTGTTAGTGGTAGTAGCTGAATTAGTGGCGTTCCCAGAATTGTAATATGCGGTCTATCAACTAAATTATCGAAGACTGTGTTGCACCATTGCACCTTAGTATCTTCATCTGTCCAGGCGATCGCATCATCAATAGCCCCCAGTGCTACCTCCATTTTCCCTAAAGTTGAACGCAGTCGGTTTAACTGAAGGGTAGGATCATTCTCCATAAATCTCACCGGATTGAGCATTAACAATTCAAAATTCAAAATTCAAAATACCCTACGGGAAGGCAAGCCTACAAAATTCAAAATTAAAGACAGTTGAGTTGGGGATTTAAACCCCAACTCAACTGATACTACGTGTAGACGTAGGGGTCTTAAACCCTTGATTTTACGATAATTATTATGTTTTATGAAGGAGAGATCGTCGCTGCAAAAAACCAATTCTCCCCCTGTTTTTCGGCTGTAATGAAATGCACACTTTCTACTTCAACACCATCTTTTGTCACAGTTTTTAACAAAAGAGGATGATTGAGAATTTTCGCTTTTTCAGTCATCACAAAGCGGGAAAAACTTAGTCGATGGGAATCATGGAGATTCTGGGGGATAATAACTTCTAATGGTAAGCCAAATAGTTCTTCATAACTCCAGCCATAAGCAGTTTTAAACGCTGCATTTATATATGTAATAAACCCTTGTTGATCGGTGATAATAACGGGTAGCTGAGTCTGTGACTTGATTTCATTGATAGTTTTCATTACAAAGATTATGCTATTTTGGGTGACATTGGTAAAAAATAATTAAAATTGTCTATCTTTATCAAGATACAATAAAAGTTAATTATCTTACTACATTTACTTAATGAACAGCCATAATCAATTAAGTTATGCCGAAAATGTTAGATTTTTTCTATGTATATTCTTTGTAATATTTGATATGACAAAGGCTAATTTTTAAATCTTTATTTAAACTCAATTTATGGATAGCAGTCACTCACACAAGGGAGATATCCTGATTGTTGATGACACCATTGATAACCTGCGCCTCTTGTCGAAAATGCTCGCGGAACAAGGGTATGAGTTGCGATGTGCCACGAACGGTGTCATAGCATTGATGGGTATTAAAGCTCAACCCCCGGATTTAATTTTATTAGATATCACTATGCCGGGCATGAATGGCTATGAAGTTTGCCAGCATTTAAAAGCAAATTCGCAAACCAAGGAAATCCCCGTGATTTTTATCAGTGCTTTAAATGAAGCCTTTGATAAGGTCAAGGCATTTGCAGTTGGAGGTGTAGATTATATTAGCAAGCCCTTTCAACTAGAGGAAGTGTTTGTCAGAATTGAAACCCAATTAACTAATCGCCGATTACAAGCACAACTTCAAGCGCAAAATTATCGCTTACAACAAGCTGAAGCAGAACTACTCAAAGCATTAGAGCAAGAACGGGAACTCAATCTGCGGATTCAGGAAATGGCGACAGTAGAAGAACGCCATCGGATAGCCCGTGATATTCATGACTCATTAGGTCATTCATTAGTAGCCTTAAATATTCAACTAGAAGCGGCTTTGGCGTTGTGGCAGGATAATTCAGACAAGGCTTACGCTTGTTTGCTAGAGGCAAAACAACTAGGGTCAGCAGCGTTGAAAGCCACACGTGAATCTGTAGGATTAATCAGGTCTGAGGCACTACAAGGTCAGCTATTAGAAAGTGCGATCGCTAATTTGACAGCAGAATTTCATCGACTCACTGGCATCTTACCAGAATGTAGCATTGACATATCACCCAACTTACCTCATACAATCAACACCACGATTTATCGAATTTTACAAGAAGGTCTGACTAATATTTGCAAGTATGCTCAGGCAACAGCAGTCACTATTCAAATTCAGAGTACTGATTCAAAGACAGTACTTGTACTTCAAGATAATGGTAAAGGCTTTCAAGTCAACGAAAACACTAAGGGATTTGGGCTGAGGGGAATGCAAGAACGGGTCGCTGCTTTAGGAAGTGACTTAAAAATTATCAGTGAGCTAAATACAGGCTGTAAGATTATTGCCACCTTCCCACAATCAAAGTAATTTACTGCTTGATTTTTTTGTCTAAATCTTTGGCAAAATTATAAAAATATATTTAAGTAATTTTACGATTGTTCTCGTAAATGATATTATCTAGGTCTACAAAAATAAATATTTATCCTCATTAATCATGTAATTTATGATTCGGGTGTTGCTTGTCGAAGACCAAGAAATTGTCCGTCGTGGCTTGAAGACCTTATTAGAGATTCAACCAGATTTACAAGTAGTAGGCGAAGCAGAAAACGGTCAACAAGCAATTTATTTGATGGAAAGCCTCTATGGAGGAAATACTGAACCCGATGTGACATTAATGGACATCCGTATGCCTGTCATGGATGGGGTTGTAACTACCCAGCAGCTATGTCAGATGTTTCCCGACACAAAAATTCTCATCCTGACAACATTCGACGATACGCAATACATTTCTGAAGCATTACGCTTTGGAGCTAAGGGCTACTTACTCAAAGATACACCAGCCCAAGAACTAGCAGCAGCAATTCGTTCTATTCACAAAGGCTATACTCACTTTAGTCCCGGAATTTTAGAAAAAATGCTGAGTGTTGTACCCATATCTGGGATAGAAACACCAAAAAATCCCCCACCTGAACTTGCAGAACTCACATCCAGAGAGCGAGGAGTTTTGTATTTGATTGCAACTGGCTTAAGTAATCGAGAAATTGCCCAGGAGCTTTACCTTTCTGAGGGGACTGTCAGAAATCATATTACCAATATTTTGGCGCGACTGAACTTACGCGATCGCACTCAAGCTGCTATTATTGCCAATTCGTTTCTAGATTTACTAAATAATCCTGAGTCTCGCAATGTAAACATTTAGCTTGAACAGCGAGATATTTGGGACACCGATTCGATTCCCTTTAACCATTGACCGAACTCAGGGTATGGAGTACTCATGCAAAAGAGACTGATACCATTTCACGTTAATCATGATACATATGAATCTCGTCCCACTCAGATTCAGACAGGGGTTGCAGTGTAATTTCTGTATCAAAATACTCACTAGCTGCACTAGTCAACGCTGTCATGATTGTCTCGACATTGCAGCTCAAACTTGGGGGTAATTGCACAGGTGTCAAAGATTCGGCTCTAAATACTTGAGTAAACAATTCTGCATCTGGCTGTAAACGCATAGAACCATGTTGTAGAATGACTCCGCCACGCCGTAATTGAGCGCTACCGATAAACTTTGTGCCATCTGGCAAGATTAAATCTGCACCTGTAGCCGTGCCAAAGCAGTCGGGGTTGTGAATGTAGCCACGTCCTGCTGTACCATAGTCTAATTTCAGACCGATCGCTCTCCATCCTTGAATCAAAAACTGACAAATTGTTTGATACGCCTCAATCCGACTACCTGATAATCCAGATGTGATCACAGCGTAAGTTAAATCACCTTGATGTAAAACTGCTCTACCACCAGTAGGACGACGGACTAAATCTAATTTTTGACCTTGCCAAGTCAGATTTTGCCAATGCTGAGGATATTTATGTTGATGATAACCAAGGGAAATTGCAGGTGGCGACCAAGTGTAAAATCGCAAAACTGAAGGCAGTTTACCCGATTGATGTTGTGCTAACAACCAACGGTCAATTGCCATCTGCACACCACCAGCAGCTGCTAGTAAAGGAATTAGTCGCCAAACCTGCTGTTTCATGCAAAAATTCCAACTACTTATGCTGCACCGAATTCTGATTGTAAGGCTTCATCGTTGTTGTCGGCGATCGTTGCCACAATCGTAATTAGGCGTGAGACTTCCCCCGGAGATAATTCTGCTAAAGTGCGTGTAGAAATCACCACTACTTGATTTTCAATAATTCCAAAACGAGCTTCAAAGGTGCTAGAACAGTTCAATTCCAATAGATGACGTAGCAACTTGGGTTCATTTTTAGCAGGTAATTTGAGTACCACAGACCAGACTGTAATTGTATCTTCATCGGTTTTCCCTGTGAGTTGCACAAATACTTCCACACTACCGTACTTAAACTTCCACAGATAACCGCCCTCTGGGGTGTGGCTTACCATCGCACTATCATCTTGTTCTAGGGAGTCGATGACATTTTCGATCACTTCCACATGATTTATACCGCTTGTCTCAACCAGCAGTTCATCCAGGAGTTCATCACGAGTTGGAGTTTCTTGGTAGTTAGCCATACAGATTTTTCTCTCAATATATTATTTATCTCATCTACACATACTTTATAGCCTGAGAGCAAAATTAGTTTTAACTCTCTAGTCTAATGATCACAGGAATACGCAGGATGTGGGAAACTCAGGTGTAGGTTGGGTTGAAGAATGTAGGCGTAACCCGAATTTCTCACTAAATTTATAACATCGAAGCCCAGAGGCTGTAGGGGCGGGTTCATGAGATATTCGTGAATGATTGAAGCATATTTGTGAACCCGCCCCTACCGTTTTTTGAGAAATCCAGGGTAAGCCTTCAAGGGAGAGTAACCCAACGGTATCAATATTTAACCTCAGAACACGAAACTTTGAGTGCAGAACAGGAATGTTTTCGTTTGGAACACGGAACTTTGAGTGCAGAACAGGAATGTTTTTGCTTGGAACACGAAACTTTGAGTTCAGAACAGGAATGTTTTTGCTTGGAACATGAAACTTCGAGTGCAGAACAGGAAGCTTCGAGATGGGAACATGAAAGTTTGGGTTTTAAAGATGGTTGTTACTGTTCTGAGGTGAAAGAATCGCGCAAAGATGCTAAATTAGCACGACAAGTCACAGTATTGGGATGCTCTACCCCTAACCGTTGCTCTAAAATATCTAAAGCTTGGATGTACAAAGGTTCGGCTTCGCTGTCTTTGCCTTGGGAGTTGTAGAGTAACGCTAGGTTGTTGAGGCTCATGGCGACATCGGGATGTTCTTCTCCCAGCAGTTTGCGGTGGAGTGCTAAAGCTTGGATGTACAAAGGTTCGGCTTCGCTGTCTTTGCCTTGGGAGTTGTAGAGAGACGCGAGGTTGTTGAGGCTTGTGGCGACATGGGGATGTTCTTCTCCCAGCAGTTTGCGCCAGAGTGCTAAAGCTTGGATGTACAAAGGTTCGGCTTCGCTGTATCTGCCTTGGGATTTGTAGAGATACGCTAGGTTGTTGAGGCTTGTGGCGACATAGGGATGTTCCTCTCCCAGCAGTTTGCGCGTGAGTGCTAAAGCTTGGATGTACAAAGGTTCGGCTTCGCTGTATCTGCCTTGGGATTTGTAGAGAGCCGCGAGGTTGTTGAGGCTAGTGGCGACATGGGGGTGTTCTTCTCCCAGCAGTTTGCGGCAGAGTGCTAAAGCTTGGATGTACAACGCTTCGGCTTCGCTGTATCTGCCTTGGGAGTTGTAGAGTAAAGCTAGGTTGTTGAGGCTAGTGGCGACAGAGGGATGTTCTTCTCCCAGCAGCTTGCGCCAGAGTGCTAAAGCTTGGATGTACAAAGGTTCGGCTTTGCTGTATCTGCCTTGGGAGTCGTAGAGTCCCGCGAGGTTGTTGAGGCTAGTGGCGACAGAGGGATGTTCTTCTCCCAGCAGTTTGCGGTGGAGTGCTAAAGCTTGGATGTACAAAGGTTCGGCTTCGCTGTCTTTGCCTTGGGAGTTGTAGAGAGCCGCGAGGTTGTTGAGGCTAGTGGCGACATGGGGGTGTTCTTCTCCCAGCAGTTTGCGGCAGAGTGCTAAAGCTTGGATGTACAACGCTTCGGCTTCGCTGTATCTGCCTTGGGAGTTGTAGAGTAAAGCTAGGTTGTTGAGGCTAGTGGCGACAGAGGGATGTTCTTCTCCCAGCAGCTTGCGCCAGAGTGCTAAAGCTTGGATGTACAAAGGTTCGGCTTTGCTGTATCTGCCTTGGGAGTCGTAGAGTCCCGCGAGGTTGTTGAGGCTAGTGGCGACAGAGGGATGTTCTTCGCCCAAACGTTTTTTAGTGATTTCTAGACATTGCTCATACCAAGGTTCAGCTTGGTTATACAATCCTTGACCATAATAAAATCTAGCGTTGCCGATGAAAGGCCAGAGTAAATCATCATCGCTGACGTATTGAATGAGATGATTCGCTACTTCTGCTACATGAGGAATGGCGGGAGTAACGGCGGTGATTTGCTCAAGGGTGGGTGAGTCAGGAATATCTTGAGCCACTTCTACAATTACTCGGCAGAGCGATCGCTTAAATTCCTCTGCCTGCTCTAAACCTGTAAGCTTATATTGGAAAAACTCTCTCAACAGTGGATGTAGTTGATAGATTCCTTCGCCTTTACGCTGGAGTAAATGCAGATTCAGTAAGCTATCGTCTCTAATTTCTTCTAAATCTTCTGCATCTGTTTCTGTTACACAATGTTCTACAAAGTTCCAAGATAAAGGTGCGGCAGCAAATAAACTTAATAAACAGCCCAATTGTTTAGCGTTGTCCTCTAATTCTTGCCAACTCAACTCAAAGGCGGCTGACACACCTCGTTGTGCTGTCATGTCGGCTTCTGACTTAGATTTAGACAGGGAACGCTCATCTAGTCGCTTGTTTTCCAAGCGTTGCAACATTTCTGTTAAGGATAAATCCTGTTTCCGTGCTAGATACCGTCCGACTAATTCCACACCCAAGGGTAAATATCCTAACCATGCACACAGAGACGTTGCGTGCAACGTCTCTACATCATTATCAATACGTTCTTTACCAATAATTGATTGCAATAACTCCCGCGCCGCTTCTGGTTGCAGCACATCTAATGATAACTGTGGGATGCGTCCTAAGTTCTGGCGCGTAGTCATCAACACTTTAAACCGGGAAGATAGAGATTGTAAGTAAGGCTTGACTTGTTCGTAGTCGCTGACATCATCCAGCACTAGCAACACATCACCCTCTCGCCAACGCCGCCAGCAGTATTGTACTTGGGCGATGATATCAAAATCTTCTGGTGGCTTTAAATCCAGGTGTGTTCTGGCAAACTGGACAATTTGAATGCCTATATCTCCGGTTTTGGGCAGTAACCAGCAAATTCCCCCTTGATAAGTCTCGTATTTTTCCAAGGCATATTGCAGTGCTAGTTCTGTTTTGCCGACACCACCCATCCCCGCAATAGCAGCGATCGCTACTTGAGGATTTTGCTGCAAAAGTTGGTGGAGTTGTTGCAGTTCAGTTTCACGTCCGACAAATTTCTCTACCCCACTCCAGGGTAAATTGTGCGGTATTGCAGTAGGGGGATTTGACTTTACCTGTTCCCATTCAGGCGACTGTAGTCAGAAATTAAAGTTTTGGGTGCGGTTGTCATTAGTAACGTTCCCGACATTACCACCGTAATTTTTATCAACTGTGTTGGTAAAATTCTGGATAAGCGCGGGTTGAGATTTTACAGCATCCGCCAAAGCTGCAATAGCTTGAGCAATTTCTGGGTCTTTTTTTGCTGCTGCTTCTACCTGTCCCACGAGATCAGCATCACCGTAATCTAAAGGTTGTGTTTGCGCCTGTTCGATTGCTAAGGCTGTGCTAGGTTCTTTGCGTTTCAGTAGCGAGAATAATTTACCACTTTTCTCTAAAACCTTTTCGCCCAAGATTTCCCCAGTTCTTTCAAAAGCTTTAGTCAGGACTAAAATAGCGATCGCCGCAGCAGTTAATGACATAAACTCAACAAAAGCTCAATTAGACTGATTTTCTCCAGTTTATCTAAATAATTCGTAATTCGTAGTTTGTCATGGATCTCCCCTAGCCGCGACTTCTAGTCGCCTGGTGCAAGATATAAAAAAGCCTCCCTGGTGGGAGGCTGAAAATTTAGCGGAGACAAACTTGTTAAGCTACCGGACTAACTGCGATCGCACCTCCTAGTGCAGAGAAGATGGCAGAAACTACGGCGGTAGCAAATAACCACCAAGCGGCTGTAGCGGCGGCTTTGCGGGTTTCTTCGGCTTGGTGTTGGGCTTGGTGTTTGACTTCTTCTAGGCGGCGTTGGGCTTCTTGTTGTAAGCGTTCGGCGCGTTGTAATACGGTGTTGCGGGCGCGTTCGATTTGGTCAATAACCCGGTTGGCATCTTCCTCGGAGATATCTTCACGGGAACTGATCAGGGCGACTAGGGTGTCGCGGTTGAATGAAGAGAGGCGATCGCGTAATGCGTCGAATCCTGCTTGTGGGTCGTCAAACAAGGTACGGACATCGCGTTTAATCCCATCATAATTGAGTTCGGGACGTTCTAAGGCGTTGAGGTAGTTGCGGATGCGAGCAAAAACTCCGTCAATCACGTCTTGAATTCGGCGTTGGATACCCCGCACTTGTTCGACAAATTGATCCCGGACGGAAACTATATTGTCGGCAATTTTGGCTGCTTCTTCATCGGTGATATCTTCCCGAATCTTCAACAAGGCAATAATGGTAGAACGGTCAAAATGGGCTAGGCGATCGCTAAAACTTTCTACTCCTACTCGTGGATCATGGAGTAATAATTGTAAGTCGCGTTTGATACCTTCAGGATTCAATTCTTCTTTCCCTGTTTGCCGCAAGTACTCCTCTAAATAAGCTTGAAATGTTTCTGCTCTCTGTTGGGTACGAGTAGCTAGGCGACGGGGAGTACGGACAATATTCCGCAGGGAATTCTGTACAGCATCAATGGTTTCATTGACTTGCTGTTCGCTCAAATCCTGACGTTGACTCAGTAATTTTACTACTGTATCTCTATCTACTTGTGACAAGCGACGACGTAGTGCCACTGCTCCTTCTTTGGGATTGGCAAACAGTTGATTTAAATCCCGTTGGATACCTTCAGGGTTGAGTTCTGATTTACCAGTCTTCCGCAGGTAATCGGCAATGGTAGTAGTTACAGAATCATATTGGGCTTTGGCTTTGTCGGCTACCGCTTGAGGGGCGTGGCGGACACTGTGCCAAGACTCCTCTACAGCATTGATGATTTGATGGGCTTGGTCTTCTGTAATATCTTGGCGTTGACTGAGTAACTGTACCAAAGTATCCCGGTCAAAGCGAGACAATCGCGCCCGAATAGCTGCTATTCCCGTTTGGGGGTCTGCCAATAGGGTTTTCAGGTCAGCCCGAATCGCATCAGGGTTTAACTCGGCTTTACCTGTATTACGCAGATATGACTCAACATTTAACCACAGAGTTTCCGCTTGATATCTGGCTTGATCTGCTAGATTTTTGGATTCTAACAAAGCGCGATCGCGTTGTTTGAGCAAATCATCAATAATTCTGTCAGGTTCTCCCGGTTGCATATCATTGCGTTCTAGCAATATCTGCTGCATTTGGTAGCGATCGACTATTGCTAGTCGTCGTGACAGAGTTTCGTAATCTGCGTCTGCATCTTCTAGTATAGGTTTGAAATCTCGCTCAATACCTTCGGAACTCAAATCTGCCTTACTTGTGACTAGCAGATAACTTTCAATGCGGCGTTGCAAGTCTTGAGTAATTTCTCTCTCTTCTTCAGCTGTGACTGTCACCAATACCGACTGACGCACCGCTTCTAATCGGTCGGCAATATGCTGAATTTGGTCTTGGGTCAGTAGTCCCCGTTGTTGTAAAATCTTGGCAAAGTCGTTGCGAGACAAGCGCTCAAGTTCCCGGCGGACTGTACCAGGGTCGGCTGCTTGGTCGTAGATCACATGATGAAATTCTTCAGCGATTCTTTGCTCACTCAATTGCCAAGCATAGGTGTTGAGCAGATAGTTTTCCACATCTGCCCGAATGGGACTGTAGGGTTGTGAGGCTGTGGGTAAGCCTAATTTATCGGCTTGTGCTGTGGCTTTATCTTTAGCTGTGGTTAATGATTGTAAGATTTTTTCCACATCTAACTCTGATAAGTCCGTTCTACCCAACACAACACCAGTCAGGGCAGAGAGTCCTTGCTGCATTAATCCAGGTTTTTGTTCTGCTTCTTTGGTAGATTTGGTTTCGGCAATTAATCTCTCCAGCTTGGCGTTAAGTTCATCGGTCTGAGTTTGTCCTGGTGGCAATGATTTGAGATAATCTACCAATTCACCCAAGCGGTCTGGGGTGGGTTCATGCTGAATTACCACCTGTTGCCAAACGTTATACAGAGTATCAGCAATCCGCTTGACATCCCGTTTCGATAAGTCAGTCCGACTGCTAACTAGATCGATAAACTTTTGGCGATCAATCTTGCGTAAGTCTGGACTACCCGCAACAGCTTTTAATTGGGGATCATTCAGTAATCTTTCAAATTCACTGCGAATATTCGTTATATCCAATTCTGGTGGACGCAGTTTTTCAATATAATCTTCTATGTTTTCCCGAATACTGATGGGGTCGATCGCACTGCCTAATTCTCGTCTCACGGCTGCGGCTGCGGCTTCTGCGGTGGCTACCACTTGCTGATTCACAGCTTTTGCGCCCAGTGCGGCTGTGGCTGTTCCCATAATTGCCTGAAAGCCAGAGGTAGCCGTATTCACGACTGAACCAATTAGGGAACCAACTGTGGTGGAACTCACCCACACCAACAGTAAAAAGTAAGCACCCCAAATCACTAAACCCAGAATTGCTCCCAGTCTAGGATCTAAAATGACTAAGCTGAGTTTAACCGCCAAAAAAGAGGCCACGAGTAGGGCGATCGTTACAGTGATTAATGTCCACAGTCCCACTGCCGTACCGATTTTGCGAATTGTGCCACCAAAGCTTCCCCCTACTTCGCTGTCTGCACCTGAGTCTGATGCACGTCCCAGATAAGAAATCCCCGCAGCAACAGAGAGATTAGTTAATACTAGTTGAAAAGCGAAAGCCAAGATCACACCAGAAAGTAAAGCCACAAAAAAGCGTGGCCCGGAAGTCAGAACCGATGCTTGTGCTGGTGTCACGCCTGTAGTTTCCCCTGGAATCTGTGCCATCCATAAGAGGGGCTTGTAGAATTCCAGCATAATTTCCGTACTTTGAAACATTGTATTTCCTTTTCCTAAGCAATTTAAATTTGGATGGCTTCAGAATTTCGTCAGCAACAACTTTAGTTTTTGTGCCTATGGCAATACCAAATCTTCTTACTTTTAGAATCTAGGAATTTACTACTTCAAAGCATCCATCCCAGGTGGTAAGCCTATCTCCTACGATAGATAGAAATTTAGCTATTTAGCTTTAGAAAATATCCCTAACTTTAACAATTTATCTGTTAATAACAGTTGCTATTTTTCCGCTAATACCTGCTTATTATTAATTGCTTTTTATGAGATATTTATCTTATTTAAATTAGTCTTTAACTACAAAAAAAATATTGCTAATTTACGTTTATTTACAATTAAGCTTTTTATCCCTCTCTACAGGCATATTTGATAGAAATAAAACTTTTCTCGCAATCGTCCCCAAGAAGTGTGTGTAGTTTGTACCTTTTGTACCTATGGACGGAAAGCAATTTATCAATGAATCGCTAAGGTTAAGTTAAGTAACAAATCGCTCTTGGTACACAAAAATGGAAACTCGCTCCTCCACTGATTTACCTACAGTTGCTAAAGCTTACAACGGAATAGATCGTAATAGCTTTTTGTTTGGCTGGACTCCCCAAGCAGAAATCTGGAATGGTCGTTTAGCAATGATTGGTTTTCTCGCTTATTTGCTGTGGGATTTAGCAGGCTTTAGTGTCCTGCGTGATGTCTTGCACTTGATTGGATATTAACATCAACAAGAGACGTAGCATTGCTACGTCTCTACAAATTGTCTATGTTTCGACAAACTTTGTAGTTAAAAAACTCGGAAGATGAATGGATAACGGAAAGGCACATCAGACTGACTAAGACAATGTAAAATTGCCCAGATTGTTAGTCCCCAATGTATTGCAAAGCCTAAAGCAACTACAGGGAAAAAGATAATTCCCCCAATGCCAAATGTCAGCCAAGACAGAATTCCCAAGGGTACGCCGATGACAGTTGCCCAAAACCAGACATTGAAGTGAAAATTAATTGATTCTTTGGCGTTACTTTTAACTACTGGATCATCAGAGATGAGGTTAATAACAATGGGAACTCCGACTGAAATTAATGTCGTACTAAAAAAAATTGCCCCATGACACAGAGATGATAGCAATTTGCGCTTGTCGGAATCATATGTTGCTTGCATCCTGGTGGCTCCTTAATTGTTTTCTAATTATGATTTTAATTGTTGGTTTATAACTTTCATACTAGAGCTTACCGTAAATAGCCAGGATTGCAAATTTTCCTGGAGATAGATTGACTTTGGGTTTTATGCACCAAATTTCGACTCTGGTTTACCGAACATACCATTTCACGTTAATCATGATACAGATAAATTATGTAGAGACGTTGCAATGCAACGTCTCTACTGTTTCTGTTTTTAGGCAGCCATCATCGCTTTTTTCTGAGTGACTGCTGTGGGTTGGGCTAATAGATGCGTGTATAGCTGAGTTAGTCGAGATGCGACACTGTACCAACTAAAGGCAATTTCTACACGCTGGCGACCGGCTGCACCTAATTGATCTCGCCAATCTGGGTTAGTTAAAATCCGGTCTATAGCAGCAGCGAAGGCTAATTTATCTTGAGGAGGAGCGAGTAAACCTGTGACTTCGGGTATGACTGTAAACTGTAATCCACCTACAGCACTTGCTACTACAGGAGTTTTACTAGCCATAGCTTCGATTGCTACTAAACCGAAGGGTTCATAGTGGCTAGGGACAACGCAAACATCGGCAGCAGCGTAGTAGAATGGCAGGATTTCATGATCTAGACGACCAGCAAAGTTTGTGCAATCTGTTAGTTCTAATTCCCCAACAATATTAGCAATGCGATCGCGCTCAATACCATCACTTTTTCCAGGACGGCTACCACCACCAATTACTAGTTGTAGGTTAGCTTTACCTCTCAAACTAGATTCTCCCACGGCTCTGACTAAGGTTTCAATGCCTTTACGGCGGTCAAACCGACCAACATAAAATACCATTTTGGCATCAGGGGCAATTCCTAGTTTTTCCCTGGCCTGTAACCGTTCAATATTGCCAAAATTATCAATATCAGTACCACAAGGAATCATCTCAATTCGCCCTTTTCTGGAAACCAAGGTACGCAGATGTTGCTGTTCTTGAGGACTGGTGGCTACTACTTGGTCTACCGTTTCTAAACAAGCTTTTTCTATGGCTAGTCGCTGAGTGGCTATGGGTGGAATATCTGCAATTGTGCTATATTTAATCGCTCCTAATGAGTGATATGTATGCACCTGAATCATGGGTTGCTGCTTTTTCAGTTGCATCCCTACCCAAGACGACAGCCAGTAATTAGTGTGAATTAACGGGTAAGAGTATCCATGAAGCTGCTGGAATTTTTGGAACTCAGCCATAAACTCTGGTAAGTGACCAAATAATTGATCTCGCCCGATAAATTCACATGGCCCTGCTTTTAATCTGATGGTACGACAATTGGGACTATGTTGAGCGATCGCTGCTTGTTCAGGACTACTACGACGAGTAAACATATCAACTTGCCAACCTTGCTCGGCTAAAGCATAGCCTACTTGCCGGACATAAACATTCTGACCACCAGCTTCTTCTTGACCGATTTCTACAGCTGGGTCGCCATCAACAGAAATCAATGCAATGCGATACTTTTTACTTGGGAACATAGTGAGCTTCACCTCAAATCAACTACTCCCACCTCAAACACCAGAATTTAGACATAGCAAATCTTACCTCTGGTCAAGGGTAGGTAAAACGAAGCGTAAAGCTACCAGCCAAGGACACTGACGACAGACATTGTTTGTAAAAATGCTGCTCGGTCAATCTCCTCTCAATGCCGACGAAGTTAGCTGACGGGCTAGAACTGAGAGATGTCCTTTTTGGATAATCCAAAATAAGCCCCAAGTTTGGTTCCTCCGTTCCTTGGTTACCCTGATGTTTGGGTAGACAAAAGATTAGGCAGACTGATTTATATTTCTCAAATACATTAGCTTGTAACCAGAATATAGTCAATAGTTTTGATAAAAAAACTCTCTTAAATCACCTGTAAACTGTTTACTGAATCTCTTTCCCAGACAAAATTAAATCAGCTTCATCAAGCTAATCTTGGCTTAGTTAGAGTTAATTGATACCCCGCGCATCATCTCGCAAATAAATCACAAATTCTCTAACTTTTAAGAGAAATTTCTAGAAAAATCAGAATTTTTCTGAGCAAATGTCTATCTTTGACTAAGAGGATATTTCAACAGACCCCACCCTCTCAATCTCCCTCAATACAGTTTGGTTAATGTCATGGCGATCGTTCGTTGTTCGGCGAAGCCGTTCTCGAAGAGTAAGCGTTCCTTAAGGGTAGCAAAGCAATCCCAGAAACTTGGCGATCGCTTCCTTACTCATATCTTGCACCAAGCGACTGGAAGTCGCGGCTACACAGGCAAAACCCGCCTGCGCGGGTTTCAAACACTTGATGTTGCGTTAGTCCGCGTAGGCGGACTTTGTTTGTATAGCCGCGATTTCTAATCGCTGGGGCTAGGTGCAAGATGTGAGCTTACGTCGCAATAACAAACCAGAGAGCAAAGATACCATGAACCAAAAACTGCTAAATTCCATCAAAGTCAACAGACTAAGCTGGCCGTAAGGTCACAATCCTCTGCATCGAACTCACGTTCAATTAAGCTTGATGTTAAATTACTACAAAAATCTCATCTGAAAATTCTCATAAATACTACTTTTGATAATTGACAATAAGTAAAACTCTTAATTAGACATAATTCCAGCTTTTATGTCTAAAAATATCTGTTGCAAGACTTGCTTTTAAAAACTTAATTACTAAAAATAAAGAAGGGATTTAAAAATCTCATAGTCAATTTCGATCATTTGACCCTTCTACCCTAGTCCGCTTACGCGGGCTTTTTTTTATTAGTCCATGGTCAATAGTCAATGGTCAATGGTTCATAGTCAAAATCAAGTTTTTTTGGACTGTTGACTATTGACAAAAAAGCCAGAAAATTTAGTGACACTGCATAACCCGAATTTCTCACGAAATTAATCAAACCGAAGTCCAGAGGTTGTAGGGGCGGGTTTACGAGATATTCGTGGATGATGCAAGCATATTTGTGAACCCGCCCCTACCGTTTTGTGAGAAATGCGGGATAAGTCCTAGTAAGATAGAGTGCAGGTGAGTAACTTATCTCAAATAATTATGGCTTTCATCACGGAAAAATCTTCACTAAAACAAACATCGATAATAGTTCAACAAGTTCCTGCCCCTGATACAACTCCCCAAGATCCGCTAATTTCTAAAGGTTGGCAACGTGAACAGTATATCGGCATCTCTATTTTGTTTATTAGTCTAATTGCTGCTGTCGGCTTCTTGAGTCGTAGATTTGAATATGCTTTGATTTTCGCTTTTGCTTTAAGTATTGCTCTGATTATTTTCTTTCTTATTGTTTAAGGTCATTTATATTTGGCATTTTCGTTATCTTTGGCGCTATAGAACTAGTACTTGATTATTGTTGGCGTAGCCTGTGCTTACACAAAAAACTCTACAAGTCGATAGACTTCTTACCCATTACCCATTACCCATTACCTATTCCCTCAATCTCACTCAGGAATCACTGGACTGGTGGGATCTAAAGTGGTTGTAAAGACAAAATAAATCACCCCAGCGCCCAAAATCATCACAGCTAGACTAAACAAAATTACCCAACGATCTGCGGGTTCGTAAGTATCTTCTTCAATGTCACGGCGTACAGCAAAATAATGTCCTGTGGACAGCCAGACTGTGATTAATCCGACAAGGGAAAATACTAAACCCAACTTCCAGCCAGTACCAGGACGAGGGACTAAGGGAACTTGAAAGGCTCTTAAACGCACAATGACAACACCAAAACCTAACAAAGCTATGCCAGTCCGCATCCAAGCTAGATAAGTGCGTTCGTTTGCTAGGTGATCTCGTACTCGTGAAGGATTGAGTTTTGTTAACTTTTTCTTCTCTGCCAGTTGTTCAGTATCTTGTGACTTTAATTGCATTAGTAGTGTCCTGATTCCCAAGGAGGAGCCTCTCCAAAAAATCCTTAAGTAGTAACAAACTTCTTTCCAGAGAGTTTGCCACCAGTGCCAACGCTGTGCTTTTGTAAAATGTCCGATTTGTTTGTTCATTTTTCAAAATATATTTTAATGCAGATATGAAAATAACACAACCTAAATACAGCATTTCTTGGTTAGCGCTGGATAATGACAGACTCTTGAGTAGGCACATAAACAAGAAGTGTATTTATAATGCCTAGAGTATTTTAATCTCTAAATTCTAGTCCTTTAGTCGCTGAATGATGATTCATGTCTAAAATCCATCCACAGACATAACTAATTATTAATAGGACTTACGCACTCAACCAATTAGCCCTTCTGAGGGTTGTCAATAGTCCATAGTCCATAGTCAAAATCAAGTTTTTTTGGATTGTTGACCCTTACGGGTGACGCTCCTTCTCCCAAGGGGAGACGCTACGCGAACGTCGCTAACGATAGTTGCTTTCCGACGCAAGGCGACACGCCACTCCCTCAAGTCGGGAAACCCGCCCACGGGGGTGTCTCAGGAACGCACTATCTCACTATTGACAAAAAAGCCAGACAATTTAGTAACACTGGGTCTCCCGAATTTCTCACGAAATTTATAAAACCGAAGTCAAGAGGCTGTAGGGGCGGGTTTACAAATAGGCTTCAATCATTCACGAATATCTCGTGAACCCGCCCCTACCGTTTTATGAGAAATCCAGGGTCAGTCCTAATTAATTGGTTCTCTAAAAAACGCAACTATGAGCTATGGACTATATGATGCTTTTCTGTCTGTTGAACAGGACATTTTTAAATGTAGAATAATCAACGATTTGCTATTTAGATACAGAGCAAATCTCAGTAACAAATTGTAGAATCTATGTATTTTTTGGCACTCAATACTCCTATTTGAGTCAAATGTGTTGATTTTCCTGCTGTGATTGGGATTGTGATGTCAAAAAGTGGAACAATTTATACTTTAGGCAATCTAACCAATAGAATCAAATGCTTTTTTTTGTCAAAATGATAAATACAAGTGATGAAAATTGACACCAAGTTACAGAGATACTTCCAATGGCAGGGATGACCCTTGAGCAACTAAAAATCTTTCTAGCCGTAGCAGAACACTTACACTTTACCCGTGCAGCAGAGGAGCTTTATATTACTCAACCTGCTGTCAGTGCCGCAGTTCATAATTTAGAGCAAGAATACGGAGTCAAACTGTTTCATCGAATTGGTCGCCATATTGAGATGGCGGAGGCGGGAAAGTTACTGCAAGTAGAAGCACGGAAAATTCTTGATCAAGTTACCTTGACTGAACGAGGATTACGAGAATTAAACAATTTACAACGGGGGGAATTGAAATTAGGGTCTAGTCTGACAATTGGGAATTATTGGCTACCGAGTAAAATTAGTGACTTCAAAAGCCAATATCCGGGAATTACTGTGAATTGTTCTTTAGCTAATGCAGAAACAATTTCTGTCGGTACAGCAATGGGACAGTTTGATTTAGGTTTGGTGGAAGGAGATGTGAAGC
This sequence comes from Nostoc sp. TCL26-01, assembly GCF_013393945.1. NCBI lineage: Bacteria > Bacillati > Cyanobacteriota > Cyanophyceae > Nostocales > Nostocaceae > Nostoc > Nostoc sp. TCL26-01. The sequence goes on from NZ_CP040297.1 coordinate 796,120, forward strand.
CAGAATTGCAGAATAACTTGGAATACGAAATTGTGGGAAGCGATCGCTTACAAATCGTTGTTGGCAAAAATCATCCTTGGTTTGACAAAGAAGAAATAGAAATCTCTGAACTAACCCAAACTTCTTGGGTGATGAGAGAACCAGGTTCGGGAACCCAGCAAAGATTTGAGGAAGCGCTGCAAAATTGGGGCATTAACTTGAGCGAATTAAATGTCAATTTAGTCTTCACCAGTGGAGAAATGACTAAAGCGGCGATCGAAACTGATGTGAGTGCGATCGGTATTTCTGAGTTGATGGTGAAAAAAGAGATTCAACTGGGAACTTTACGTGCAATTCGTGTGATTGATCACCGCAATGGTGCGCCAGCGATCGCCGAAATTGTGCGACCATTTTATAAACTCAAACATCGCCAACGCTTTCAAACTGGACTTGCCAAAGCTTTTGAGCAGATGTTGGTTAAGGGATAGGGGATTGGGGATTGGGGATTGGGGATTGGTTTAAGTTTGGTGTATGGTTATTTAGATAGGTTGATTTTATTGTGCTGACTTGCTTATAAGAAACTGTGATTTTAAAATTTGTTTTTCTCTAAAATCGTTTTTTTAATAAAAAAGCCACAATAATTGTCATGGCGAAGGCTTTTTGATTGCACCGTGATATTCTTAGGTATTAAAACATTTATCTATTTGATTTTGACAACAATTTAACATAACATAAATAGACTTCTTCTCTCTTACCCAATCCCCTATTCCCAATCCCCAATCCCCTATTCCCAATCCCCTATCCCCCATTACCCAAAAAATTATTATCCGTTAGCAAAAACAGAATACTTTCCGCAACAAATGAAAAGACATTGACAACCATTGATTTGTAAACTAGTTTTCATCATTAACCCTTAGATAGATTGGCAAAAATTGATCAAACAGTATATTTTGGATGAGTTAACACATTTGTGACCTTAAAGCATCATGCTAAATCAGTAATTTTTACTGCAAAATTATTAATGTTGATTTCGGTCTAGTTAATCAAATTCAGTAAAATTATTACTGGCTCAAAGCCCCACCACGTTAACATAGATTTTCCGTTGTTTTTCGTTCTGCTGTAAGCTATGTCATCCCCTGAGCCTCAAACTGATTTTGGGGAAAACCTTTCCCAAACACCTGACAAAGAGCCACCTCCAAGACAACGGCGGTGGCTTAGGTTATTAGCAATCATCCTCATACTAGGGGGTGGAACAGCTATTCTTTGGCGATTGCTAAGTCCAAGCAATCAACCACCTTCCACAGCTAATGCTCAACCGCCTGGGGTACGAGTCAAAACATCACCAGTCCAGGTTGGCACAATTGAAGAAAGTGATGTATTCGTAGCTAACTTAGAATCTCGTCGTTCTGTGAGGCTCCAGCCGAGAATCCAAGGACAGGTAACGCAAATATATGTGCGATCGGGAGATCCGATTGCGGCTGGAGCTGCAGTTATTCAAATCGATTCTAGACAACAACAGGCAACAGTAACTAGTAATAATGCAGCTAGCCAGGTTGCTAATGCACAGTTAGAAAACTCTTACGCCACACTCAAATCCTTAGAAGCAGAACGCTTATCGAATCTTGCTGATGTGCAATTGAATCAGCAGGACTATGAACGTTATGGTAGTTTAGCTGACCAAGGAGCTGTATCTCGCCAAACGAAAGATCAGTATGCCAACAGACTGGCAACGGCTAAAGCTAGTCTCAAAGCCATAGAGTCGAGAATTCTAGCCCAAAAGGCTAGTGTGATCCAAGCCCAAAAATCCTTACAGCAAGCACAGGCTAACACTGAAGAACAACAAGTCCAACTCCAATACTACAGAATTACTGCCCCTTTTGACGGCACTGTGGGTGATATCCCCGTGAAAATTGGTGATTTCGTCAATACGGCTACACAACTAGTCACCATTACTCAAAATCGACCGTTAGAAGTCAATATTTCTGTACCACTAGAGCGTGGCCCCCAATTACGTAAGGGAATGCCTGTAGAGATTCTCAATCCCCAAGGAGAAATTATCGGTAATAGTCGTGTATTTTTCATTGCTCCTAATGCCAGCAATGGGACACAGTCAATTCTGATTAAAGCCTTATACAACAATACCAATGGTCAACTCAGAGCAGATCAATTAGTCCGGGCGCGAGTTATCTGGAATCAACGCACAGGTGTGTTAATCCCAACTACAGCCGTAAATCGCATCGCCGGGGAAACTTTTGTCTATGTTACAGAAACAGCAAAATCACCCCAAGGAAACTCTCAAATAGTTGCCCGACAAAAGCGGGTGCAATTAGGTGATATCAGAGGTAACAATTACCAAATCATTAGCGGTTTGCAGCCCAAGGAAACAATTGTCACATCAGGATTGTTAAATCTCCGCGATGGCGTACCGATTGTGCCTGAATAGTTAGGTACTGGATACTGGGTAATGGGTACTGGGTACTGGGTAATCTATAAAATCAATCTCCAATCCCCAATCTCCAATCCCTAATCCCCAATCCCTAATCCCTAATCCCCAATCCCTAATCCCCAATCCCCAATCCCCAATCCCCAATGTTTGTTGATTTCTTTATCAGGCGACCTGTATTTACAAGTGTCTGCGCTATTATCATTCTGCTGGTAGGAGCAATCAGCATTCCCACGCTGCCTACGGATCGCTATCCCGAAATTAGCCCGACACAAATTATTGTCAATGCTAATTACGTTGGCGCTAGTGCAGAAGTTGTGGAAAATACTGTGACGAGTGTCTTAGAACGCCAAATTAACGGGGTTCAGGGCATGAAGTACATGACTTCTAGCAGTAGTAATGATGGCACGAGTACAATTACCATCACTTTTGACCCCTCACGGGACAAAGATATTGCCGCAGTTGATGTTCAAAACCGGGTGTCTATTGCCCAACCCCAGCTACCGGAAGCGGTGCAACGGACTGGTGTGACTGTCAGCAAACAGTCTAACAATATCTTGTTAGCGATCGGGTTGTACAGTGAGAAACAAGCATTTGATAATGTATTTTTAAGTAACTACGCCGACCAATATTTAGTAGATTCCCTGAAACGACTTAACGGTGTGGGTGAGGCGCGGATTTTTGGAGAACGCCGCTATGCCATGCGTCTGTGGCTAGACCCAAATCGCCTAGCGAGTCGCAACCTCACGGCTCAAGATGTGATTGATGCGATCGATGAGCAAAACATCCAAGTAGGTGTGGGGCAAATCGGTCAGCAGCCTTCCTTACCCGGTCAAATGTATCAAATCGACCTCCAGGCTCGCGGCAGACTGACGGAAGCGACAGAATTTGCCGATATGGTGATTAAAACCGGGGCTGATGGCACACTAGTAAAGCTTAGAGATATCGGTCGAGCCGAATTAGGTGCAGAAAACTATAACTCGTTTCTGCGGTTTAGAGGTAATGAGGGTGTGGGTATCGGTATATTCCCCACCCCAGGTAGTAATGCTTTATCAGTTGCCAAGGCAGTCAAAGCCGAAATGGAGCGACTAGCGCCCAACTTCCCGCCAGGGATGAAGTATCAAGTGGCGTTTGATACCACATTGTTTGTGGAAGAGTCTCTAGCCGAAGTAGTCAAAACACTAATAGAAGCGCTAGTTCTTGTCGTCTTGGTAATTTTTATCTTCTTGCAGGATTGGCGTACGACACTCATTCCCGTAATTACCATTCCCCTAACATTAATCGGCACTTTCGCCTTTATTAAAGTTTTTGGCTTTTCCATTAATACTTTGACCTTATTCGGTCTGACCCTAGCAACTGGGTTGGTGGTTGACGATGCGATTATTGTTGTAGAAAACGTCTCCCGTTTGATTGAAGAAGAGGGGATGTCACCGCGTCAAGCGGCTTCTGAGTCGATGCGAGAACTGTTTGGGGCAGTAATTGCTACATCTTTAGTCTTGATGGCTGTGTTTGTGCCTGTGGCGTTCTTCCCCGGAACTACAGGACAGATTTACAAACAGTTTGCGCTGACGATCGCCTTTTCCATGGCCATTTCCACCTTCTTAGCCATTACCTTAACCCCTTCTCTCTCCGCCTTATTGCTGCGTCGGGGACAGAAACCCCGTGGTTGGCTGGGGAAAATTTTTAATCAGGTTAACAGGTTTTTGGATTGGACAAGGCAAAGATATGAGCGATCGCTAAATTATCTCACGAGAATTAGAGCGATCGTCATCCTCTTATTTATTGCTTCCATTGGCGTGACAGGCTGGCTTTATCTCGTCGTCCCCACTGCATTTATTCCCGAAGAAGACCAAGGCTATTTCATCACCATTATTCAAGGGCCAGAGGGGGTTTCTCTCAACTACACCAGCAACGTCATGTCTCAGGTGGAACAAGAAATTCTCAAATTGCCGGAAGTCACGGGTACTTTTGCGATCGGCGGTTTTAGTTTTAGTGGCAACAGTGCTAACAGTGGCGTAATTTTTACCACCCTTAAGCCTTGGGATGAGCGTCATCAAGCGGGACAGTCAGCCCAAGAAATTATTGGTAAGTTGGCAGGCGTATTCTCCAACATCACCGAAGCTAGAATTTTTCCTGTGAGTCCACCACCCATCGACGGTTTAGGCAATTTTGGTGGTTTCCAATTTGAACTGCAAGATCGAGCTGGGAACAGTGGCTTGGATAACCTACTACAAGTCATGGGACAGTTCATGGCGCGGGGTAATCAAACTCCAGGGTTACAGGCTGTATTTAGTACCTTTAGTGCCAATACACCCCAAATGTTCATCGATGTAGACCGCAACAAAGCCAAAGCTTTAGAGGTAGATGTCGATGATGTATTTAATACTCTTCAGGCTTATTTGGGTTCGCGCTATGTCAATGACTTTAATTTCCAACAACGAACTTACCGAGTTTATGTGCAAGCTGATGCTCAGTATCGTTCCAACCCAGAAGATATTGGCAAATTATACGTGCGATCTGCCAGCAATCAAATGATTTCCCTGAGTAATTTGGTGAACATAACATCAGCAACTGGCGCACAAACCATCAATCACTACAACCTGTTCCGCGCCATTGAAATTAACGGTGCGGCAGCTCCTGGTTACAGTTCTGGTCAAGCCACAACAGCTATGGAGAAATTGGCACAAGAGATTTTACCCGCCAGTATGGGTTACGAATGGTCAGGGATCACGGCGGAAGAAAAAGAATCTGGAGGTCTAGGTCCGGTAATTTTTGGACTAGGACTAGTATTTGTCTTCCTGGTGTTGGCGGCGCAGTATGAAAATTATGTAGACCCATTGATTATTATGCTGTCCGTTCCCCTAGCTATCTTAGGAGCGCTATCAGCAGAATGGATGCGGGGTTTAGCTAATGATGTGTTTTGCCAGGTAGGTTTGGTAATGTTGATTGGTCTGGCGAGTAAAAATGCCATTTTGATCGTAGAATTTGCCAACCAATTACGAGAGCAAGGTCTGCCAATTGTGAAAGCAGCCGTGCAGGCATCAGAAGAGAGGTTGCGTCCCATTCTCATGACTTCCCTGTCTTTTATTTTGGGTGTTTGGCCGTTGATTAATCCTGTAGGCGCAGGTGCAGCCAGTAGAAAATCTCTGGGTACAGCCGTTGCTGGGGGGATGATTGTTTCTACATTCCTGAGTCTATTTATTGTGCCAATTCTATACATCGTCATTGGCAAAATCCGCGATCGCTTCCGACCCCATCCACCCCAACCAATACTAGATCATAGCCAGGATGGCAAAGTTCCTCACACCAGTCATCGGTAAACAATACAAAATTTCAGATGAGGTCAAATTATGGCAACTTTGGCAGGAAAAGTGGCAATTGTTACCGGGGCATCACGGGGAATAGGTCGAGCGATCGCCTTGACATTAGCGAGTAAAGGTGCATCTGTGGTTGTTAACTATGCCGGGAGAGCAGATAAAGCCGCAGAAGTGGTGACAGAAATCGAGAAACTAGGAGTAAAAGCCATCGCTATCCAAGCTGATATCAGTAAACTAGCTGATATTGAGCAACTGTTTCAGCAAACAATTACTCACTTTGGTAAAGTTGATATCTTGGTAAATAATGCCGGCACAATTATTTACAAACCCATTGCCGAAATCACCGAAGAGGATTTTGATAAAATTTATGCCATCAACGTCAAAGGCACTTTTTTTGCTTGTCAACAAGCAGCAAAGCACATGACCGCAGGAGGCAGAATCATTAACTTCTCCTCATCGACTACAGGCATGATGTTACCAACCTATAGTGCCTATGTGGCGACAAAAGGCGCGGTAGAACAAATATCACGGGTATTAGCCAAAGAATTGGGAGCAAAAGGTATTGCAGTAAATGTAGTTTCTCCTGGCCCCACTGATACAGAACTTTTTCGAGAAGGCAAAACCGAAGCCCAAATCAATCATCTAGCCCAACTGGCTGCCTTTGGTAAACTAGGTGATGTCCAAGAAATTGCTGATGTCGTGGGGTTTCTTGCTAGCGACGAAGCACGCTGGATCACTGGACAAAACATTCGCGTTAATGGTGGGATAGTTTAATTAGCATTTAAAATATTCTTTATTAAGTTGCTTGGAATTTCCCAGCAACTTAATTTTTATATGGTAAATATTGAGATATTGGCAAGGACAAATATAGTAGCAAAAAATGTAGTTTGGATGGAGCGCAACCTAACCCAACACCTTGATCTAAGTTAATATAATAAAAGAAACAACATCTATAAATAAGGATGACACAAAATTCAGAAAATACTTTAAAAGTTGCTAATCAAGCATTTACATATTTTACACACGGGTTAGCTACGGGAGAATGGCAAGCATTTCTCGATATGCTGACAGAAGATTTTACTTTTTGGTTTCCTATGGGAAAATTCCACGGTTTAAATACAGGCAAAGAACGAGCTAGAGAGTTTTTTCAATATGTATCTGCATCTTTTAATCCGGGACTGAAGTTAGCTTCCTTAGACCGAATTACTAGCAATGAAACAACCGTAGTTTTTGAGTTTCGAGATGAAGGATTTTTATTGGGACAACCTTATAAAAATCGGGTAGCCGTTTCTTTTGATGTGCGTGACGATAAAATTTGTGGCTATAGAGAATATTTTGGTAGTGATGGAAAATCTTACTAATTCTTCATTCGTCATTCTGCTACCAGCATTAAGGTTTAGGGACTTCCAGAAAATAAAATATTCAATAGGTAATACCATTTCACGTTAATCATAATACACATAAATTATGTAGAGACGTTGCATTGCAACGTCTCTACTGTTCGCATTTAAAGGAAATTGGTATAAGAGCAAATATGATCATTGAATTTTTCCACCCCTGCCAAATCAGTTACCAGTTAACAGTTATCAGTTACCAGTTAATAAACTTTCACTGTTCACTTTTCACTTTTCACTGTTTACACCCCTGCCTCCCTTGCTCATCAAAGTAATTGTATATTTTTTTAGTTGGAAGTCCCTTAATTATTTTGGGCGGTGAAAGCTTTAATTTCTTGACATTTTATTTCTGCTGCTTGATAGGCTGCTAAATATTCTTTACCTCCCAACATGACATCACCGTAATACTCATAAGGTGCTTCACCATAGATAGGTAATGGATCATCTTCTGGATAATCTTCTTGGGATTCTTCTATAACTGCTTTTAGCTGCTTCAGAGTCAAATATTGTGCGGCAAAATACCACAATTGGTCTGGTTTTTTGTGTAAGTGAGGTAGTGTGGGGTCTACAATACTGATAACTGCATTGTTCTCAGCGACATCGCTAATTTCAATCCAACCATGTTCTTGAGGTTTGTATGGCTTACCTGTAGAAACTAGAAATCCTTGGACATAAACTGCTCCTTTTGTTGCTAAGGCAGCTTTGTAAGCATTATCAAAAGGTTTATGAGCTTTGCTTTTGATGCTTTCTGCTATTTTGAGAGAAAGGGTTTCATCTAATACTTTGTTCATTGAAAGTCGTGATCAGTTTGCCGACTACAATATCAATATACAACGAAAAAACAACGACGTTTTAAGTTAACGTCGTTGTAACAGCATTTTTAGTTACTACAATAGCAATTGCTTATTTTTCAGAGTTGGTCATAGCGGTTCTCACTCAGATGCGGTACAAAATTATATCGCAAGGTGTAGAGGCAATTCATGTAGCCGAAAGCCTTTCGCAGGGTATTGCCCCTACAGATGTACCTCACATGAACGAGAACCGCTATATATACTTCAGGCTTTATCTGTTGTGGGATTTTAGAGAATTGGTATTAGTATTCGGTTTTTGAACTATCTATTTTAAATATACCTATATATAGATTGACATAATTATAAACACACTATCTAAATTGAATATGACATCAAGCAATAGTTGAAAAAAATTGAATTTTAGTGCATCTCTGAATATTCACTGACAAATTTTGTGGATTTATCTGTATTTTTCGGGATGAAACTCTGTTGACCAAAATTTTTGTGAACTAAATTTAGTTAAAGTTCCTTACATATTCAGTATGGTCATTATTTAGTAATGGATTAAGACATCATATCTGCTTCAGTGAAATTTCGTATTTTTTTATGTCTTTCTAACATCTAAAATCGCTAGAAGCTTATTGCATAAAGTATTTCGAGATGTTACAATTTAACCAAATTCTATTCATAAAGTTGGTAATTAATATTTGGGAAGATAAAATAAGGTATTTTCAATGTTAGTCTTTTAACCAAAATTTAACGCGATAATGACAGATTATGTCCAGGAATCGTAACAAATTAGTCACTTAAGCAAATTGGCAATGTTTTTCACCAACTTTATATCAAGACTAGCAGGTATAAGACTACAATTATGAACCATGCCAAACTGGCTGATGTTTTTTCGCGCTACACACTTAGCAGTGAAACATAGCTAAAATAGAACAGAGACTCTCAACTAGAGAGCAAATTTACAAGTGATGTGATTGACTTTAACTTTGTATGAATTCAGATAGCCAGTCTGCCAGTTCTTCCGACACGTACTCCCATCGTTTGGCAGATATTGTGGGAACATTGATTGCCTTAGTAACTCTAACGCTACCAGTGATTGTTATTGCCCATTATTCAACCAATGTCCAAAATAACCAGCAACCCATGACCTACGAACTACCGCGAGGTGAAGATTAGACAATAGTTGAGGATGAGACTTGACAAGCAAAAACCGCAAAAATGGAGAGAGTAGATTTTGATCTAGCATTTGTGGGTAAGTCAGTGAATAAAACCTACATAGGCGTTTTTGCCGGATATTTTAGTCACCCAGACTAAGGCGAGAGTGAATCCCTTCGGGAAAAATCAATTTTTTACACACTATTCACCAGCGTTGCGATATTTTCTCGCAACGCTTTTTAATTACCGCCTATTAGACATTAGACATCTCGGCAAAATTTATGCCAATATCGGGAAAAAACTGTTACCTGTTACCTGTTACCTACCCCCACGAGAGGACTTTTTCAGCAAGCCCTATGTATGTATGTTCTTTTGCGTAGATGTATACTGACGACTGACTAATTCAAATAAATACTTTGGGAAGAAGTCCATCTTGGCCATAAAATTCTACACGGGGAGTATGTCCCCAATGCACTTTTGCTAAGATAGGAGTTTTTTGTGGACTTATCTCGTATTCCAGCACAACCCAAGCCCGGTGTTATTAACATTCTGATTGAAATTGCTGGTGGTAGTCAAAACAAATACGAATTTGACAAAGACTTGGAAGCTTTTGCTTTAGATCGAGTATTATATTCTTCCGTCAAATATCCTTACGATTACGGTTTTGTACCTAACACTCTGGCTGATGACGGCGATCCTTTAGATGGTATGGTGATTATTGATGAGCCTACCTTTCCTGGATGTGTGATAGCTGCTAGACCAATTGGGTTTTTAGAAATGATTGACGGTGGCGATCGCGATGAAAAAATTCTGGCAGTACCCGCTAAAGATCCACGCTATGCTCATGTAAAATCTCTGAACGACATAGCACCACACCGCTTGGATGAAATAGCCGAATTTTTCCGTAGTTACAAAAATTTAGAAAAAAAGGTTACGGAAATCCTCGGTTGGCAAGATGTTGATCAGGTAAAAGCCTTAGTAGACAAATCCATTCAAGCTTACCGATAACAGTGGGCAATTTGTGATGGCTAGTACTAAAGTGAAAAAGTAAAAGTTGGTTGGGGAGTGCTGAGTAGTCATTATTCTTCTGTGCTTCCCTGCCACAAAAGTCATGAGTACAGAACATCCAAATTTCGCTGGTTGCCGACTGCAAACATTGCTGAGAGATTCTAACTAAAATGCAACGCACCCTCCTATTGGCAAAAATTCATAATTGCACCCTCACGGGGGCAAACATCAATTATGTGGGTAGTATCAGCATCGATGAAATTCTGTTGGATAAAGCTGGTATCTTGCCTTACGAGCAAGTGCAAGTAGTGAATAATGCCAATGGGGAGCGTTTCATTACTTATGCGATTCCAGCTCCGGCGAATTCGGGCATTATTGAATTAAATGGGGCTGCCGCCCGTCTAGGCATTATGGGCGATCGCTTGATTATAATGACTTACGGGCAGTTTACTCCAGAGGAGTTAAAAAGTTACACTCCGACGGTAGTCATCGTCAACGAAAAAAACCAACTTTTAGAAGTACGGCGCTACGATGACCTGCTCAATAAAGTCTAAATTCAAAGAAAATGACAAATCTTGAGCTGTCAAGTTCTCAAAGCTACCCAATCGACAAGTCTACTAGTAGCCTAAGTAGTCTTCCTGGTGATTTTCTCGTGCAATTTTGGGGAGTTAGGGGTTTAATTCCCACTCCCAGTAATCATACTAGCCGCTACGGTGGCAACACAGCTTGTGTAGAGATGTATGTAGCTGGTAAACGCCTAATTTTTGATGGTGGTACTGGTTTAAGAATCTTGGGTAAAGCTTGGCAAAATTTACAACAGCCCCTAGAAGCCCATTTATTTTTTACCAATTCCCAATCGAATCGCATTCAAGGTTTTCCCTTTTTTGCACCAGCGTTCATCGCTGAAAACAGCTTTCATATTTACGGTGGTGCAGCTTCTAATGGAGCTTCGATTAAACAATGTCTCTATGATCAGATGCTCCAACCACATTTTCCTTACCCTCTACAGGTGATGCAATCGGAATTGCAATTTTGTAATTTAACACCTAATAGTGAAGTGGGGCTAGATGAGGTCAAAATTACCACAGCACTGATTAATCAGACACAGCGCTCTATTGGCTACAGGGTGACATGGCAAAACTATAATGTGGCCTATGTCACCGATTTAAATATGAATGCTGAACCTGGGGAAAGAGAGCAAATTTTGCAGATGATTCAAGATGTTGACTTGCTGATTGCCAATGCAACTTATATTCCCCCAACATCCCACGCCCATGAATCAGCTGAGTTGCTTTGGCAAGTGGCTGTAGAAATGGCGGAGAAAGCCAATGTTCAAAAGTTAGTTATCTCTCATCATCACCCAGATGATCATGATGATTTTCTTGATCAGGTTGAGAGTAAGGTTCAATCTATTTTTGCCAATACTTCACTAGCCTGTGAGGGTTTAATTATACCTGTTGTCTAAGAATTGGTGTTAGGCTAAAGAGACAATTTTTGAGGTGAAGATGACATCAAATATTTCTACAAAGCACCAACACCAATTAACTGTTAAGCTAGTTTTCTATTCTCTGGGATAGGTCAATGAGCCATACTGACTTTTCTGTAATTAGCATCTAACCAACAACGAGGTAAACTTTCGCCAGAAGGAAATTCTAGATTTTCTTTTTGAAAAGACTCTGTTTCTTGTTCTTCTTGACCTTCTTGGTCTTGTCCATGAACAATATCATTGTTAGGGTCGATTAATTCTTGAATATCAAGAATTTTAACTAAATCTCTACTATTTTTGATTTGTAAAAACATATAATTATCCTTACGTAAATATAGAGTGGATTCATTTGCAGAATTCACAGGCATTCGTTTATCTCACCTCCTAAAAATAGAGGTGTAACCAGGGTAAATTAGGCGACTAGTGTCAAGACAAAAATTAGATTTCGCGTTGGTATTTCTCTAAAATATCAACCAGATTTACCTGACATTGCAATGGAAGTAAGTCAATTAAAGGTAGTTCTCTTCTACCACCACCAATTTTGACGGGGATAGATTCTAGGACTTTAATGACTGCCTCTTCATTGACTGATTTAGAAGTAATTAGAGGATATAACTGTTCAGCAACTACAGTATGCAGCTTGGCATTAGATAAATATAAATGCCATTTGGCAATATCTATATACACATTTTCGCCAATTTCGGCTGCTAGGGCTTCGAGTAATTCTGTAGTGTTAGTCTTAGCCATAAAATCACCTTATATAAAATAAGAGAGAAAGCTCTCTGGCTAATTAACATTATCGCCTAATTAACCGAGCGAATGTATAACCGCAGGTTACAATTGCCCTAGCTGAAGCCGTCCATCTTCAGGTGGATTTAGGTGGTGTTGGTGAGTAATTAGCGATCGCTGTAATATAAATCAGATGTACTAGCAATCCTATTACCCAGCCGGCAGTTAACAATGGTAGCCACGCCCAACTAGCTAGTGTGATGTTGTGGAAAAACCATAAACCGGAGTTAATAGTGGCTGCAACAGCTACATGGACAGCAAAATTCATTCTGTCATCTAACTTGCGAAATTCAGGATCACGGCGATCAGGTCTGCGAGGCCAACGAGGAGGCATAAATATTTGTTACATATTTCAATATACTTGATCATTTTAAAGTGTTTGGGAGTGTAGTTGCTCATGGTCACGAGCAGAAAAAGCTGAAATGTTATGGGACTTCCGCACTCAACCAATAAACCATAAAAGAAGGTGGTCAATACCTGCATTTCTCACAAAACGGTAGGGGCGGGTTCACAAAGGAAGCTTGAATCATTCACGAATATCTCGTTAACCCGCCCCTACAGCCTCTGGAATTCGGTTTTATAAATTTCGGGAGAAGTGCGGGAATAGTCCATAGTCAAAGGGAGCCAACTATCTCACTATGGACTATTGACAAAAAGCCAGAAAATTTAGTGATACTGCGTAAGTCCTTTATGCTTACTTAGTACAAGTTTTGAGTTTTGAATTGATTTGTCCCCCTAATTCTCACTTCTCACAAATATTTTTAAAGAATTTGGGTAATTGAGTCCGCTATTTGGTATTTCTGAAAAAGTCATGACATTAGGAGATCGACTGATGGCTAAAGCGCAAATTCCACCCGTAGCTAACACTGGCGCTAAACCACCCTATACTTTTCGTACAGGTTGGGCAGTTTTACTACTAGCCGTTAACTTCCTCGTAGCGGCTTATTATTTCCACATTATTGACTAATCATCAAAAAAGGGGAGTGGGGAGAGATGCGGGGTATAGGGAATCTGGGAGAGAGAAAACTCTTTACTCACAACTCAGCACGGGCTGAACGCCCCGCTAGCGCTCTAAGCGCAGCCATTGCCCGTTGGCGTAGCCTCTCGTAGAGAAGGGCTTTACAGCACTCATTACTCCCCACTCTCTAGTGGAATGGTGTTGCTTACATCGTGCCTTTGAATAAACCTTTAGGGCGAATGAGCAACACCAAAATCATGATTAATAGAGCTACGCCTTGTTTGTACTGGGAACCTAAGAAGGGTGTACTAACTTCTTGAGCAATACCAATGATAAAAGCTGCGGCGATCGCTCCATAAGGGTTACCAATTCCGCCTAAAATTACAGAAGCGAATAGGGGCAAAATCAAAAACCAACCCATGTTTGGACGCACAGCTGTAATTAACCCATACATACTGCCCCCTAAGGAAGTGAGTGTGCCAGCAATTAGCCAAGTCCAGAAAATAACTCGCTCCACATCAATACCAGAAACCTTGGCTAAATCTAAATCATCAGCTACGGCTCGCATAGCCTTACCAACTTTGGTGTTTTGCAAAAGGTAGTGTAACGCTACAATTGCCAACACAGCTAAAGCCAAAACTAGCAATTGATTTTGTGGGACTTTGACACCAAAAATATCCAAAGCTGAAATCACAGGTAAATCGTAGTTTTGATTTTTGCCCCCCCAAATTAAAATAATTCCGTTACGTAGAAATAAAGCCAGTCCAATAGAGATAATAATTAATGTGGTGGAATTTGCGCGAATCGAGCGCATTCTCGACCATAACAACTTTTCTGAGAGCAGCATCGCTGCTACTGTCCCCACTACCGCCAAAATCATTGATAGCCAAATATTTACCCCAAATGAATTTACCAATAAAGTCAAGTAAGCTCCTAACGTCAAAAAGTCACCGTGGGCAAAATTAGATAACCGTAAAATCCCATAGGTCAGTGTCAATCCCACTGCTGCTAGAGCAATAATGCTCCCTACAGCAATCCCGTTCACAATGAGTTGAATTGTTTGTGTATCCATAGTTTCAGTGCAAAAATTTTCCTCTATTCACCGCAAAATCATGATTTATGATAAAAATTTCTGGTTTAATAGTGACAACCGACACTATAAGTTATGATTCATCGACAAAAAAGAATTGTGAGCTAATATACATAGAATCTTGGTTGCATTTTTTGCAAAATCAAATTTTTTAATCGGTCTAGTTGACCATGCAGCAGTATTCAAGCTTACCAGAACACAACTCACAGGTAGATGCAACGCCAACTCTTTTGGCGACACTTCAGCAACTCCGGGCTGAGTTATGGCTAGAACGCAGCTTGAACCAGATACACGATCGCCTCAATGATTGTCTACTAACAGCTTTTAGTAATGTTCCCCAGGTAAGTAACCCAGAAGCAGAAATTTTCCAAACTGTAGTTAACGAACTGGATCTGGTTTTAGACAATAGCAGGATAGGGTTGACGCAGTGTGCCGTAGGTATCGCTCTATTTCAAGCCCAAACGGCAGCTGCTAAAGTCTACTATATTTCTCGTCCTCTATCTCCAACTTCTCAACCTCCACTTTTGGAAGTGACACCTAAAATTGGCAAGAAGCTACGTTTGGAATTGCAACAACCCATCAAAATTAAAGACTTACAACGACTAGAAACCCAACAACCGCCCCAAGCTTGGCGATTAACAGATGATTCTAGCAATCTCATTGGCTGGTTACTGCTGGCAACTCATCCCCAGCCTGATCAAGAGAAGCTTACGCCATCACACACTCAACTCATCAGTCAATTAATAGCCAGATCAGCTCAAGAGTGTGTTAAAGCTTTAGCACAACTCAAACATATCCAGTCTTTACAACAACAATCCCAAAATTTAAGTAACTCTAACCAAGAACTAGAGCGTACCAATCAACTGAAAAATCAGTTTCTCGCTAATACTAGTCACGAAATCCGTACACCACTGAGTTCAATTATTGGGTTTACTCACCTGCTATTGGCGCAAGGTTACGATCCCACCAGAGAACGCCATCACGAGTATCTAAATATCATTCAATCTAGTGGTAAACACTTACTGGCGCTGATCAACGATATTTTGGATCTCTCAAAAATTGAAGCCAATCAATTAGAAGTACAGTGGGAAAAAGTGAATGTTCCAGAATTATGTCGCAATGTTTTAACACTAGTCAAAGAAAAAGCTGCCAATAAAGGTTTAAAGCTATCGCTGGAAATAGATCCTCATGTCAACACTTTGGTAGCTGATCCTTTACGACTTAAGCAAATGCTCTTAAATTTGCTATTTAATGCTCTTAAATTTACCAACACAGGTACTGTAGGCTTAAAAGTAAAACACCAAGACCTCTTCATTCACTTTACAGTCTGGGATACTGGCAGTGGGATTTCTCCAGAACATCAAGCGCGACTTTTTCAACCCTATTTTCAAATACCCAACTCCTTAGTCCCTCAAAATGAAGGTACTGGTTTGGGGTTATTGGTAACTGACAGACTAGCAGAAATTCACGGTGGTTTCATAGAAGTAAAATCAGAAGTGGATCAAGGTTCCCAATTTACAATCATCTTGCCGATAAAATCCCATCAAGAACTTATCATTGAACAAGCACAAGCAGATGAAGCAGCAAAATCTCCTGGGGTGATTACTCCCAGCGATTCACGGTTAGTTTTATTAGTCGAAGATGACTTAGCTAATGGTGAGATGATGCAAATTCATCTGGGTAAGCTGGGGTATCAAGTAACTTGGGTAAAGAAAGCTAGTGAAATGTGGACAAGCCTCAGTCAACAACAGCCAGCCGTCATCTTAATGGATGTCTGTCTCCCAGATGGTAATGGTTTAGATTTAGTCCAGCAATTGCGACAACAACCCCAATATCAGCAAATTCCCATTATTGCTCAAACTGCAATGGCCATGAAAGGCGATCGCGAACTCTGTCTCAATGCTGGAGTCAATGAATATATTTCTAAACCAATCGACTTACCACTGTTAGCTAGTTTGGTAGCTAAGTATAGTCAGTCAAGTTAGGGACTAGAGGCTAGAAGGAAGGGGACAAGAGACAAGGGGATAAGGTGACAAGGTGACAAGGTGACAAGAATAGAATATTAATTGCTAATGACTAATGACTAATGACCATTGACCATTGACCATTGACTAATGACTAATGACCATTGACCATTGACCATTGACTAAAATAGTCCTATCAGGTAGTGGCAGGATTGAGGAAATGACTTTAGTAAAAAAACTTGAGCAAATACAAAGTATATTTACGGAAATGGGACAGGCTTTAATTGCCTACTCTGGAGGTGTTGATAGTACCTTGGTAGCGAAAATTGCCTATGATGTATTAGGCGATCGCGCTTTGGCTGTGACAGCTGTTTCCCCTTCCCTATTACCAGAAGAACTAGAAGACGCAAAAATTCAAGCCGCCACAATTGGTATTCCTCATCAAATTGTCCACACTCACGAAATGGACAATCCTAATTACACCTCAAACCCCGTCAACCGTTGTTATTTTTGCAAAAGCGAATTACACGACACCCTCAAACCCTTGGCTGTAGAGTTAGGCTATCCCTATGTAGTCGATGGGGTGAATGCTGATGATTTGCATGACTATCGCCCAGGGATTCAAGCCGCCAAAGAAAGAGGAGCGCGATCGCCTCTGGCAGAAGTTGGTTTAATTAAGTTGGAAGTCAGACAACTTTCTCAACAGCTAGGCTTACCCTGGTGGGAAAAACCAGCTCAACCTTGTTTAAGTTCGCGTTTTCCCTATGGTGAAGAGATTACCATTACAAAATTACAACGTGTAGGCCGAGCCGAGATTTATCTCCGCAAACTAGGTTGGCAAAATTTGCGCGTCCGTTCTGAAGGCGATACAGCCCGCATAGAACTACCACCAGAAAAAATCAAAGATTTTGCCCTCACAACAGATTTAGAGTCTCTAGTGAGCAAATTTCAAGAACTGGGCTTCATTTACGTCACCCTCGACTTAGAAGGTTATCGCAGTGGCAAACTCAATCAAGTCCTCAATCAAGCAAATTCCCCACTTCCCGTTTAATTATTCTGCGTAGCGAAATCACAAATTACTAATTCCCAAAACTCTCAGCTTCCACAGACACAAGAATACAACCATTAATCCGCCAAGTATCATCTGCTTGTTTCTCCATAAAATATAAAGCCCTCAATGGAATACCATCGGGAGCGAGGAGTAAAACTGGCTGAGTAATGTTATCTTGAATAGTGGTGATTTTCTCAAAAAATACAGAGCGAGGACGGTAAACAGCCGGATAGCTAATACTCACCATCCGTAAGAAATTCTCTGGGTTTTGGAATTGTTCTTGAATTGCCGGACTAGCTAAAGTAAAAGCACTTTGGGCATCATCTTGTTGAAAGGCTGCCAATTGATGTTCAATGACAGACCTGATAGCAGTAAAATCTTGATCTGTAACTTCCATATATGACAAAGTGCGGAGTGAGTGAAGGAGTGCTGAGTGCTGTTAGCGGAAGCGGGGCGTTTAGCCCGTGCTGAGTTATGAGTGAGAGATTAGTAAAATAGTGACCAATGACTATTGACTATTGACTATTGACTATTTAGCTTGAACTCTACTTGCTGGAGTGCAAATCGCCACACATCGTAACCATCAGCCGACAAATGTAAGCCATCTGTGGTTAAGTCAGAACGTAGTTTGCCATCAGCATCGGTAAACCAAGTATAAATATCTAAGTAATTGGCTTTTTCTTGTTTAGCGATCTCAGCCAGCTTGACATTGAGATGACGAATACGACTATTAGGAATGGTTGATAAATCTGTGGGTAAGATAGATTGAAGGAATATTTGTGCTTTGGGGTGATGCTGCCGTAAGCTGCGGATGATGCGGCGGTGATTGCGTAAGATTACTTCATCGCTGGCTCCCTTACGCAAGTCATTAATCCCCGCCATAACGTATACTGCATCTGGTCTAGTTTGGGAAAATGCTGCTAATCTGTTAGCAACTCCACTAGTGGTATCTCCAGATATGCCTTGATTGAGCCATAGTTTACCAGATGGCAGTTTTCCTCTGGGAAACCACATACTCAAGGAATCGCCAACCAAGATACTTAGACGGTTCTTACCTTGCCCTTGTGCGATCGCTTTTGCTTCCATCGCTAACAAACTTTTCCAGTCTTCATAGGTTAATTGCTGCTTTTTCCTTGAATCTGGCAATGATTGAGCGCTTTCGGTTTCTGTACGAGTATAAATTTGTCCTGTTTTCAGTGCTGCTAATCTTTGATAGTAAAGCTGACTACCAGAAACTAACGGCAAATTCCCAGGTTGGCTATTGAGAGGCAAAAAAGAGTCTATTGGTGTTGTTAATTCTTGCTCGTTAAATTGTGGTAGTGTAACTTCGGGATTGGTAAGATTTTTCTCTCCTGCTTTAGGTTGGGATGCTTCCAAGGGTGGCAAAGTTTGGCTACTGAATTCGGGTAAGGAAAGATTAAAAAATCTAGGGTCATTGTTTTCGCTGACTGTTGGCAAAATCTCTCCATGATGGAATAGCTGATTGCTAAATTCTGGTAAAGATATATCAGTACTACTGATGTTTTTGACATCTGTTACTGTCTGTGAGCCTTGTTTTGCATCCCACTGAACTTCAGACTCTTCTGGCAGAATCATCGACATCTGTGGAAGCGCTGATGCTGGTAGTGCCAATCCTGTTAACAAACCTGCTGCCAACAGATACGGTTCCCTCATCGCTTCATCTCTCCTCTAATGACTGCTTTTCCCTATGACAGTGCTGGTTGCTTGTATTCAGGAAATTTACTGTGGTTAAAATATCATTCTTATTGAGAATATATAGTTCTGTAAAGCGGGTTAACGAGATTATGTTCGATAATTCACCAATTCTTTAAAGCTTATCTTGTTCCGTTAGTGAATATTCGGGTTGATGATAACGCTTAAATGAGTAGCAATGAACATAAATAAGGTTATTACTAGTTAGTACTATTTTCTGGGCAACAATGTGTTATTTATTACTTAACTATATATATTACTCTATATTTAAACTTGTATTTATTTATTTTTACCCATATAAATTAAGTTCTATTTATATAGAAGAATCTCGTAGAAAATGCTAAAATTTATGCGAAGTTATTGATGTTTCCCTGTAATTTTGTGGCTAGAGCTAGTACAGCGATCGGTGTCAGTCCAATAATTAAAGAGATTGTGCAAAAACAGGCACATTCTACACGTTTAACACTCAAAGAGGTGATTTTAATGGGAATGTTAGCAATAGATAAACTTGATGATCAAAGTCGTCAAGAGTTGGCAGATCAAGTTCATCAAATGCAAGTAAATGGTGAAATATAAATGGACTTACGCAGCTCACTAAATCTTCTGGCTTTTTTGTCAATAGTCAATAGTCAATAGTCCAAAAAAACTTGATTTTGACCATTGACCATGGACTATTGACCACCTTCAGAAGGGTTTATTGGTTGACTGCGTAAGTCCCATATAAATTGGTTTGATAGAATTCATCGTCAAAAGTCTACACCCAATAAATAAAATATATGCACTGTAGGCTATTGACTATTCACCAAATCTATACTCACTTCCCAAAACATAATCCTCTTTGATTTCGCAAGATATCCATCGGCGTTGCAACGTTTCCGCAACAAACCCAGTAGTATTAGAACCTGCAAATGGATCTAATACTATATCTCCCTCATCAGTCAAAAATCTGATGAAAAAATCAGCAAATCCTTGGGGAAATCTGGCTGGATGGGGTTTAACTCTTGCTGCTTTGCAACGCTGTAAATAAGCGCTATTGGATTCAGTATTGGCAATTTCTAACAAATTTGGCGGAATAGCCCCCTGATTATCCTTTTGGAATTTATTCGAGATATCATGCCCACTGGGACGAATATTAGCCTTGTAGCCATTTTTGAGTAACTTTTTCATACTCTGGCTATATGGCTTTAATACTTTTCGGTTATCTGCTTTCGGGTTTGGGGTTTTTGATAACCACCAAACCACATTTACTGTATCTTTTACCCGTATGCGTCTGATTGTTACCCATTCTGCCGGTGTGGGCAATCGCGCTGGATTGTAGTGATAAAATTCTTGTGCTAGAAAAAAACCAACTTCCTTACATAATCTGACTAATAGTTCGTATTGGTAGATGCTGCGTACAGGATGACCAGGAAGATATGCACCACCTAAATCTAAAACAAATGAGCCATCTTCAGCCAGAACTCTTTTGAATTGATGCGCGAAGGGTAAAAACCAGTCAATATATTTTTCTGCGCTTTCATTACCGTATTCTTTTTTGCGCGTTAAAGCAAATGGAGGCGAGGTAATGATTAAATTAATACTATCATCTGTGATCAGTTTGATAATTTCCAAGCAGTCACCTAAGTATGCTTGCCCGTACTTTTTTGTATAAAATGGTGTAAAGTGGCTGGCTATTGCAGCAATAATTAGCTGTGAGTTCAAGCGCTATCTCAATTATTTTGACAACTGCCAGACTACCACTTTTACTGGTGCAGCACAGATAAAATGTTGCCAAAAAATTGTAGGTTGAGTAGCGGTAGCGTCACACAACACTAAGATATACATTGGGTTCCTCAGATGATGTTGGGTTACGCAAAGCCTCCACCCAACCTACTACTTCGTGACTCTGTGGTAATATCGATTTTTAAAAATTACAGCGTACCTGAAAAGCTGTATCAGAGTTATCGCTAAATACCCCATCAATACCCGTTTGATAAAATCTCTTATATTCTGCTTTTGGGTTGTCTTGTAAGTTCGCTGGTAAAAAAACATTTTCGTTGCGAAATGTCCAACTATGAACGAATAAACCAGCACTATGAGCATTATTAACAAGCGTGGTGGGAGATAACAAATTGCCGTTACTATCCCTGGGGATAATCAGATTTTTATGTACCCCAATACCATTGGCATAAGTAGCAACTTGTGATAAACCTACAGTGGTAATTAAATCAGCATAAGTGCGAGAATCTGCACTCGTTGTCAAATCATATGGTTGACCATAATTATTAATAAGCTGTACTAGAGAAACATCGGTTAATTTATTCAGCTTTTGTAAATTACTAACCTCAAAAGATTGAATAAAAACTGGCGCAGTTTCATCAGTGTACCCATTAGCATTTAAAATAGCTACTAAAGGTTCGGTTAATGACAAAGCGATCGCCTCAAAATATGTAGGGTGTTTAGTTTCGGGATAAATGCCTATAGTCCGTCCTAACAAAGAGCTTTTTGCCTGAGCTAAATCAATTATTTCTTGTAAAGTCGGAATTTCCCAAAGTCTATCATAAGGTGTGTTTCCTGGACGAATAACCGGAATTCTTTCCTTAGCGCGGAGAGTTTTTACCTCAGCTAAAGTAAAGTCTTCTGTAAACCAACCTGTGATAGATTCACCATCAATAATTTTAGTTGTTTGACGATTGGCAAATTCTATTCGTTCAGCTACATCAGTTGTTCCTGAAATTTCGTTTTCGTGGCGGGCAATGAGTACACAATCTTTGGTAGATACTAAATCTGGTTCAATATAATCAGCCCCTAATTGAATGGCTAGTTCATAAGCTGCTAAAGTATGCTCTGGACGATAACCACTAGCTCCTCTATGGGCAATAATGATTGGTAGTTTTTCTGTTGGCATTGAGGATTAAGTCTGGTCTGAGAGTGTGTTTTTTAAAATTCCCAATTCCCATCAACTATAAACACAATCTATCTAAAATAAAAGCATATTCAAAAGCCAGTTCTCTTAAGCTTTCGTAACGTCCTGATGCACCACTATGTCCAGCATCCATGTTAGTTTTCAAGAGAAGGATATTGTCATCTGTTTTCAACTCTCGCAGTTTGGCTGTCCATTTAGCTGGTTCCCAGTATTTGACACGAGAATCATTTAAACCAGCCGTAATGAGTAAGTGGGGATAATCTTTTGCTGTCACATTATCATAGGGTGAGTAAGATTTCATGTAGTCGTAATAGACTTGATCATTGGGATTTCCCCATTCCTCCCATTCCATTTCTGAAAGAGGTAGAGAGGTGTCTAAAATTGTTGTCACGACATCGACAAATGGCACATTAGCCACTACAACTTGGAATAAATCGGGACGCATATTAATGACTGCTCCCATTAACAAACCACCTGCACTACCGCCTGTAATGGCGAGGCGATCGCTTGCTGTCCAACCTTGATTAATTAAATATTCAGCACAGGTGATAAAATCTGTAAAGGTATTTTTCTTCTGCAAAAATTTGCCATTTTCATACCATTTTCGCCCCATTTCTTCACCACCGCGAATGTGAGCGATCGCAAAAACTATCCCCCGATCTAATAATGCTAGTCGTGATGATGAAAAAGATGCCGGGTATGACATACTATACGCACCATAGCCTGTGAGTAATAAGGGATTTTTGCCATTTTTTTCTATACCTTGTTTGTAAACAATCGATATAGGAATTTGTACCCCATCGGCTGATGTCACCAGCAACCATTCACTTGCATATTGGTTTTTGTCGTAGTTGCCAAGTACTAGTGTCTCTTTTTGTAACTCTTGCTTGTGAGTCTCCATATCATAATCAAAAACGGACGGTGGAGTCACTAAAGAAGTATAGTTAAATCGTAAAATACTAGTATTAAATTCTGGGTTACTACCCTCGGAAAATTGGTAAGTAGGTTCAGGAAAAATGATATCGTTTTTATCTCCAGTCAATAAATTTTGCACTGTTGCGGTTGGCAACCCATTCTTTCTTTCATAAATTACTAAATGATTGATGAATAAGCTGATTCCCGATAACAAAACATCTTCACGATGGGGAATAATAGTTTGCCAATTGTCTTTAGATGGCGCAGCTACTGGAGTTTTGACTAATTTAAAATTGGTGGCTGCTTCATTGGTGACTAAATAAAAGTAATCGCTATGATGTTCAACATCATATTCTATGCCTGATTGCCGGGGATAAATTACCTGAAATTTATCATCGGGATGATTGGCATTTAAGTAGTGAACTTCTGTCGTAATACTACTGCTTAAGGTCATCAGTATATATTCTTGACTGCGGGTTTTGTCCACATATAAGGCATAGGCATTATCAGGTTCATGGTAGATTAAAACATCTTTTGTTGGTGATGTTCCTAATGTATGTCTAAAGAGTTGGTAAGGACGATTAGCTGCGTCAATTTTTGTATAAAATAATGTTTGATTATCATTAGCCCAACAACAAGAAAAATAGGTATCACTAATACTTTCTGGATATAACTGATGTGTATTTAAATCTAGAAAAAAAAGTGTATATTGTTCAGAGCCACTGGTATCATAGGAATAAGCTAGTATTTGATGATTAGGACTGATAGCAAGTATCCCTAAATCAAAAAAATCTTCCCCATCTGCTAATTCATTTTCATCTAGTAGCACTTCTTCTGGTGCATCTAAACTGCCATATTTACGGCAATAAATTCGATAAGCTTTTCCGGCTTCAGTCCGAGAATAATAATAATAATGATCTTTGCGATAGGGTACTGATAAGTCAGTTTCTTGAATCCGAGCTAACATCTCATCGTAGAGCTTGATTTGCAGCGCTTCTGTATGCTGCATCATCTCTGTGGTATATCTATTTTCTGCTTCTAGATATTCAACGACTTTTGGGTTTTCTAGATCCCGTAGCCAAAAGTAATTATCTATCCGGCGATCGCCGTGCAATTCTAACACTTGTGGCTGTTGTTCAGCGATAGGAGGCTTGATTGTTTTGATAGAAATCTTGTTTTTATTCATAATATATGGGTAATAGGTAACAGGTAATAGGTAATAGGTGACAGGTGACAGGTGACAGGTAATAGGTAATAGGTAATAGGTGACAGGTGACAGGTGACAGGTGACAGGTAATAGGTAATAGGGTTTTAGAAAATGAATGTGTACTGAGTTTAGTATGCGTAAGTGCAGGCTACGCTAACAAAAATCAAATAGGAGTTCTATATGTACAACTATGTATTTTAATAACTAGTAAATAGTTAAATAGAGTCTAGACACTAAAGATGTTTATCTTTGATGGTGGTTTTTTCGGCAACAACTTATCTTGAAAGCTGGTGTAAAGATATTAGGAAAAGACATTTTCACCCTCTGGTTTCTAACTGGAAGTTTCAGTTTTACGGCGGAAGTTTCTTTTTAACGTACATAAACCAATTGCCGGAATCACTCCGAGTATCATAGCGGTAAATACTTGTTGACTCCAATACAATACTGGAGTGCGATACATTTGTGGTAGTAAATTTTGTCCTAAGGACAGTAACCACACAAATAAACTGATCAATAAGAAAGAAATAGAGGGGGAAAAATTCCACCACCAAGATTTGGTTGTGTAGCGTCGCAATACTAACCATTGAAACAAACCCAGCCAAATTCCGGAAAAAATGTATGAAAGTGTTGACAAAAATCCCAAAGTCAGAGTGATTTCAGAAGTTAAACTTTCATTAAGAGAAGTTGCAATAGATGAAATATAGTTAATCCAAGCAGTAGCTACACCATTGGCAATTAACCAACCAAAGCTAGTGGCAAATAGCCATAACCAACCAGAAAAATAGCGCCGGACGACTAAAGCTTGATCAGCCGCAAAAACTACGGCAAACACAATATTACTCAGCAATCTCGCCCAAAAAACCCAGATTTGTGGCTCTTCAATAAAAGTAGGTGGTAGGCTTTCCCAGATAATCTTCTCTAAAGCAATGCTGGCTATGCCACCTACCACCCAACCCAAGACAGTCATAAAAGTAAACTGGAGAAAGAAGAGGCGACGCTGAGAACGGGGTATCAATAACTTGTTTAACTGGAGATGACTATTAGCGGATGTAACAGGAGATGAGCTACTGGGATTCATTGACATATAAAGTTGAGTAAAGCAAATAAAGGAGGCTAGAGAAAAGAGTTTTCCTGGTTTTTTTAGGAGATTTTTCTCGTGAGTCGCTGTCTAGAAACAATACATAGTCAAAAATAGTAGCCTCTAGTCAGGAGATTGGGGAAAATGTCCACGTGATAATTAAGTTTTCAGAATAAGTCATTTTTTCCCACATCCAACCAGATTCCTAATAGTAAAAAATACTAGCTGCTAGCCTCTAGCCTCTAGCCTCTTGTTGATAAAGCGTAATCCCAGAATGATAAGCTAAACATTGACATAAAAAAGTGACTTAGGAAGAAGTGTTAAATGGGTGTCTCCTCAACGGTTCCTCACCTTTTGCGGGCGGCTCGTGGTGAAATTGTCGATCGTCCCCCTGTGTGGATGATGCGACAAGCGGGACGATATATGAAAGCATATCGAGATTTAAGGGACAAGTATCCCTCATTCCGCGATCGCTCGGAAATTCCCGAAGTGGCGATTGAGGTTTCTCTCCAACCTTGGAAAGCTTTCCAGCCAGATGGAGTAATTTTATTCTCCGATATTGTCACCCCCTTGCCAGGCTTGGGAATTGACATGGACATTGCGGAAGGTAAAGGCCCCATCATTCATGCTCCCATTCGCACTCAAGCACAAGTTGACGAGCTACATCCCTTAGAACCAGAAGCAGCTTTACCGTTTATTAAAACCATATTGCAGGCATTACGCCAAGAAGTAGGTAACAATTCAACGGTATTAGGCTTTGTTGGTGCGCCCTGGACTCTCGCAGCTTATGCGGTGGAAGGTAAAGGTTCCAAAACCTACTCCATCATTAAAAATATGGCATTCTCCGACGCGACAATGCTCCATCAACTGCTAACTAAATTAGCAGATGCGATCGCTGTCTATGCCCGTTACCAAATCGACTCCGGCGCGCAAGTAGTACAAATGTTTGACTCTTGGGCAGGACAACTCAGTCCCCAAGATTATGACACCTTTGCTCTACCCTATCAGCGACGAGTGTTTGAGCAAATCAAACAAACTCACCCTGACACACCGCTAATTCTGCTCGTCAGTGGTAGCGCAGGCGTATTAGAACGCATGGGTAAATCGGGCGCGGATATCGTCACTGTCGATTGGACAGTAGATATGGCTGAAGCGCGGGAAAGACTGGGTAAACAGATGAAGGTACAAGGGAATCTTGATCCAGGCGTACTGTTTGGTTCTAAACAGTTTATCAGCGATCGCATCATTGATACAGTCCGCAAAGCAGGCAACTGGGGTCATATCCTCAACCTGGGACATGGTGTATTACCAGACACCCCAGAAGAAAACGTCGCTTTCTTCTTTGAAACAGCCAAGCAACTTCATGCAGTTGTTTAGGCAATGGTATTTAACTTCTTAACTCTGTGTTCTTTGTGCCTCTGTGGTTAAATAAATTATTTTTACCACAAAGACACGGAGACACAGAGAGCAAAATTTTTGTCGTTAGTCCATTACTCATGACTCCAAAACGCATTTTAGTAACAGGTGCAAGTGGCTGTATCGGTCACTATATCAGCGAAGCCTTAATTAAAGACACTAATCACGAACTATATTTATTGGTAAGAAATCCCAGCAAATTACAAGTTGATACTCAAGCTCGTCCTGGTATCAATGTATTGCAGGGTGATATGCAATATATTCATCAACTAGCTGATTTACTACCCACAATTGATATAGCTGTACTCACAGCAACGGCTTGGGGTGGTGAGCAAACCTTTGAGATTAATGTATCTAAAACTATTGAATTACTAAACAAATTAGATCCACAGCGTTGTCAACAAGTCATTTATTTTTCCACAGCTAGCGTATTAGATAGACACAATCAACAACTCAAAGCAGCAGGGGAAATTGGTACAGATTATATCCGTTCTAAATATGAATGCTTACAAAAGATATCAGAATTAAGTATTGCCCCCAAAATTACTACCGTTTTCCCTACTTTAGTTTTAGGTGGTGATGCGAAAAAACCATACTCTCATGCCACATCTGGGATTCCAGAGATTACCAAGTATGTTAACCTAATCCGCTTTTTGAGCGCCGATGGTAGTTTTCACTTCATCCATGGACAAGATATTGCTAGCGTAGTCACACATTTAATCGCTAACCCTCCTCAACCAGGCGCACCCCGCAGATTAGTTTTAGGACAAAAGCAGTTAACTGCTGACGAAGCTATAGAAGAAGTTTGTAGTTATTTAGGCAAAAAAATTTACTTCCGCATTCCCCTATCTTTATCCTTAGCAAATTTAATTATTGCCGTATTTCGCATTCAAATGGCTGCTTGGGATAGATTCTGCATGAACTACCGACATTTCACATACGATACTGTAGTTAATCCTGATAGTTTTGGCTTACCAAATTACTGTGCAACCGTGAGCGATGTTTTACAAATTAGCGATGTGGAGAGTAATAAAACCAAGTTCTGAAAAAATAAGAAGTAATATTAATTCACAATTCGTAATTCGCAATTATGATTTCCCGAATTTCTCACAGGGGAATCGTGTTGTCACTTTTACGGAGTTTCTCGGCAAGTGAGTTAAAATTATATTTGCCCCGATTAAGCCATAATTGCTATGAGCGACAGAGACACAGTTATTGAACTGGTGAAGCGATTACCCTCTAATTTAAGTCTACGCGAGATTCTTCGGGAAATTGAGTTTATTGCTGCTGTGAAAGAGGGTTTATCTGAAATTGATCAGGGAAAAGGAGTTTCAATTGAATCTATAGAGCAGATGATTGAAGCATGGACTACCAAATAATTCTTTCTCTCAAAGCTGTAGGAGATTTAGAAACTATCGTTAGGTACATAGCTTTAACTAATCCTGAAGCCGCAAGAACACTATGAAAAAAACTTATCCAAAAATCTCAGGAATTAAGTTAATTTCCCTTCAAAGGACAAAAAGTATCTGAATTTGATGATTCTAATATTCGTCAGCTTATTCTTAAGCCCTATCGCATTATTTATCGAGTAGAAGAAGATAAAAAACAAATTAGTATTGCTAGGTTTTGGCATTCAGCCCAAGAAAGCTTAGAGCTTTAATTTTTACTCAGTTTTGTCTGGATGAGCGCAGGCTACGCCAACAAAAATAATAAAAAATAGTGCTTGAGGATATGAGTGATTGATAGCCTCACTACCCAGTGTAGCTGATTACTATTATTCTTAATGCACATAAACAGACTTTAATCAAGTACTTTCTACTTGAATTTTTACTTATTTATGGAACAATGAGATCAAAACAAATACGTAGTGTATTGTCTGAATAATTGCCAAGAAAATCAAATTAACGGTAAACTAAAGCCAATTTAACAAAAAGTCAATAAGTAATTATTTTTGTTAGCGTGGGATTACAATCGCAGCGTGAGGATTGATACGAGATGCGTATTCTACTAGTGTATCCAGTATTTCCAAAAACCTTTTGGTCATACGAGAAAATTCTGGCTTTAGTCGATCGCAAGGTGTTGTTACCACCGTTGGGCTTAGCAACAGTAGCGGCGATTCTACCCCAAGAATGGGAATATAAGCTGGTGGATCGCAATATTCGTCCAGTCACAGAAGCAGAATGGGCTTGGGCTGATATCGTTATCTTCTCAGCAATGATTGTCCAAAAGCAAGATTTACTAGAGCAAATCCAGGAAGCAAAACGGCGTGGTAAGTTAGTCGCCGTGGGTGGCCCATACCCCACTTCTACACCCAGCGATGTGCAGAATGTGGGTGCAGATTTTCTCATCTTGGATGAAGGGGAAATCACTTTACCCATGTTTGTGGAAGCCGTGCAACGGGGTGAAACCTCTGGGACTTTCCGCACCGCAGAAAAACCAGATGTCACCAGTACACCCATCCCCCGCTTTGATTTACTGGAATTAGATGCCTACGATATGATGTCGGTGCAGTTTTCTCGTGGGTGTCCCTTCCAGTGCGAATTCTGCGACATTATCGTTCTCTACGGGCGCAAACCCCGCACCAAAACCCCAGCCCAGCTACTAGCAGAGTTAGATTATCTCTACGAGTTAGGTTGGCGGCGGGGTGTGTTTATGGTGGATGACAACTTTATTGGTAACAAGCGCAATGTCAAGTTGTTGCTGAAAGAGTTAAAAGTCTGGATGGTTGAGCATCAATATCCCTTTAAGTTTGATACTGAAGCTTCAGTTGACTTAGCACAAGATCAAGAATTACTGGATTTGATGGTTGAGTCTGGTTTCTCCGCCGTGTTTTTGGGAATTGAAACACCAGACGAAGATAGCTTGCAGTTGACGAAAAAATTCCAAAATACTCGTAATTCCCTAGTCGATGCAGTACAGACTATCATTAAGGCTGGTTTGCGCCCGATGGCTGGGTTTATCATCGGATTTGATGGAGAAAAAGCAGGTGCAGGCGATCGCATTGTCCGGTTTGCAGAACAAGCGGGAATCCCCTCTACTACCTTTGCTATGTTACAAGCTTTACCTAACACAGCATTGTGGCATCGGCTGAAAAAAGAAGGCAGACTCAGAGAAAACCAAGACAGCAACATCAATCAAACAACATTGATGAACTTTGTGGCTACTCGTCCTTTAGAGGATATTGCTAGAGAATATATTGAAGCATTTTGTGCTTTATACGACCCAGTACAATACTTAGATCGCACCTATCGTTGTTTCTTGATGCTGGGTGCGCCACGTTATAAAACACCTTTCAAAATGCCAGAGTTGGTAGTAGTGAAAGCCTTACTAATTGTGATTTGGCGACAAGGCATTAAACGCGAAACCCGGTGGAAATTCTGGCATCATTTGTTTAGCATCCTCAAGCATAATCCCGGAGTTGTCGAACATTACATCTCTGCTTGCGCCCACAACGAGCATTTCATGGAGTATCGGCAAATTGTTCGCGATCAAATTGAAAAACAACTCGCTGATTACCTAGCCCAAGGTACAGAAACACCTTATGTAGTCGTTGAAGAAAAAGCTAAAGCTGTAGTCAGTTAGATATCTTATCAAGATTTCTCCTTTCCATAACCCTGCTTTCCTGGAAAAAGTAGGGTTCTATTTTTCTCTGTGCCTTTGTCTTGAAAAGTTCAGATGCCTACGAAACGTCTACGGAGGAAACCTCCGCTCCGACTTTTCGCTGTGCCTTTGTGGTAAACAAAATTACTTTTTAACCCAAATAAGCTTTTTTGACTCGCTCATCGTTAATTAAATCAGCAGCTGCACCTGTTAACTTAATCGCACCTGCTTCTAAAACATAACCTCTATCAGCAATTTGCAGAGCTAAAGTAGCATTTTGTTCGACTAATAGAATAGTTACACCCGTAGCCCGGAGATTTTCAATAATGGAGAAGATTTCTCTCACAATAGCAGGGGCTAAACCTAAACTAGGTTCATCTAAAAGCAGAAGTTGTGGTCTACTCATTAAAGCACGAGCGATCGCTAACATTTGTTGTTCCCCGCCACTGAGAGTTCCTGCTAATTGATTGTGTCTTTGTGCCAACCGAGGAAATAACTCAAATTGTTGTTGAATATCAGCTTTAATTTCGGCTTGATGAGAGCGAATATAAGCACCCAAAAGTAAATTATCTAAAACCGTTTGCTTAGTCAGTACTCGCCGCCCTTCTGGGCAATGAGCAATGCCAAGTTTGACAACCTCATGGGATAGACGACGAGTAATATTTCGCCCACTATAAATAATTTGCCCATGCCGAGGATTAACTATTTTAGATATAGCTCGGAGTGTAGTACTTTTACCTGCACCATTTGCCCCAATTAAAGTAACTACTTCACCTTTTTTAATAGTTAAATTAATCTGCTTTAGAGCTTGAATACCACCATAATTTACATCAAGTTCCTGAAGTTCTAAAATTGTAAAATCCTCGCTATTCTCATGTCGGCTTGTCTCTACGTTCATCGGCAGTTTATATCCAGAAATATTCAATGCTGATACCAAACCTAACATACATCATGAATCTTCAGGGTGTATGATTAATTACTAAAGTTTATATAAGTTTCTTGTGGCAAAAGCAGCAGATAATGGTAGCAAACGACTAATTAGTCTAGCTCCTGATGTGTGGGTACAATGGGTAACACAACTTCCCGAAGTTGTGGCAAAAGAAATTCTTGGTTCCGAATTTCAGTGGATTAGTCGTGAAACCGATGTTTTAGTCAAAGCATACAGCCCAGACCTGGGAGATTTTCTAGTACTTAACGAGTTGCAGTTACGTTATAATGCACATATGCCTCTCCGCATGAGAGCATATACTGCACTAGCCCAAGAGCGATATCGATTACCAGTTTACCCAGTCCTCATCAATATCTTGCCACCCCCAGCCAGCGTAACTGTAGTCAATAGTTACAACCAGGAATTTTTAGGATTACGAGCAATTCAAGATTATCGCGTGATTAATTTGTGGGAGGTAGATGCTGAGTTAGTGTTTCAAGAACCACTACCTTCATTACTACCATTTGTGCCTATATTGCGAGGCGGTGGTGAAGCATCAGTTGTTCAACGAGCATTACAACTACTACGAGCAGATCCCCAACTGAATCAGTTAGAATCATTGCTGGCATTTTTTGCTAGCTTTGTGTTAGACACACCTTTAATACAACAAATAATGAGGTGGGATATGGCTATATTACGAGAATCGCCTTGGTATCAAGAAATTTTTACTGAAGGTGAGCAAAGTGGACTACAGCAAGGAATTCAGCAAGGAATTCAGCAAGGAATAGAGAGAGGTGCGCGACGACAGATCATTCAAGTATTGCAAATACGCTTTGGTGAAATTAATCAAGATATAAACACAAAACTGGCAGAAAAAAATATAGCGCAATTGGAAAATCTGATGGCTAGTGCATTAACTGTTGCTTCTTTAGAGGAATTTCAGAATATTCTATAAAGATAAAGACGATCGCTCATTCATTTCCTAGATAAGCTTCAATCACCGCCGGATTCTCTCTGACTACAGCAGGTTCACCCAAGGCGATTAATTGACCAAAATCCAATACGGCAATGCGATCGCATAATCCCATCACTAATGGTACGTGATGTTCAATCAAAATGATCGTTAAATTAAAGCGATCGCGTAAATCTCGAATAAATTGACTCAAATGCTGTTTTTCATTGGGATTCATCCCCGCCGCCGGTTCGTCGAGTAGCAGTATTTGCGGTTCTAAAGCTAAAGCACGAGCAATTTCTAAGCGACGTTGATCACCGTAAGCAAAGTTGCGGGATTTTTCCTCAGCGCGATCGCTCAATCCTACCATCTCTAATAATTCTAAAGCTTTTTGTCTACTGTGAGACTCTGCTTGCGGTGCTGGTGGTATACCGAAAACTCCAGTAAATATGGTACTTTTAGTATGTAAATGCCGGGCAATAATCACATTTTCTAAGGCTGATAATTCCCCAAACAAGCGAATATTTTGAAAGGTACGAGCAATACCCAATCCAGCAATTTGATGAGGGCGTAATTGAGCA
This sequence comes from Nostoc sp. TCL26-01, assembly GCF_013393945.1. NCBI lineage: Bacteria > Bacillati > Cyanobacteriota > Cyanophyceae > Nostocales > Nostocaceae > Nostoc > Nostoc sp. TCL26-01. The sequence goes on from NZ_CP040297.1 coordinate 828,849, forward strand.
ATTGTCTTACCTTGATAGATTAACTCTCCACTGGAAGGAGGAATTAAAGCTGTGATTAAATTAAATAATGTAGTTTTACCCGCACCATTCGGGCCAATCAAGCCAAAAATTTCATGTTGATTGACTGCAAAAGATACATTATTTACCGCAACTAAACCACCAAAGCGGCGAGTCAGAGAGTTAGCTGCTAAGATAACTTTACCTTGCTTGGGGTTCATCTATTTTTAGCCCTCCCTATTTTAAAAATATCTGGAGTTACTAAACCTTGGGGGAAGAAAATAGTACCGATGACTATCAATAAACCAAAAATAATTAACCTCCCATCTCGCAGAAACTGTGCCAACCAAATAGGTAAACCACCCGTATCAGCTATACCTCGGAGAACTTCAGGTAAAGCTGTAAATACCATCCCTCCAACTACCGAACCTAAAAAAGTTCTCGAACCACCAATTAACACGAAAGTTAGGTAAATAATACTAGCATCAAATGTGCCTTGACGGGCATTCCAAGTATTCAGAAAATGGGCGCTAATTGCACCTACAATACCTGCAAGAATTGCTCCCAAGGTAAATGCTAAAACTTTGTAGTAAGTAGGGTTAATTCCCATTGCCCCTGCGGCTAATTCATCTTCACGGATAGCAGTAAATGCTCTACCCACTCGCACACGTTCTAAGCGGTAAAATAGCACCATACTAATTAGTAGTAATGGTAAGGCAATCCATAAATATTCGATTTGGCTTGGGAAGGGTTGAGGAATGCCAAATATACCTACAGCACCGCCTGTAATGTCTAAATTGAGAGATAATACCCGTAAAACTTCAACGAAAGCAATGGTGGCGATCGCTAAATAAATTCCTCGTAATCTTAAGGCGGGAATTCCTACTATTATTCCCAATAAAGCTGAAACAAATCCAGCAATAAGCATTTCTAATAATAACAGAGGAATGGGAAATAAATTATTGCTATTTTTAAAAACTGTTGTTGATAAAATCGCTGCAATATAACCACCTAAAGCATAAAATCCCGGACTAGCTAAAGATAATTGTCCAGCCATCAGTGGTAAATAAAGTGATAGTCCCAGTAATGCCCCCAATACCATAGAGACGATAAGGGAACCATAGGTAGAGAAAAATTCAGCCATTTTAAATTGTTTGATTAAATTTTAAGCTGTTAATATTTGCTCTGCTGTTAGCATTAATTCAGGAAAAGTTGACGATATGATTTGCTCAGAACCTTTAAAAGATGTGCGTTCATATTTACCATTTACATTTAATGAAAACACAAAGACAGTCGGCTCCTTTGGTGTTCCTAAATATTTTCTGTCACCAATTGCTAAATAGTCAACAATCCAATATTCGGGAATACCTAATCTTGCGTATTCATCTAACTTGTCAATGTAATCATCTTCCCAATTAGTTGATGTCACTTCTACTGCTAATTGAATCGGTTGAGCAAGTGCAGCATAAGCAGCACGATCTGACCGCCATACATCCCTATCTATCACACTAATATCAGGTTTGCGGCCTTGTTCTTTGTTTTCAGGAGCTATAGTTTTTAAAACTACTTTATTTTTAACGACATAATTTAAATTTAGTCGCCTAAGTTCATTGTTGAAAGCAAATAGAATAAAATCAGCGACATCATCATGATTTCTGGTAGAACACACTTCTACTACTTCTCCATTCACAAGTTCATAAAAACCTTCCTCTGGACATTGATCAAGAAACTGAGCAAAAGTTAATCTTTGTTTTGTAACTGTTGTCATATATAGTTCACTGTTTCAAACTTTTTGGATAAACCGACGACCCAGCAAACCTTGGGGTCTAACTAATAGCATGACAAATAAAATGCCAAAAGCTACAGCGTCTTTATACCCAGAATATTCAGATGGAACCAGCGCCTCGACTACGCCAATTAATAAGCCTCCTAAGACTGCACCAGGAATGCTACCCAAGCCACCCAAAACAATCACGGCTAAACCCCGTAACCCAAAGCCAATACCAAAATAGGGGCCAGCAATACTCACACTAGAAGCAACCAAAGTTCCGGCTAGTCCAGCGAGAAAACTGCTGATAAAAAAGGTTAAGACAATAAAGCGATCGCTATTGATTCCGAGTAAACTGGCAGTGGTTGGATCTTCTGCGATCGCCTGCATGGCTTTACCATATTTAGTGCGATTAATAAAATAGGTGAGAATAGCCACAATCACCACTGACACCACAAAAATCAATACCTGCACACTCCGAATCGGAATTGGTTGTGCTACCGTGCCAAAATTAATTGCTGGCGGTAAATTGCCAAACGTATTAGCAGGAAAGGTATAACTTTCTGCACCGACCAAATATTGAATTAAGTTGACAATTACTACTGCTACCCCCAAGCTAGAAACCACAGTTAGCAAGGGATCAGAACCTTTACGTCGCAAAGGTTGGAAAGCAATACGTTCCATTGCTACTCCAACTAATCCTGCTAACGCACTACTAATAATCAAAGCGAAAGCAAATGGTAATTTTATCGGTAATGTAGCATTTGCTAACAACCCATTAAAACCAAAAGTACCACCCATAAGTGCATAAGTAAAATATGCCCCCAAGGTAAAAATTGCCCCATGAGCTAGGTTAATAATTCCTAAAATGGAATAAACCAAAGTATAACCCAAGGCAAAAATTGCATAAACGCTGCCAATCGATAACCCATTCAACAATTGTTGGAAAAATACGTTCATTTAATTTTTAGTCAATAGTCAATAGTCATTAGTCAATAGTCATTAGTCATTGGTCATTGGTTAGAAATCCCTCACTCAGCACTCAGTACTCCCTCATTTCAAAAACGCAAACTTCCCTTGGCTACCGTCTTTTTCCATTTTAATTTGAGCAACATAAAACTCTGGTTGTACTACTTCACCTGTGGGGGTAAAACTAATTTCTCCTAATGGTGTATTGTATTTACCAGCAAGTAATTGTTTATTCAATTCAGTACGTAAATCTGGTAACTGGATTTTATTAACTTTGCTTTTACTATCTAAAGTTTTGAGAGCTTCGACATAGACTTGTACGGCGGTAAAAGCTTGAGCGCTAAATTGGGGTGGTTCTTTTTTATATTGATCAATATAGGCTTGACGAAATGCGGTATTAACTTCACCTGGATGTTCTGGACTGTACGCTTGAGCTATTAAGACACCATCACACAAGGCTTTACAAACTGGGAAAATATTCGATGTATTCAGACCATTTCCACCAATAATTGCTCCTTTGTAACCTAATTCTCTTAATTGTCTCACTAAGTTACCCCCGTCTGCTGCCAGACCAGAAATAATTACTAAATCTGGTTGCAAATTAATCGCATTAGTAGCTTGAGATTGAAAGTCTGTATCAGTAGTTTGAAACTTTTGGACTGTGACTAATTCTAAACCTTGGTCTTTAACTGTTTTTTGAAAAATCTCCGTTTCTGATTTACTAAAAGCATCATTTTGAGCAAAGAAAACTGCAACTTTTTTAATATTAGGATTTTGCTTAAGAGCAGCTTTAACTGAGTTAGGAGCAACCACAGATACGGGTGCAGATACACGAGCTACATAATCACCTATCTCTGGGACACCTTTAGCTGTATTTGATGGCCCCACAACTGGTATTTTAGAGCGTTCAGCAATGGGATCTGCGCTAAAAGCTTGTTGAGACAATGTAGGCCCCACAATACCGACTACCTTATCTTTATTAATTAAAGTTTGAAAAGCATTAATTGCTCCGGCTTCATCACCAGCCGTGTCTTGAAATACTAGTTTTATGGTAGTGCCATTAACTCCACCTTTGTCATTAAAATATTTCTCGGCAATTTTCGCTCCAGCAACTTGTTCCTGTCCTAGTAGAGCGACATTACTTGTTTGAGCCACAGCAATACCAATAGGAATTTTACCTGATGTATCTGTTGTCGTAGCAACGTTTGCTGCCGTAGTACTAGTTGTATTGTCTGGTGAATTAGTCGGCGGATTTGTACTTGTATTACCATTTCCACAAGCTGTGACTAGTAAAGCACAGGTAGATAACAGTGTTGTAGTATATGCAAATTTTTTTTTCATAGGTAGTGATGAGAAAGCTAACAAAAATTGCTAAAAAAACACGTAGGATGAGTAATACTAGGAATGTCAATGTGAATGATAAAATTCTGATTTCTAGTAGTTCCTTCCTCTGTGCCTCTGAGGCTTTGTGGTTCAGTAAATTATTTTTTGACTACAAAAACACAGAGAATATAGGTTTACAAGAATTTTATTAAATCATTTTTCTTAACTAAAATACAGTTATTGGGAAAATTTACAAGATTCGTCTCCCGTGAATGCTTGCACTACTATTTATGAGCCTGCTTCACCCATCCCTTCATAGATTGACAACCCTATGTTCCCAGGGTTGCATATAAAATTCACAACTTGCTGAAAATTTACGTAAATTTACGTATTATCTTTTAGCTTTTTTTTGTAGAATTCTTCTGGAAACAACCAAAAAAATACATTAAATCGATAAATAAACCATATTATTAAATAGAGAAAGATTTATTTTGAATTGCCGAAAGCTATATTATCCAGATCATCATGCAAATCTGAATCAGGTACACAGCCACATTATCATGCCACAATTGTATCATTGGCAACCACTGATTTCTCGACTTGTTTCTCGTTATAGCCGCATCCTTAGCATCAGCAAATGATGGCAAGAAAAATTCTCCTGCTGGATTAGTGAGGATGGAGTAAGCAGACTTGCTAACTTAGACACCCTAAATATTCACATTGAGGGCAAAGCCATAGCAGATCCTGATTATAAGCCTCTAACTTCTAGCCTCTTGTACCCCACTAAAGTGAGAAATACGATAATGTAGAGGACGATGTTTGCATTACTCAATCTAGCTAAATCTCATAATACCAAATATCCTCTTCTTTCAAGACTATGCGATGTAGGGATAGCCTATCGATCAAACCTTCCTGTTCAAATTGTCCTAGAATGCGAGTAATTGTCACCCTTGTCGAACCTAGCATTTCCGCTAAGTCTTCGTGAGTTAACCGCATATCTATTAAACGTCCTTTCTCTACTTCTGAGCCAAACCTTTTAGATAACCATGCCAATAATTTAATCAACATTGTATCCACTTTCTTGTAGCTACGAATGACCATTAATTCTTCCGCCTGTTGAATATGCGCCAACAGCGTCTCTGTGGCACAATGCCATTCTTCAATAGGTAATGTTGTTGCTTCCACTTTCGTCAGACATTCCATCTGATATGGTTCTAATTTTGACAAAGACTTGCCTACAATATCTCCAGCACCCCATAGCCCTAAAGCGACTGTTGTGCCATTTTCTAAATAGCTAAAAGTCCTGACAAAACCAGCTTCAATCTTCCATAAACTATTTTGTTGTTCTGGAAGAAACGATCGCCGCGAGAAAATTTGCTTAGTATTCTTACTGGCTGGCTGAGAAATGCTTGAGTATAAAGACACCACCATATATAGTACGATTCCCCGATAAACTAACCGTAGTATATTTATATCAGTTTCTCACAACTTGTGAGTATTGTAGTTAACAATTTGTGGCTAGGATGAGTCTAAGCTTGGGTTTGAATCTCACTTCATCCCCATAGTGACGATATGTGTCAGCCTGGACTCGGTATCAGGGAAACTATGAAACCAGTGATAACTGGTAATCTTTGGCTAGATGTGTCTGTACCATTTGAGCTAGAGTAGAGAGCGATCGCAAATCATTAGACCTTTTCAAGCGATAGATAGGGATAGACTGAGCTACGCTAGTGCATTGGAGGAATTGGCTTCTACTGTGTGTCTGATACCATCGAGTTCTCTTTTCTCTAACCTCTAGCCCCTAACCTTTTATCTCTAGTTTCTAGCTTCTAGCCTCTGACTAATGGAAATCTCAAAATAATTGGTGACAATTTATACTATTTTAATTTTCTCTAGTCGTTATACTGATTTTTAGGTTCTACCTGGGAAATGTGAAGTGGCTTTGCCACTTCTTTTTATGAGTACTATAGCTTGGCACAAAAATAAAAAGCAATTTTATCAAACAGAATTCAGAAATCAGGAGTCAGAATTCAGCATGAATTGGAGTCCAACTGGGTAGCAAATATTGCTTTAAAATCGTACTACGTTCCGCTATGCGCTTTCGTCTCTGGTGGGCGAAAAAAGACATCGACCGAATTTAATTCTACGTTGCCCGAAATCCTTGTAGAGACGTTGCACTGCAACGTCTCTACATTCATTTTCGGAGATTTCTAAAAATTAAAATATTCTTCCTAATTAAAACCCTATTCCTGTCTTACAAAGGTCAGATGCCTGCGGCAAGCCGCAAAGCGTCTACGGCGGTTCGCCATAAGGCGTTCCCGCAGAGTAGCCGCCGCTCCGACTTTGCGCTTTATGGCTAGAGTATTCTGTATTCTGACTCCTTTTTATATTTTTCTGCTCAAATTAATTTGATACTTTCATCCCTGTCATACCAGTTTTACTTTTTGTTTTCTCAATCAAAATTTTTCTACCCAGGGGCGCAATTCAACTTCCCATGTCCAAGCACTACGGGGTTGGTAGAGAATGTTGAGATAAGTTTGCGCAATAGCATCTGGATCAAGTAAACTATCTGGTTGAGCTTCTGACTCAATACGGCTAGCAGAACGAATTGCACCATCAATCACAAAATGTGCCACATGGATATTTTGCGGAGCAAGTTCACGGGCTATACTCTGAGCTAAACCCCGCAATGCAAATTTACCCATTGCAAACGGAGCAGAATGGGGATAACCTTTAACACTAGCGGAAGCACCTGTAAAGAAAATCGCTCCTCCACCTATAGCCAACTGACGTTTTGCTGCTGCTTGTGCTACCAAAAAACCACCATAGGCAGTGATTTCTAAAGTTTTAGCAACATCAGCAGGATCAAGTTCAACTAGCGCACCTCGAACTCGCCAACTGGGATTATATACAACTACCGTTGGCACTCCTAGTTGTTGTTCGACATTTTGAAACAGTTGTTCCACTTCATCTGGTTGAGAAGCATCAGCCGCAAAATTGACTGCTCCAATCTCATCAGATAATACACTCAGCTTATCAATTTGACGTGCTGCTAAAGCAACAGAGAAACCTTCTTTTGCAAATAATCGCGCTAAAGATGCGCTAAGTCCGCTACCAGCCCCCACAATTAATGCAATGTTTGTCATATGTTTTACTTCTCTTCATTTTGGGAATCTTTTTAGGTTACACCATTTCCACAAAATACAAAGCATCAAATTGCTCTATAAGACCATATTTCAAACTTAGCTTCAGAGGAAATCATAGTTTTACCAGAGCCATAATAATCGAGACAAAACTCAGCAAATTCATTCATTACTTGCTCAAAAACTTCATCTGATACTTGCCAACATAAACCGTAGGCTCTTGCTTGGAAAAAACTCAGTAACTCCTCAACTGTATTACTAACCATCCATGCTTTAGCTACTAAGTAATTCGCTGCATAACCCTGGCTTTGCAAATATTCTTCTACATCTATCTCTGGAGTTTTTTTGTCAATCTGGGGTGGTTTTTGGTTAATGCTTACATACTTAGATAATACTTGACGGAAATATCCTTCAAATTCTTTTCGGGCTGGTGGGGTAATCCATTGACAATTGAGATAAAAACCTCCAGGCTTTAGCACACGATTAATATCATCTAAAAAATTTCGCCAATTGACAACAGTATGTAGCATATGAACAGTTAATACAACATCAAAACTGTTGTCTGCAAAAGGTAATTGTGAAGCATCAGCATTGATAAGTTGCAAGTTAGGAGGAACGACATCAAATTTGCGCCGAAACTGATCAAGCATTTCGGAAGAGATATCAATTCCTGTCACAAAATAACCGCGTCTGACAAGCGGCATCATATTTAGACCTGTGCCAATACCAGGTTCTAAAAAAGATGTTTTAGATGTAGCACTAGTCAAATTAATAATAAAATCAGCTACTTCTTCTGCAATTGACTCAGTTAACCAGCGTGTTTGGTCATATATTTGTGCAATGTTGTCGTAGTAGTTAGACTTTCTCATATATGGCACAAAACAAAAGTGATTACCGCCAAGGCTATCTTGGCAAGAGGAAAAACTGAGGATGTGAAAAAATATTTAACGGTCGCGCTCACCGGACGCTAGTAACTTCTTGGACTCAACGAAAAGACTCAAAATGGTCGGGTGTATGCGGATTGTTAGGCTTCTGTTTGAGAATAAGATAGGATTCTTCATGCTTTTTATGGACTTGGCGCTCTGTTAGGTTCTACGATCAAGACAACACCTTTCATCCCCCCTGATTCTAGACTACTGAATTTCTAAGCCATTTTTCTTGATGGAAATGCGATCTACACTCGTTTGCAGTAATGTTTCCAGATAGCCTTTACTCGCAGTCTTAAGCCGAATCGCAATTTGAGGATTGGGCGTTTGTTTGAGCGCTAGATTTAATCCACCTACATACATTCCCAGAATCGCCATTTGTTCATATAGTTCCCGCTTTTGCACTGCTGTAGCTGTTTGAAACTGAGGACTGGTTGAGATTGCAGTCCGCATCTGTTTTACAACGACTTCCACCTGAGAAGAGTTGAGCTGTGTTCCTTGATAGGTTTCATAATTCAGAATCACAAATGCCGCCATCGCTCCTGCTAAATCATTCGCTGGGATATTAAACTGCTCTTCTAATTTGGGGTATCTAGCCAATAGTTGACTAAATACCTTTTCAACAGTCTGACGCTGCGCTTCAGGAGCAGATTGAGCTAACTTCTTCGGCATCGTTGCGCCATTCGGTTGGGGTACTGTAATGGTGGAAGTTTGAGTCGCAGGCACTTTAGATGGAGAAACAGTCGTTGTTTCCCTACGAACTAGGCGGTTGCCTCGACGCGACTTAAGTGGGTCTACTAAACGATTCAAAAACTTCTGATGAAATAAGTTGGAGTAAAAATCACCGTTTCTGAGCAAAGCGCTATCAGAGAATGAATCAACTCCTTGCGCCAAAGTTGCTACAGGTATCGTAGAGATCGCTATCGCGATCCACATACTCCTCCAATGCTTTAACATCTATTCCTCCTCTAATCAACAGTTAATTGACAATAATATAGAGCAAGTTGCTAGAAATCAAAACTGCCATGTATCTGCATGAATCATAACTATATTATTATACGGAAAGTCTCCGTATAATCTTTTGTCAATCCTAATATATCGAGCATTACAACAAACTCCTGTCTGAACATAGGGAAAACTGCTTTTTACATCCCTATCTGGGTATTGTATAGAATTTTTCCATATAACCACCCTTCACGGGAGGATTATAGGGAATTTTTCCGTATATCCCTTGGTATTATCAAGAGTTTTTCCGTATAACATCCTTATTTAGAGCATTAAATGGAATTTTTCTGAATAACACATCCTATGGAGCAACGCCCTAAGAAACTGCTTGAACAGGTGTAATATGTTATCAGGCTTAAGCACTATTCTTATCAAACAGAGAAAATCTATATCTACTGGATTAGACGCTATATCCTTTTTCATAATAAGCGCCATCCTAAAGATATGGGAAGTAATGGAAATTGAAGAATTTTTAACACATCTTGCTGTCAATGAAAATGTGACTGCATCAACCCAAAACCCAACACTTCATGCTGTTAATTAAGTTCCTTTATGGCACAAGATTACACTGTTAGATATTAATAATACTATTTATAAACATGAACTAGCCGTCAATGAGATTGCTGATTAATTTACCCATTTCCTAACTTTCTGGTTGGTGATTCTGTTTGCAGAAGAACAAGTCTCATCTCAGCCAGAACGCTGCACTCGATTTATTGCTGGTGCGTTCGGCGCTTCGCGATCGCCCAACTGACAGATAATTATACTTGTCGCCAAAAGCTACTTCATGTAGAGAAAGTTACTCCTATGCGCCAGTGGTCTGCACGTCAAGCTTCCAGATTAAAGAAAAGTAATTACCGTCAAAGCTATATTGGCGAGAGAAGAAACTAAAGATATGAAAAAATATTTAACGACCCCAATCACCGGACACAGATACCCTCTGCAACGCACCGATCGCTTGACATTGTTCCGGTGCATTGGGATTGTTAGGCGGCGATCAACGACTACTTCAAGTTTCAGCCTTACGACCCAGTATATACAAAGTAGTGAGATCATCCCAGATTCCCTCCTCAGTTTGGAGAGATTCTAGTTCTGCATCAAATTCCGCTTTAGCTTGCGCCAACTGTGCTGATGAAAGTTGCGATAACCCATTGCCTAATATTTTGAGAGAGGTAGATGAAGGACGCACAACAACCCCCTCCCAAGTTGCTTTTACTTTCTCTAGGTTCGTATAGCTGCCGTGCTGCTCTATTCTGATTTCAACTGCCTCAAAACCAGCATTGATAAATAAATCTTGGCACTGCTCAACGGAACCAATCCGATTGCTAGCTTCTAGCGAAACGCCATATTTTGCAAACACTTTTCGTAAAATAACAGCCCCAACATAGGCTGTATCAGCAGGAGTATGAACACCGATTCGACCACCAGGCTTGAGAAATTGATACCACAGCCGTAAAGTCGCTTCTTTATCTTCCATCCAGGGAAATGTGTTTGCACACAAAATATGGTCAAAATGATTGGCTGGATAATCGAGAGCCTCAGCATCTGCAAGTTGGAACTCCACGTTACCGAGTCCTAATACGTTAACTTTGCTCTGTGCTTGCTCTAGCATCCCAGCAGAAATATCGATTCCAATCACCTGCCCCCGATCACCAACGATTTGAGCCGCCGCGATCGCAAGATGACCTGTTCCTGTTCCAATATCTAAAACTGTTTGCCCAGCAGTAACCTGTGAATATTCAAGTAGGCGACGACAAATTTGAACGTGCCAGTCGCTATTGTCATAGGTTTGACTTCTGCGATCGTAGGAATCCGCAACCCCTTGCTTGTAATCGTTTAATTCAAGTTGGTTCACCATCAGAACTTACTTAGGTTTGCTATATTGCATCTATGGTCAAAATACTCCTCGTCACTGTCGGTGGTTCTTTCCAACCCATCATCACCGCCATCAAAAGTTTACAGCCCGATCGTATCATTTTTATCGCCTCTGATGGTGAAAAAGGTAGCAAGTCGCAAGTTATCGGTGAGGGAACCCCTTGTGAAGTGCGTCGGGGTGCAGAAGTGCTGGAAAGATTACCCAATATTCCCACACAATTGGGACTGGGTGATCGCTTTCAAGGCCAGAGACAATTTAGTCAAGGTAGAGCGCGGAGAGATTACACAAAGAGTAGATACAAGTTTTCGCTCTTGATAGTTAGTAGAGACGTAAAGTTGCTACGTCTCTATATAGTGGAGTTAAAGACTGGGTGTTTTACCTGTTTGTGCTTGTGTGGCAATTGGTTTAACGTCACTATAACCCATTTGTCCGGCAAGCGATCGCAATACAGAAATTTGCCCTTCAAAAGCTAATCCTTCAATTTGTGCCAGTAGATTATTAATATTCTCTGTTGCTTTATAAGTATCAGGCATTCCTACCACTGTCTTGCCCATTGCTACAGCCCAAGCATACCAAACTAACAACTGATTATTTTCTTTCAACGCTCCATAAGCACGAGAATATTCTGTGTCTTGACGATTCACAATTTCCCGCATAATCCCTAATTGTTGTTCATCTGATAGTTGAAAAAAGTCTCCTAATAAAAGAGGTGCTAATTCTGGATCTGCGGCTGTGGGTGCGGCTGGAGTAATAGAATCACCCATTTTTTCATAAGTGAAATATAGCCAAGCTAATTTAGCATCTGTGTCTAATTTATTGAAAGCTTCGACTAACTTTTGCGTTTCATGACTCAGCGCTTGGGGAACATTTTTATCGTAACTAGCAGTCATTATTTTATCTCCAAGTATATTTTTTTAGGGTTTAATAATAATTATCAACACTTTATTATTCTTATCTACTTTCAGAAGAGATAGCTTTGTTTATTAAATTTAGGTATTTTTATCTATCTTTCAATAGAGGTGATAATCTTTCTCTGGTAGGCTCAATCACGGCTCATCACCCTGTTATTATCTAACAGAATTCAGGAGTCAGGAGTCAGAATTCAGCATGAATTGGAGTCTGATTGGCGGGTTTGAATCCCTCATGAGAATGATTCTGAATCGTGAATTTTGGCTTCTGAATTCTCTTGCAACATCGCAGTCATTGAAAAATAATTTAGGGTGATAGTTATGTCTGAACAAGTGAAACCTAATCCTATTGAAGCTCCTACCCATGATGCACAATTAGCTGCTGAGAACATGGTAAGCGGTGAAGAGAAAGCACCAAAGGTTGATTTTGAAGCCGATTATGCAGCTGCACAACAATTTAGTGTCAGTGAAATCGACCGTACTGGTGAAGGTGTAGCTGCGGCTGAAGCGGCTACTGCATCTCAACGACCAATCTCTCAACCTGAAGACACAAAAATAGAAGCTCAATCAACAGGAAATCCAGATGATTATGTAGAATTAGCAAAAGAAGTTGCAGCTTCTAAAACAGAGGCGGTAACTAATGTTAGTGATGATTTAGTTAAACAAGCTTTAGAAAAAGGGCAACCGAAAAGATAGTCATTGGTCATTGGTCATTAGTCATTGGTCAATTTTTTTTACTATTGACTATTGACTATTGACAATTTAGCAACTTTGGATTACTTGTAATAATTCACTTGGTTGATGGATTAAAAAGTCTGGATTTTGTTTGGCTAAAATTTCGGGCGCATTAAATCCCCAAGTGACAGCGATTACTTTTATGTTGGCTTTTTTTGAGGCTTCAATGTCTCTGGTTTCATCGCCAACATAAATCACTGTTTGGGGTTTGAATTGCTTTTGTCTGAGGACATTGTTAATTATGGTTGTTTTCCCAAAAATGGTTACGCCTGAGTAGATGAAGTCAAATAAACTATCTAACTCGTTAATTTGCAAAAAATCTGTCACATTATCTCTAGAGTTAGATGTGATAATTCCTAGTTTATAGCCATGATGTTGTAATTCTATCAACGCTTCTTTAATTCCAGGAATGGGTTTCAATTCCTGGATTTTATTTTTTAATTCTGATTTAACTTTTTTCACCAAAAAAGGTATTTTGAACAGCGAAACTCCTGAGTATTTGATGATTTCTCTAGAAGATAAATTTTTCAGAAGAGTTAGTTGTTCTGGGGTGATTTGCACGTAACCAAACTCTATGGCTAGGCGATTGGCAATACTTACAAGAGCATCTACCGTATCCGCAATCGTACCATCGAAATCAAAAATAATTACTTTCTGGGTCATTACTTCGCTTAGATGCGTCTAGATTAGCACGGGCATTTCGTCTCAACATTTCTGGCTTAATCCGCCGCAATGCAGATGCTGGAAATCTTTTATCCCACTCCTCATCCGAGATTTGCGCTAATTCTATCAGCTGAGGCGCAATATTTTCAGGATAGGGTTGAAAATCTCCCACATCTGTAGTCTGAGCAAAACGCTGATTCCAAGGACAAACATCTTGGCAAATATCGCAACCAGCTACCCAGCCTTGTAAATGAGATGCGATCGCTTCTGGTAGTTGCTTGGCTCGGTTCTCAATTGTATGATAGGCGATGCAGCGATTAGCATCGACGACAAATGGCTGGGTAATGGCTCCTGTGGGACAAGCTTCTAAACAACGAGTACAATTACCGCAGTGTTGTGTATGGGGGCGATCGCTTTCTAGTTGCAGATTTGTGACTACCTCTCCTAAGAATACCCAAGAGCCGTACTCTCTCGTAATCACGTTACCATTTTTTGCTATCCAACCAATGCCGGCTCGTTGCGCCCATACTTTATCTTGTACTGGCCCTGTATCTGCGTAGTAACGAGCTTGAATACTTTCATCTAATGATTGCAACCAAGTTGTTAAAGCTTTGAGCTTTTTATGTAACACTTTATGATAATCTCTGCCCCAGCCATAACGAGAGATTTTGGCGTATTCTTCCCCATCTGGACGTTGGTGAGGGGTGTAGTAGTTGAGTGCTACACAAATTAGCGATCGCACTTCTGGCATAACTAAACTAATATCTTGGCGCTTAGGGTTTGCCATCCATGCCATATCAGCCTGATAACCCAACTTGAGCCAAGTCGCTAATCTCTCTGTTTCTGCGTGATTTTCCTGATTGACAGCAGCAATCCCAACTTTGTGAAAACCTAACTCTTGAGCTTTCTCTTTTATCACACTGCTGTCAACTACGTCACAGTGGTTCATTTGTATCAGCAAATTTTGCCAAAATAGCGGCAGTCCCATTATACATAAGGTTATCTAATAGAATTCAGGAGTCAGGAGTCAGAATTCAGCATGAATTCTGTACGACACTTCAACAACAATACTGATATTTAATATTCTTACTTATGGTATTTGTAAAGTTAATTTGCATTTTTTGAATAAATAATACAATATGAGATTAAGAGGTTAATTCCCTCTGGCAATTCAAAATTTAAAATTACTCTCCTGCACTATCTACCAATATCTTTACCACCTCAATGTCTCAATTTTTTTAGTTCTCAAGTGCATACCTGGGAACTAATTCTTACTTAAGGATGAGTTTCTGTTACTGAAAAACTACCTAATAGCAGCTTTTTTATTTCGGCTTTTAGATTTAAATTAGTGCGTAAATAGCCTCTATACCTTGCTTTTAGCCAATCTCATCCAGGTAATTCTATGACAGTAGCAGCATCTCTATCTAGCACGGATTTAAGCGTAACAGAACCTACCATATTGCAATACTTTGCCACTCTTAACGCTGGAGATTTTCTAGCAACTGCTGGCTTATTTGCGGCTGAGGGTGTGATGTATCCGCCCTTGGAATCTGGTATTGTCGGCAGAGATGCGATCGCTACTTATTTACAGCAAGAAGCTCAAGACATCAAAGCTGAACCACATCAAAGCCTCACCGAAAATCTAGAAAACGGACAAGTTCAAGTACAGGTGACAGGCAAAGTTCAAACTTCTTGGTGTGGTGTTAATGTGTTGTGGCTATTCACACTCAACCAAGAACAACAAATCCTCGATGCTCAAATTAAACTCTTAGCTTCTCCCCAAGAGTTATTAGCTTTGCGTCGTAGTCAATGATTGCCAATATTTTTATTCATTAGGGGTGTAGGGGTGTAAGGGTTTCATTAGGAGTGTAAGGGTTTAAGGGTTTAGGGATTGAAGGTATTGGGCTTGAGTAAAAGGTAGATTTTTGTTAATATTTCTTAACAAATATGCTTCTTAAATCAGTTATCACTGAAGAGTCCTAACGGCGTATGGTGGGGAATTTAAATCAGTTATCAGTTATCAGTTATCAGTTATCAGTTATCAGTTATCAGTTAACGCTGATATAGTGGGAGACTTAAATCAATTATCAGTTATCAGTTATCAGTTAACGCTGATTCAATGATCTTGACTGATAACTGTTCACTGTTAAAGTGGGGGACTTAAACCCAATTATCTTAACTGATAACTGTTCACTGTTAAAAAAGGGTGCATGGTTATGGCAGTGTTGCCAACCCTCACACCCTCAAACAATAGACATCTCCGAAAATCCTTGTAGAGACGTTGCACTGCAACGTCTCTATTACTATCTATGCCAAGAGACTTTGGGCAAAATCTGTTTTTTATCAACTCTTTTCTGATACCTAACCGCAAAATTCAACAGAGAATCGAGTAAGGAATCAGAGAGGTAATGAGGTTGTAAGCCTAAATCAAGTAGTTTGGTGTTTTTAGCGTTGAAGTAATGTTCTTCCTTCTCAACTCTGGGGTTATCCAAGTTATTGATTTCTACGTTCAATCCCAAAGAATTACCTGCTTTTTTCACCATTAATGCTAAGTCACCAACGCTAAATTGTTCGGTAAACTGGTTAAATACGCGAAATTCGCCCGATGGAGCAGGATTAGCGATCGCTAATTCAACACATCGCACAGTATCTCGAATATCCAAAAATCCGCGAGTCTGTCCACCTTTACCGTAAACAGTCAACGGATGTCCAATCGCCGCTTGAATACAGAAACGATTCAAGGCTGTGCCAAACACACCATCATAATCTAGTCGGTTAATCAACAGTTCGTCCATCCCTGTTTCTTCAGTCAGGACACCGTAAACCACACCTTGATTTAAGTCAGTTGCCCGCAATCCCCAAATCCGGCAAGCAAAGTGGATATTATGACTATCATGAACTTTGCTCAAGTGGTACATCGAACCAGGCTGCTTGGGATAAGGTAAGGTATCTTTGCGCCCATTATGTTCAATCGTGATATAACCTTCTTCAATATCGATATTAGGTGTGCCGTATTCCCCCATTGTTCCCAACTTTACCAAGTGACAATCGGGAAAATCCTCTTTCATCGCATACAGCAAGTTTAATGTGCCGACGACATTATTGACCTGAGTCACAACTGCGTGTTCACGGTCAATCATCGAAAACGGCGCTGAACGCTGTTCTCCAAAATGCACGATCGCATTTGGCTCAAATTGATGCAACGCCTTCTGGAGAAATTCATAATTGGTAATATCACCAATGAATAAATCAATGGATTTACCCGTTAAATCTTGCCAGCGCTGGAGACGTTGCTGAATTGGTGCGATCGGGGTCAGAGTTTCAATACCCAGTTCATTATCCCAGTGCCGACGCACCAAACTATCTAATATTCCAACTTCATAACCGCGATTAGAAAGATAAAGTGCGGTTGCCCAACCGCAATACCCATCGCCACCAATAACTAGGACTTTCATTTTCACCAGTTTGTATCTCGCTGTTAGCTAAATCTACCAGTTTTCTGTCACCCCTCACTCATCATTCTGGTGGATGTAGAAAAATAGGGGATTGGGGATTGGAGATTGGGGATTGAGGATTGGGGGAGTGTAGAACTATTGACTATTGACTAATGACCATTGACCAATGACTAATTGTAAAGAAATATGTCAAAAAAGCCGTCAAAACGTTTTACCGTCTTGACAACTAGACAGGCAATCGATAACGTAATATACATACCCGGGTAAGGCCATCGAAGAGTTATATGCAAGCTAAGCAAAAGGTTACGTTGTATTTGTCGCCAGAACTGCACAAGAAGCTGAAAATTCGCTCGGCAGTAGATTCCGAACCGATGTCAGAACTTGCTGAACGCGCCCTTGTTTTCTACCTAACGAACTCAGATTTAGTAGAAGAATTGGAAGATTCGGCTTATGGAAGAACTCACAGAGTTTATTCATGTCCGAGTTGTGACAGTTCATTGGTGTTACGTGATGGAGAACTGGTTGCTCTAGGAAATCAGCCAGGACTAATCGGTCAAGATCATCTTCCCATTGATGAAATGGCTGAGGCAGAAACCCATCCCAAGGGTGAGGAAGAATTGGTTCCTTGCTAGGTACGAATTAAAGAGGAAGTTTGTAGTTTTGGTTGTTGTCACCAACAAAACGATGTCTGTACTGTACTAGGGTCTCAAGTAGGTCGATTATATGAAAGAAGAGCTCAACATTCTCATCCAAGCTCAATACCCACTAATCTACCTTGTGACATCCGAGGAAGAACGGGCAGAGCAAGCAATTTCCACAATCGCCCAAGTGTTAAGACCCCAACGCCGAGTATATGTTTGGACAGTAACTCATGGCATCGTGGAGTATGGTCAACCCCGTAATGTGAACCAGCACAATACCGTTTCCCCAGAGGCGGCGATTGAGTGGATTATCCGGCAGAAAGAACCTGGTATATTTATTCTTAAAGATTTACATCCATTTATTGATGCTCCTGCTACCACAAGGTCATTACGGGATGCGATCGCCAGTTTCAAAGGTATGCAAAAGAACATCATTTTGATGTCACCAATGCAGCAAGTACCCATAGAACTGGAAAAAGAGGTAGTGGTTCTAGATTTTCAACTGCCAGACATGGCAGAGTTAAACAAAGTCTTAACTCACCACTTAGATCAAAATCGGGGACGCAGATTGACCACAGAAGCGCGAGAAAAGCTCCTCAGAGCAGCTTTGGGCTTAACCAGAGATGAATCTGAGAAAGTGTATCGCAAAGCGCAGGTCACAACAGGACGGCTGACAGAAGAAGAAGTAGATATAGTTCTATCCGAGAAAAAGCAACTAATTCGGCGTAATGGTATACTAGAATACATCGAAGAAGATGAAACCATTGATGCTGTAGGTGGTTTAGAAGAACTAAAAAAATGGCTCAAACAACGCTCTAATGCTTTTACAGAAAGAGCAAGAGAGTATGGTTTACCCCAACCAAAAGGGATGTTAATTCTCGGAGTTCCCGGTTGTGGTAAATCATTAATCGCCAAAACAACATCCCGCCTATGGGGTTTACCATTGTTGCGTTTAGACATGGGGCGAGTTTACGACGGCTCGATGGTAGGCCGAAGTGAAGCAAATCTGCGTAATGCCCTCAAGACAGCAGAATCTATTTCACCAGCGATTCTGTTTATTGACGAATTGGATAAATCCTTTGCTGGCAGTGCCGGTTCTGGAGATTCCGACGGCGGCACGTCTAGTAGAATCTTTGGTTCTTTCCTCACATGGATGCAAGATAAGAAATCTCCAGTGTTCGTCATGGCTACTGCCAACCGAGTTGAACGCTTACCTGGAGAGTTTTTGAGGAAGGGGCGTTTTGACGAAATCTTTTTTGTAGATTTGCCTACTCCTGAAGAACGGCGTGATATTTTCTACATTCATCTCAGCAAACGCCGCGAAGACATCACCCGGTTTGATTTGGAGCAATTAGCCAAGATGTCGGATGGATTCTCAGGAGCAGAAATAGAACAAGCGCTGATTGCGGCAATGTACGAAGCTTTTGCCCAAGACCGCGAGTTTACCCAATTAGATATTATTGCTGCCTTGAAAGCAACCTTGCCCCTGTCTCGCACGATGCAAGAACAGGTAACAGCCCTTAGAGACTGGGCTAGACAGCGAGCAAGGCCCGCAGCATCCTCCGTTGCTGAATATCAGCGAATGGAGTTTTAAAAGCTTTCCCTTGCTAACCCAGGGGGAAAGGCTAGCATCAACAGCTAGCAGTTACGAGAAAAAGCCGCATCCTGATATGCGCGGCTTCCCTAAAAACAAACGTTGTCTTTTTCTCAATCTTCTCATTGGAGGAAACCCAAATGTCTCACTTTAGCACTCTTCGCACCAAAATCACCGATGCCGAAATCCTCAAAGCTTCCCTACGTGACCTGGGTATCAGCGTAAAAACAGAAGCTGATGTTCGTGGTTACAACGGTCAGCGCGTTCGTTCAGACATCGTAGCAGTTTTGGACGGCGAATATGACCTCGGCTGGTCTCGCAACAGCGATGGTTCCTTCGACCTCATTGCTGACTTGTGGGGTGTTGCTAAAAAACACAACCAAACCGAGTTAATCAACTCTATTAACCAAAAATACGCAGTTAACAAAACCTTGGCTGAAGTAAAACAGCGCGGTTTGCAAAACGCCAATGTGAAGTTGGTATTGCAATAACAATTTCTCTGCGCGTTCCCAAAGCTGCACGGGCTAACCAAGTTATAGCGGTTAGCCCGCTTTTTTATGGCATTGATTTGCGTCAGCCCGGAATTTAAATTTTGCTGAGAACTCTATAAGAACTTTCTAAACAAAATATCAGCTTTATAGATATCAATCCTTATATATACATAATTATTAGGCTAAATATTTAAGCAACAATCAGTCTAAAGTTCAAGAGCAAAATCATATCGCTGATTGATGTTTTAAAGAATTTAATTTTTAAAAATTAATCCAAAACGCATACCAATTCAATCAATGATCGCAACAAATCATTGAGTAGAAACTTGCTGTTTTTATTCAATTGGTATAACCACAATTCACCAGGATCAAGTTTATGAAATTAGATGGAAAAGTTGCTCTAGTTACTGGTAGTAGTCAAGGAATTGGACAGGGAATTGTTCTGCGTCTAGCGCAAGCAGGAGCAAGTGTTGTAATTAACTATCGCTCTCATCCAGAAGGAGCAGAAGAAACCTTAGCCAAGATAGAAGCTGTTGGTGGTAATTGTCATATGGCTCAGTGTCCCAAATCACAGGGTTATACACTCCAAGCAGATTTGAGTAGTGTGGATGATGCACGTGAACTGATTACAGAAAGTGTTAACCATTTTGGCAAGTTAGACATCTTAGTTAATAATGCCGGTATTGAAAAACACGCGCCATTTTGGGAAGTGACAGAAGCAGATTATGATGCGGTGATGAATGTCAATTTAAAAGGTGTTTTCTTCGCTACTCAAGCTTTTGTGCAACACCTGATGGCGACTAAACGGACTGGAAAAATTATCAATATTAGTTCAGTCCATGAAGAACTACCATTTCCTAATTTCACTGCTTATTGTGCTAGCAAAGGTGGGATGAAAATGCTCACTCGCAACTTAGCAGTTGAGTTGGGTGCATTGGGTATCACAATTAATAATGTCGCGCCAGGCGCAATAGAAACTCCCATCAATGACAAGTTGTTAAACAACCCAGAAAAGTTAGGCGCACTATTACAAAATATCCCTCTAGGTCGTTTGGGTCAACCACAAGATGTTGCTTCTTTGGTGACATTTCTTGCTTCTTCTGATGCTGACTACATTACCGGTAGCACTTTCTTTGTCGATGGTGGACTACTTTGGAATTATCAAGAGCAGTAGGGAGGGATGAGTGCTGAGTGCTGAGTAGGGAGTGGTAACTAATGACTAATGACTAATGACTAATGACTAATGACTAATGACTAATGACTAATGACTAATGACTAATGACTATTGACTATTGACCAATGACTAATACCTATTCCCTCTTTTCCTTTTAGCTAGGAGAAAAATCAATCATGCAGTCACTACGGAAACACTATGCTGAATACTTGATGGAAGCTGGGGAACTGGGCATTTTTATGATTGCTGCGGCGGTGGTGACGGCGATATTTGAGCATCCCAGTTCGCTTGTTCGTCAAACGATTTCAGAACCAGTTTTACGACGGTTCTTCATTGGTTTAGCAATGGGATTGACGGCTATTGGGATTATTTACTCACCTTGGGGTAAGCAATCAGGCGCACATATCAATCCGGTGGTCACGTTAACTTTTTTCCGTCTCGGTAAGATTGAATTTTGGGATGCTGTATTTTACGTTTTAGCTCAGTTTGTTGGTGGATTACTGGGATTGCTATTAGCGGTGAGGATTTTAAGAGGAGCGATCGCCCATCCTACTGTCAATTATATTGTCACAATTCCTGGTACAAATGGCGTAATAGGGGCATTTTTGGCAGAACTGCTCATTTCTTTTGGTGTGATGCTGATGATTTTAGTTGTCTCAAATCACCCTAAGCTAGCACCATTGACAGGGATCTGTGCTGGAGTGCTGATTACAATTTACATTACCGTAGAAGCACCATTGTCGGGTATGAGCATGAATCCAACTCGGACTTTAGCCTCGGCAATTCCCTCCCATAATTGGACTGCTATCTGGGTTTATTTCACTGCACCACTTTTAGGGATGCTTTCGGCTGCTGAAGTTTATGTCAGGCTGAAAGGGAAAAGGGCTGTACGTTGTGCTAAACTACATCACCATAACAACAAACGTTGTATCTTTCGTTGTGGCTATAGTCACCCAGAAGCAGATTATAGATCGTTGTTGAGTGATAAGTTACCTAATTCTTAGTATCGCTTGGCAAATTTCAGCAGTTTACAGACTGCATACGTAATAATTCAAATATTGATTGCCAGAAATAGTACTAACTTATGTGTATGGAATTTGGGCGGGAAATCTGCGGTAATCTGGAAAATGCAGAATCAAGGGAATGGTTAGTCACTAACGGTATTGGTGGTTATGCTTCGGGAACGATCGCAGGTTTATTGACACGCCGCTATCATGGCTTACTAGTATCGGCATTGCAACCACCTCTAGGTCGTACCCTAATGCTGACAAAATTAGATGAAATTGCCCTCTATGATACTCGCTTTTATTCTCTCAGCACGAACCGTTGGGCAGATGGTATTGTCAGTCCTCACGGTTATCAACATATAGAAAGTTTTACTTTGGAAGGTACAGTTCCCGTTTGGCGTTTCGCTGTTGCTGATGCTTTGTTAGAAAAACGGGTATGGATGCAGCAGGGAGCTAATACAACTTATGTGCAGTATACTCTGCGTCGGGGTACGCGATCGCTAAAGTTGCAGCTGAAAGCATTGATTAATTACCGCGATTATCACGGTGACACCCGAAACAACGGTTGGCAAATGTCTATTGAAGCGGTGGAACAAGGGATTTGTGTAATTGCTTATCCCGGTGCTGTACCATTTTATTTGCTAAGTGATGGCGGTATTGCGTCGCCTGTTGACAATTGGTACTATGGCTTTGACCTAACAGTGGAACGCTACCGGGGATTGAGTGATCAAGAAGACCATCTCCACGCTGCTACCTTTGAGGTGACACTTAATCCTGGGGAAACACTCACATTTGTTGCTAGTACTGACCAACAACCAGACTTGAATGGTGAAGCAGCTCTCAAACGCCGGCACAATTTTGAGCAGAAGTTAATTGGTGTCTGGAAATCTCACCAACCCCTCGACGCACCCGATTCTCCAGCCTGGATTAACCATTTAGTTTTAGCTGCTGACCAGTTCATTGTAGATCGTTCCGTACCAGCAGATCCTTACGGCAAAACTATCATCGCTGGTTATCACTGGTTTGGTGACTGGGGACGAGATACGATGATTAGTCTACCCGGTTTAACCTTAGCTACTGGTCGTCCAGAAGTTGCACGTTCGATTCTTCGCACCTTCTCTAGATATGTAGACCAAGGAATGTTGCCTAATCGTTTTCCTGATGCGGGTGAGACACCAGAATATAATACAGTTGATGCAACTCTCTGGTATTTTGAAGCTATTCGGGCTTATCACAACACCACTAGGGATGATGATTTACTGATAGAATTATTCCCCGTACTGATAGATATTATTAACTGGCATTGTCGCGGTACACGCTACAATATTCACCTCGATGCTACCGATGGTTTACTGTATGCAGGGGAATCAGGTGTGCAACTAACTTGGATGGATGCCAAGGTGGGAGACTGGGTGGTAACACCTCGCATTGGTAAACCAGTCGAGGTCAATGCTCTGTGGTATAATGCCCTACGGATAATGGCTAAATTTGCTCGTCTGTTGGGTAAGCCTCACCAAGAATACGAGGCAATGGCTGACCGTGCTAAGTCTAGATTTGATCGCTTCTGGAATGATGATCTGGGTTATTGTTATGACGTGATAGACAGTCCCGATGGTGATGATTTATCGTTGCGTCCTAATCAAATCTTGGCTGTGTCCTTAACAGAAAGTCCGCTAACACCTACCCAGCAAAGGAGTGTAGTGGAAGCTTGTGGGCGGATGCTGTTGACTTCTCATGGGTTGCGATCGCTTTCTGCCGACCATCCCCAGTATCAGGGAAAATACGGTGGTAACCAGTATCAACGTGATGGAGCTTACCATCAGGGAACCGTCTGGGGTTGGTTGCTGGGTGCATTTGTCACAGCACACCTGCGTGTCTACAAAAATCCTCAACAGGCGCGGCAATTTTTACAACCAATGGCTAATCATCTTACAGCACATGGTCTTGGTAGTCTCAGCGAAATTTTTGATGGTGATGCACCAATGATTCCACGAGGATGTATGGCCCAAGCTTGGACAGTTGCAGAGGTTTTGCGTGCTTGGGTAGCTACAGAGAGTTGAATTTAAGTTTAGTTGGTATCACAGAGGCAGTTTTGCAATCCGATCAATCCACTCGTCTGCACTCGATACTGTCCAAATCAGTAATAGTTCCTCAATAACAACTTCTATCGATAATTTCCTAGAGACGATGATAACTCCTGAACTCTGATTGTTAGTAATAAATTTAGCAAATTCTGTTGGCATTGTTTTACGATCATGGCTGACGAGAATACGCTTTTGTTGTGCAGCGATCGCTAATACTTCTGAATCTTTCACACCTTTTAAATCAGCAAAAAAGGCGGTTTGAAAATCAATTTTCGGCTCTCGCCGCAAAACGCCTGTGACAATTACCTGATTCAAGTCAGCATCGGCTTGGTAACAAATACTCACGATCTCACTTGCTGATTTACTGATTTAGCTGATATTAGCTTATTGTACAAAGCAGGAGCAGTTGTTTGTAGAGGTTGGGGCATAGCATCAAAAGCTGCTTCCTCTGCTGCTAAGTAGGCATCTATTTCCACACGATTAGCTAAATAGAAAGCGATCGCTCCATAAACTTGTTCCAATGTGAGTAACTCAAAAGATTGAACAATACTTTCAGGTGATAATCCACCCTGGAAAGCATAAACAATTGAGTCAAGAGAAATCCGAGTTCCTTCAACCCAGTAAGCATGATTGCTATACTCTACATAAGATTTGGCAGCAACAACTGGCATATGTTTGCTTTAGTTTTACCTACTCTTAATCATAAGCTCAATTAAGTTTTCCGCATCGTTGGAGCAAAGGCATAGCCTGTCACATCGCTCGTCTATATTTTACGTTATCTCATCACGCTGTAAACGAATCTCTACTTCGCGTTCTACATACTCCCATTCTTTAGTGGCACGCATTCGTAACAACAATTCATCAAAGGCGCTGCTGTGTTCTGGTGCGAATTCAAACCATGTGAGAAAATCAAATGGTTCCTCGATATCACGACAGTGTAGCAACCGACGTGCAACCCCAGGTAAATACTCTAAACCATTAGCTGTGTGATGTGATTGTTCCTCAAAAATCGCTCGCCTCTCATCTTGTGGCATTTCCCACCACTGAGCAGATTTTTTAATGGGGATCAACACTGCTAAAATAGCTTCCGAGCGATTTAGCACAGGCTGCACAGATTGAAGAACATTGATTTCATCACGGACAGCATAGCGAATATTGCTGCTAAAACCTTGTAAAATCCATAAACTATCCAATGGCAAGTTCGTAACAGCATCATTCACCACATTAAGTCTGTCAACAAGCTCTAAACTCTCTCCCAAAATACCTCGCGCCTCTAATACTCGCCATATACCTTGCTTACCACCAATAAACGAATATCTATTTTTCATACTGTTCTACAACCTCAGTTTCCATCAAAAAGGCTGACTAGAGAAATACTTGAGTTACTGTAACTGCATTTCCAGGTAATTAAATGAGATTTTGTTAAAAAAATTATTTTATTAAAATCACATTTTTGAGGATAGGGAAATAATACCTGCCTGCAAGACTTTTAACCTATAACCGAAAGAACCAGGCTGATCAACATTTAAGCTTTTAATCAGTTTATCTAATAATATATTTAGCTCGAATAGAGTTTTTTCTTGAACTATTCTGTAAATATCTTGTCCAAGCAAGTATATATTTGCATCAAGAAATTCAACTACTCCATCAGCAAGTTCCTCTGCTAATTCAGCGTAAACGCGCTCATCATCTTCATATTTTAATAAAATAAATTCAATATCTTCTAAATCTTTGTTAGTACCTTCCCCACGATCTCCCCAAGCAAAAATCTTAAGAACTATAAAAGCTGGCGTATCAATAACTGGGATTTCTAAATCATCAATCTTAATAATTTTAGCATATTGTAGAGCTTCAGTAAACCCCAAAACATTCATAGAATTACCACTATCAGACCAAACAATTTGTTGATTAGGTTCACCAATTTCGCCAAAAGGTACAATATCAACTTCAATGTTAGTTTCAATATGTCTAAATTTATGGGAATTTTTTGTAGACTTAAAGCGAGGAGAATCACCTTTGGTTAGATATTCACTCATTGCTTGATAAGCTGCCCAGCTATCTATGGATATTGCTATATCCCAGTCTTTTGTTCCTCTACCTTACCCAAATTTTTGATCGAACATTAATAATCTAGCTCCTGCACCTACCAAAATCATTGGTAAATTTAAAGTGCTAATTATAGTTACTAGATCAACTAAAACTTGTTTCTCTTGGGAAGCAATCATTCTTTTGAGTTATGTTTTAATGTATTGCTCGTAAATTATTTGAGCAGTTTCTTTTAATCGACTATTGCCAGTCCAAACTAACTCTGCATGAATTAGCAATGGGTTAACAAGATTATCTTTTGATGCTTTGAAGTCATTTTTCTGGTAGTTATCATTACCAATACTTTGAAGCAATACAACATTGCCCTCAGCATCAGGCTTTAATTTGAGATTGACTACTATCTGACGTTCATCGACGTTTTTATTGAGGTGTAATGTTGCACTAATAGGGCGAATATATTCAGTTATTATTGAAGCAGCAAGTTCTCCACCTATTAAATAACCGTATACATCTGCATACTTTTTCAGATCAGTTTCAACTTCTGAGAAGTTTCGTTTTCCAATAGGACTAAATGTGCCAAGCAGTAATTTTGCACGCAACTTTTCAGAGTATCCTAACTCCCATCGCTCCAAAAGTTTAACATAATCGATAATTTCATATCCTCCATGTTTATGTCTAATATAATCTAACTCTTGTAGTTTTTTAAGTGTATTTTTCACTGTTTTGGGGGTAACACCAGCGATGTCGGCAATTTTCTCATCGAAATCACGCTCTATCGAAATAAATTTTGGTTGCTTAAGCAAAGCATACATGACTTGCAATGTAGCAGGAGTAATTTCTAAAGATTTATGTGTATTGTTTCTAGAAACTTGATTGCGAACTACTATATAAATTTCTGGGCTATTAAGATAAATATTTCCCTCAATATCAATAAATTCAATGTTTTTTTCTAAAAGTTGCTCGACAACTAAGCTAGATAAATTGTGTGTAACGAGTAAAGGTCTTTGTCCATGCTTTAGTCTTTTACCTAAATTTGTAAAATATTCTGCAACTTGTTCAATTACATCGTTGGTAAGTCCAGTTTTAATTTCACATATATAATTTGCAGTTTTATGAGAAGTATTAATTATTAACTGCCCATCTGCTAAAACTTCGCTGGAAAAATAAGGTTCTCCCTGAATCGTAGCTTGAATATTAGGCAGTGATTCAAGGTAAGTCAGACATTTTTGGAACAGTGGGTTTTTTGGAGGCATGAACTATTCCCCCATTTCAGAACATAAAAGTCAATTATAACCCTTAATTAATATTGAGATTGTTATCAGCGTCCTCGCCTTGTAGATCAGATGTAAGATGATTGTTCTAGGCGATCGCTTACATATCTTTAAAATTGGGTATGTAACTCATTAGTGGAAAACCAATATTTGTAAACACGCCATTTGATTTTGCTTGAGTATATTCTTCAAGTTTGTCTGTGGCAAACTTGACTGTACTTGCAGAAACACCGGACTTGACTGCAAGTTGTAAAAATGCCTACTAATTCAACACAACTACTACAACAAGACTACTTTCACAATATAATTGCTCACTTTATAGCAAAACTCAATAAAAATTAATATAAATTTTCCCTGAGTTTTTTCTGCATTTTTATTTACGATCTAGATGAGAAAGTTTTCAGCAAATATTCAGCGATATCTGAACGAAAGACGGGATACTCCAGATAGCAAATTCATGGAAATATGATGCTATGATGACGAATCTGACTCCAGAAGAAATTAGATTACAAGAAGCTTTGCATCATGTAGCCCATTGGCGGAGATGGGGGCCTTATTTAAGTGAAAGACAGTGGGGAACTGTCCGGGAAGATTACAGTCCTCATGGGACGGCGTGGGACTATTTCACCCATGAACAAGCCCGTTCTCGTGTGTATCGTTGGGGTGAAGATGGGATTTTGGGGATTTCCGATAATCATCAACGGTTGTGTTTGGCGATCGCTCTGTGGAATGGTGAAGATGCTATTCTCAAAGAAAGAATCTTTGGGCTGACTGGTAATGAGGGTAATCACGGGGAAGACGTGAAAGAATATTACTTTTATTTAGACAGCACCCCCACGCATTCTTATATGCAAGCGCTGTATAAATATCCGCAAGCAGCTTTTCCTTACTCTCAATTAGTTACAGAAAATCAACGCCGCAGTCGTCAAGAACCAGAATTTGAACTAATAGATACAGGTGTATTTGATGACAACCGCTACTTTGATGTGTTTGTGGAATATGCCAAAGATTCGGCTGAAGATATTCTCATGCAAATTAAAGTAATCAATCGAGGTACAGAAACTAAAACCCTGT
The DNA here is from genome assembly GCF_013393945.1 of Nostoc sp. TCL26-01. Taxonomy (NCBI): domain Bacteria; kingdom Bacillati; phylum Cyanobacteriota; class Cyanophyceae; order Nostocales; family Nostocaceae; genus Nostoc; species Nostoc sp. TCL26-01. The sequence goes on from NZ_CP040297.1 coordinate 856,999, forward strand.
ACTTATTACCAACAATTTGGTTCCGCAATACTTGGTGTTGGAATGGAGATGCAGATAAACCTAGTTTAAAAGAAATTAAATCAGATCATAGCGGTCATATTATTGCTGCATCTCATTCAACTTTAGGTAACAGGTGGTTATATTGTCAATCAGCATCTGAGGTTGTTTTTACAGACAACGAGACAAATTACCAGCGATTATTTAACTCGCCTAATACTTCTAAGTATGTAAAAGATGGGATTAATAACTATATTGTAAATGGTGATAAATCAGCAATAAATCCTGATAAAGTCGGTACTAAAGCATCTGCCAATTATATATTAACAGTCAACCCAAATGAAACAAAAATTATCAAATTACGACTGAGTAATATACCCGACTTAGTTGAGCCATTAGGCAAAGAATTTGATGCTATATTTTTAAAACGGCAACAAGAAGCCGATGAATTTTATCAATGGATTACACCACATTCTCTCAGTGAAGATATGCGAAATGTGCAGCGTCAAGCCTTTGCGGGGATGCTGTGGAGTAAGCAATTTTATCATTATATTGTTGAGGATTGGCTCAAAGGCGATCGCCACGCGCCACCACCCCCACCAGAACGGCAAAATGGCAGGAATCAAGAATGGTTTCATCTCTATAATGAAGATATTCTTTCTATGCCTGATAAGTGGGAATATCCTTGGTTTGCAGCTTGGGATTTAGCATTTCATACTATTCCTTTGGCAATGATTGATCCAGATTTTGCTAAATACCAATTGGATATTTTAACAAGAGAATGGTATATGCACCCAAATGGGCAAATTCCCGCTTATGAATGGGCATTTGGTGACGTGAATCCCCCTGTTCATGCTTGGGCAACTTGGCAAATTTATCAGATTGAACAAAAAATTTATGGACGTGCAGATAGGCAGTTTTTAGAGCGAGTATTTCAAAAACTCATGCTCAATTTTACCTGGTGGGTAAATCGTAAGGATGCTGAAGGGAATAATATCTTTCAAGGGGGATTTTTAGGGTTAGATAATATTGGTGTATTTGATCGCAGTGCCAACCTACCTACAGGCGGACATATCGATCAATCTGATGGTACAAGTTGGATGGGAATGTACTGTTTAAATATGTTGGCGATCGCGCTAGAATTAGCCAAGACTAATCCTGTTTATGAAGATATTGCCACCAAGTTCTTTGAGCATTTTCTTTACATAGCTGATGCCATGAATAAAATCGGCGAACTAGAAGCTAGTTTATGGCATGAAGCCGATGGTTTTTACTACGATGTGTTGCATCTGCATGAACGGCAGATTACCTTAAAAGTCCGGTCAATGGTAGGGTTAATTCCCCTATTTGCGATTGAAACTATCGAACCAGAAACATTAAAAATGCTGCCTGGATTTAAGAAGCGGCTAGAATGGTTTATTCAAAACCGTCCTGATTTACGGCAAAATGTAGCTTGCATGGAAACAAAAGGCATAGGTGCGAGAAGATTGCTAGCGATTGTTTCGCGGGATAAACTCAGAAGTCTTTTGCAAAAAATGTTAGATGAAAGTGAGTTTCTCAGTCCTTATGGAATTCGCGCACTCTCTAGATTTCATGCTCAACATCCTTACACATTTAATGTCAATGGTTCTCAATTTCGGGTAGATTATGAACCAGCAGAATCTACTAGTGGTTTATTTGGTGGTAATTCTAATTGGCGTGGTCCAGTTTGGTTTCCGGTGAACTTCTTACTAATTGAATCCTTGCAAAAGTTTTACTCTTATTTAGGAGATGATTTTCTTGTGGAATGTCCCACAGGTTCTGGTCAAATGATGACACTTTGGCAAGTTTCTTTAGAATTATCTCGAAGATTAACGAAAATTTTCTTGCAAAATTCCTCTGGACAACGACCCGTTTATGGAGGAACACAAAAGTTGCAAAATGACCCGCACTGGCAAAATTTGATTTTATTCTATGAATATTTTCATGGTGATAACGGAGCCGGCATTGGTGCTAGTCATCAAACTGGATGGACAGGTTTAGTTGCTCAACTTATCCAACAATTTGGTGAGTGTAAATCACAACATTATCAACCACAAATAGAGCAAGATATAGACAAGCAGTATCAAAAGAGATAAACACTGGCTTAGAGGATGTTTGAAAAGTCTAATATGTTACTCACCTGGTCGATTAGAAATCGCGTCTACACAGACGAAACCTACTTGCGTGGGTTGGAAATCCTTAACTTTGTATTAGTCCGCGCAGGCGGACTTTGCCTGTGTAGTAGCGAATTATATTCGCCCAAAACTTTTTAAACTGCGATCGCTTCTCTACTCACCTAAAAAACGTCATACCATAAAACCATCGAATTGTCTAGTAAATTTCGCTACATAAAAATTTTTGTTAAGGATTAATATCCAGAACCAATACTTTGATTGACGATCGCGGCTTAAGATAGCTTTAATATTCAGATGAAATCGGCGTTTGTGCTTATATAAATGAGGGGTGAAGTCAATTTCTGCATGATTTGTACTTTAATGAGTACGATGATGAGCAACTGACAACTGGGAATTCCAGTTGATTTAGGAAAACCAAACTCAGAAAGCTACTGATTTTAGTACATCTTGGCAGTTGCTGACTTCTATCCTCCTACTGACTGTCTACCTTGTAGTTGATGCAGTAGATGTGATGGGGCAACTATGGTTATAGGACACTAAAACCTGTTTCCCAACTCAATTTGATGCAAGTGTCTATTGTCTAATCAGCAGCCTTGTGGTTGTAATTGTTCAGATTAGAGAACCTCAACTGTCAAATTAATGGAAGTGAAAATGCAAGAACCGGAATTTACAGAAACCAAGTCTAAAGAGGCAACAGTGCCAGAAATCAATAGCCAAACAGGAACTATCACTAAACTCCAGCCTCCTGCCCAGTCTCAAGAACAATGGGTAAAATACGGGGAACAGGTCTCTGATTTTTTAGCAACTCTGCCTGAATACATAGGCGGCTTTTTTAATCAATATAAACAACCTTTGGTTAGTGTGGGTTTAATTGTGGCAGCAGTTGTCGCAGTGAAAGTCCTGTTGGCAGTTTTAGATTCGTTGAATGATATTCCTTTAGTAGCACCAACTTTTGAGTTGATTGGTATTGGTTATTCTGCCTGGTTTGTTTACCGTTATTTACTTAAAGCTTCAACCAGACAGGAACTAACTGAAGAAATTACTACCTTGAAATCACAAGTAGTTGGACAAGATGGTGCAGAAGTTTAATATCTGACTCATCCAGTGTTAAGAATTGTGTTGATGGTAGGTTAAGTTAATTTCTGCTGTCAGACAAGATAAATTTAATGGCTAGGCCAGATTTGGCTTGGCCATTTTTATGATTTTTTTTAACGCAGAGGGGCGCGGAGGTAAGCGCAGAGGAAAGAGGAGGAAGTTAGGGGAAGGTTGGAGGTAAGTTGCCCATGTTAGGGGATGGGATTTCTTCTAATTTGCCCATTCTGACCAGGGCTTGATGTATCATTACTGCTACTTCTGCACGGGTGGCTGGTTGGTTGGGAGCTAAGATTTGGGGATTGGGGTGGTTGACTATTAGTCCATTGGCTGAGGCGGTTGCTAGTTTGCTCACGGCATATTTGGGAATATTTTTGGCATCTTTGTATTTGCTTAAAGTCTGATTTGGGGTGGTTGGTGGTTTAAGATTTAAGCCACTGACTAGGGCCACTAGGGCTTGCGATCGCGTAATATTTTGTTGTGGTTTAAAGGTTTTGTTGGGATAGCCGCTTAAAAATCTGGCACTGACGGCATGGTTAATTGCTGGTGTTGCCCAAAATTTGGGCGGTATATCTTTGAGTGAGGTAGTTGATTTAGTTAGTTCTGGGTTAAAGGCTTGTTGTAAGATAGCCGCAAATTCTGCCCGGCTAACTGGCTGATTTGGTCGAAAAGAATAATCTTTGAAGCCTTTGATGATCTTACGAGAAGATAGGGCATTGATAAAACGACTTGCCCAAAAATTAGCAGGAATATCATTAAAGGCAATTGGCGGGGGAATGGTAGATTTTTTCTCGGCGGGAATGATTAGAGATAGTGATGAGGTATTGGTAGAAAAGTTTGCTTCTATCGATGGTGCAGTTGGTCTGCTGGGTGAGTTGATTGGTACTACTTGGACGGGTGGTAATACAGGTTCAGGTGTTCTCTGATCAATTGGTGGTTGATTGATATTCGGTTTTGTCATCTCCATTGGCGGGGGTGATGGCAACACTTTTATGTCAGACTCAACTTTTGGGTTTAATTGGGGTGTCGGTGTCTTTTGAGGAAGACTGGGAGAGGTGGTTGCTAGAGGTGATAGAAATTTGGGTAAATTCCAGCCACCATCTTTACGGGAAAATGACCAAAACAAAATGCCCCCAATTGTGGCAAAGGCAACCAGAATAGCAATGAATTCGTCAAAGCCAAGGGATGACTCTGACTCTGTGGGAGGTTTATTTGTCATCGGGTTAATTTAAGTAGTAGGGAGTGGGAGAGTGCTGAGTGCTGAGTGCTGAGTGGAGAGTAATCAATGGAAGAAAGGGGACATGGAGCAATACTGCTTCGCGGAACTCGCAGAGTGGAGCAAAGACGAAAAACTTCTTAGCACTCTTACACTCCCTAATTCTCTTACTCATTACTCATTACTCAGCACTCAGCACTATTTACAACACTCTCAAAATACTAGGAATGCTGTCAACAGCTGCTAAACTTTGAATTTCGGCTAAGGCTTGGCGGAATTCCCCTTCTCGGACATCGTGAGTGACGACGACAATTTCTGCTAGTTCTCCCTGAAAGCCGGTTTGGACGATTGATTCTAGACTCACGCCATGATTGCCGAAACAAGTACCTAATTTGCCGATGACACCTGCTTGGTCTTTGGTGTGGAATCGGGCATAAAATCGGGTTAAAAGGTCGGCAATGGGGGCAATTTGGCTGTATTCTTCGTGTCTACAGGTTAAGAGGGGATTGGGGGCTGTGGTATTGCTTTTTAGGGCAGCAACTAGACTTAAAATATCGGAGGTGACAGCGCTGGCGGTTGCACCTGCACCTGCACCGGGGCCGAAGAACATGACTTGTCCGATGGGTTCTCCTTCTACAAGAATGGCGTTATAGACACCGTTAATGCTGGCGAGGGGATGAGCTTTGGGTACTAAGGTGGGATGGACTCTGATGGATAGTTTGGTGGTATCTTGAGATTGATTATTAGCGATCGCCAATAATTTAATCACAAAGCCCAATTTTTCGGCGTAGGCTATGTCGGTTTTGCTGACTTGGCGGATACCCTCGCAGTAGACATCCTGGAGGTTTATCCGTCCACCAAAGGCCAATGATGCCAAGATGGCAATTTTATCTGCTGCATCTAAGCCATCCACGTCAGCCGTCGGATCTGCTTCTGCATAACCCAAACGTTGAGCATCAGCTAACACATCATCAAAGTTACTCCCTTCTGTTTGCATCCGTGTGAGAATGTAGTTCGTTGTGCCGTTAACGATGCCTGTAACGGTGTGAATGCGGTTAACGCTGAGAGATTGTTTTAAAGGTTGAATTACGGGAATCCCACCACCGACGGCGGCTTCTAACATGACATACATCCCGGCGTGATTGGCAGTGTCAAAAATCTCTGCCCCAAAACGAGCGATCGCGGCTTTATTTGCTGTGACTACGTGTTTACCATTATTTAAGGCTTTGAGGATGAGCGATCGCGCTGGTTCTAGTCCACCCATGACTTCCACAATAATATCTATTGCTGGGTCATTGACAATCGCCTCTAAATCTGTAGTTAAAACTTCTATAGGTAGTTTAACATCACGGTGCTTATCGAGCGATCGTACTCCCACTCGATAAATTTCTACCTCTTGCAACAACGGATGACGACCAACCGCATCTTGCAGCAGTTGTACAGTTCCCGTTCCCACTGTGCCTAATCCCAAGATTCCTAGCTTTACACCCACAAAATTTACACCAAATTTAGTTTTGAGTGCTGAGTCATGATCTCCCAGAACTTAGAACCCATTTCCCAGCTATTTATATACAAAACAATTGTAGGGTGGACAACGCCCACCCTACAAATTCATCTATTTTGCTAGTTAGTCACCTGAGTCTCATCACTATGGACTAATGACCATTGACTAATGACTAACTTAGTATGTTTCAACGTGCCAACGACCAGCTTTTTTCAGATCCTTTTGGTAATCACTCCAAGTTACCCCTTCTTTGGCAGCAGCAGCAGTTAAAGCCGCGTCGATACCATCTTCCATCCCGCGCAAACCACAGATGTAGGTGTGGGTTTTTTCATTCTTGATTAATTGCCACAGTTCATCAGCGTGTTCAGCTACGCGGTCTTGGATGTACATTCTACCGCCTTGGGGATTTTTTTGTTCCCGGCTGATAGCACCAGTGAGGCGGAAGTTATTGGGGTATTTTTGTTGGATTTCTTCTAATTCTTCTTTGTAGAGAAGGTTAGGAGTTGTCGGCACACCAAAGATCAGCCAAGAGAAACCTTTGAACTGGTATTCTGGGTTAGCAGCTCTTTCAGCATCCTTGAACATCCGCCACAAATAAGCCCGCATTGGTGCAATACCTGTTCCGGTTGCCATCATAATCACATTAGCTTCAGGGTCATCAGGTAGGAGCATTTCTTTACCTACTGGCCCTGTAATTTTCACCTCATCTCCTGGTTTGAGGAAACAGAGGTGTGTAGAGCAAACACCGTAAACTGTTTCGCCAGATTCAGGATGCTTGTACTCCAACTGACGGACACACAGGGAGACTGTTTTGTCATCTACATCATCGCCGTGACGGGTGGAGGCGATGGAGTAGAGTCTGAGTTTTTCTGGCTTACCGTTTTTATCTAAACCAGGGGGAATAATCCCAATACTTTGACCTTCGATGTATTTCAAATCACCAGCAGAAAGGTCAAATTTGATATGCTGAACAATACCAATACCGCCCTCTTGGACTAGGGGGTCGTTAGATATTACCTTGCCGATATATGGCGCATTGGGACGGTAAATATTTACGGGAACATCAGCATGGGCTTTTTTGGCTTTCGCTTGAGTCATGGTGTTGCCTTTGTTGTCCTTGTTCTGTTTCTGTGGTTCAGCATTTACAGGTGTGGCTTTACCATTCCCCTTAATGTCAGCAGGTTCACTAGACGCATTTGTGGAACTGGCAATGGCATCTTGACCATTGAGTTGTTGTAGTGCGCTTACCGAATGAATGCCAACAATCTTACCGCCCAGGCGAGTGATACGCTGCATTTCTTGATTCATGCGGTTGTAAGGCACTCTGATGAACACACTGCCACTTTTACGAATTGGGTAGTTCGTTTGATCAGTTTCTTCACTCTGACGCATACCCACCACTTCGTAAACGAAGACGCGGCTACCTGATTCTGTGTTGGCAGCACCTTCAAAAGCACCTTGATTAGACATTCCTTCTACCACTCCGATCTTTAACTTAACCGTTTCTCAAAAAAAACTTTTTCTCTTCACAAGCCAGCTTTAGTTTATCGGATTTTTTGTCACCAAAACTAGCGATCTGAGAAACTTGACATGATCAACTAATGCTTTGCTTAGTACTCACCAAAGACGTGTAGGTATGGCAATAAACACACCTGCTCATCTTCTAAATTAGAGGATAAGTCCTTGGGAGAATGTTAATAATGAATCAATTTAATCTTTTTTTTGTGAATTTATACACTTGGTTTACTCTTTCCTTAGCGCCAGATACGTTGTGCTGTAGCATCAGCAAGGCATTTTTAAGTAGTCATGCAAAATAAATTATCTAGCTGAGAGAGGCAATAGGCAATAGGCAATAGTCACGTGATACAGCAAGTTCAGTCTTGTTGAACAATACGAACAATACATAAATATTTGTGCGTAAGTACTTATGCTCAAAACCTTGATTTTGCCATGATGAAGAACTCAGTACATCTCACAAATGTTGCTACTTTAGGAATAACTGCTATGGGACTCCTATTTGAATTTTGAACAAAACTCAGTACACATTTATGCTTTCTTCCGAGTCCCCAGTACCCAGTACCCAGTCCCTAGTTCCTTACCTCTACGAGTGATTCAGAAATCAAATCGGATGACTATCTGAGCAGATACTATCAGTTTTGCGACTCCCAGAAAATAAAATTGAGAATAAGCACACTCATCAAGCAAAAATACGCAAAAATTTCTGCAAAAAAGAATTATACATTATAGACTTAATGATATGAGAGTACAAAGAGTACAAATCAATAGACGAGTTAGCTACAGAAATTACGGTTGGTGATGACTGGGCTTTTAGAAACTACAACTTAATCATTGAGTTATGTTTGGTCAACCACTCGATTCTCTTGACAACAAATCTTGTATGGGATACCCCATTCTGTTAAGATTAACTATACCACTAGGATTAAATACTTACCAGCTATAAATCAAGGATATCCAGAAAGTTACAACCTTCAATTATGGGTGTAATGTTATCTGGCATAAATTTGTGCTGCTGAGTAGCAAGAACGCAGGACAAACCAATGGGGTAAACTCCTGGCTTCACATTCTGCTGTGTGAAAAATTATTGATTGACACATTTAGTATTTGAGGAGATTTATGACAACTAAGCCAGATCGCGTGGTACTAATAGGAGTAGCCGGAGACTCCGGGTGCGGTAAATCTACGTTTTTGCGTCGTTTGATCGATTTGTTTGGGGAAGAGTTCATGACAGTCATCTGTTTAGATGACTACCATTGCTTAGACCGGAAACAACGTAAAGAAACTGGTATTACTGCACTAGACCCCAGAGCCAATAACTTTGACCTGATGTATGAGCAAATTAAAGCGCTCAAAGAAGGTCAAGCAATTAACAAGCCGATTTATAACCACGAAACAGGTTTAATTGATCCACCTGAGATAGTAGAGCCAAATCACATTGTAGTGGTAGAGGGTCTACATCCCCTATATGATGAACGAGTGCGATCGCTACTCGACTTCAGCGTCTATTTTGACATTAGCGATGAAGTGAAAATTGCTTGGAAAATTCAGCGAGACATGGCAGAAAGAGGTCATCGCTACGAAGACGTTCTCGCTGCTATCAACTCTCGCAAACCAGACTTCCAAAAATACATCGAACCCCAAAGAGAATTCGCTGATGTAGTTTTGCAAGTATTACCCACAAACCTCATCAAAAACGATACAGAACGCAAAGTCCTGCGAGTGCGGATGCTGCAACGGGAAGGCAAAGAAGATTTTGAACCCGTCTATTTATTTGATGAAGGTTCAACAATCCAGTGGACTCCCTGTGGACGTAAGCTTACCTGTTCTTACCCAGGTATGCAGCTTTACTACGGTTCCGATGTTTACTACGGTCGCTATGTGTCTGTTTTAGAGGTAGATGGTCAATTTGATAACCTCGAAGAAGTTATTTACATCGAAACCCATCTCAGCAACACATCCACCAAGTACCAAGGCGAGATGACTCAGTTATTACTCCAACACCGTGAATATCCAGGTTCTAACAATGGAACTGGTTTATTCCAAGTGTTAACAGGTTTGAAAATGCGTGCTACCTATGAGCGCTTAACCACAAAGGAAGCAAAGCTGGCAGTTCAGGTTTAATACAGCAGTGTTTGTGTCAAAACTTGTGGGGGTACTTTCGAGTCCCCCTTTTTTTGTCCCATTTAGCCCCTAGCCTTTAGCACGAAACGCCATATTACTCCCCACAGACTTTTGATTATTATTGATAATTTTAGTAAATTAATTTCTCCTTATATAGGACTGAAAAAAACGGCACACTAACGGCTGAATGTGCCAAGATTGTTATGATTTCAGTAATTAGTAGCTAGACTAAATGTTTAGGCGTTTAGTCAGTGAAAATACCTTTAATGGAGGAATACTCTTTGTCTAAACGTTATTTATTTACCTCCGAGTCAGTTACCGAAGGCCATCCAGATAAAATCTGCGATCAGATTTCTGATACGATTCTCGATACGTTACTGACACAAGATCCGACCAGTCGAGTTGCGGCAGAAGTTGTAGTGAACACTGGTTTGGTGTTAATTACTGGTGAAATTACGACTAAAGCTAATGTCAATTATGCTAATGTTGCTCGCCAGAAAATAGCCGAGATTGGTTATACTAACGCCGATAACGGTTTTTCTGCTAACAGCACTAGCGTTATTGTCGCGTTAGATGAACAATCACCAGATATTGCTCAAGGTGTTAATACTGCTCAAGAAACCCGTGAGCAAGATAGTGATGAACTCTTTGACAAAATTGGTGCAGGTGACCAAGGAATCATGTTTGGTTTTGCTTGTAATGAGACACCAGAACAGATGCCTTTACCAATTTGTCTGTCTCATCGCATTGCCCGGAGACTTGCAGCAGTGCGTAAGACTGGCGAGTTGTCTTACCTCCGTCCTGATGGGAAAACTCAAGTTACTGTCATCTATGAAGATGGCATTCCTGTAGGAATTGATACAATTCTCATTTCCACCCAGCATACAGCCACCATTGGCGACATTACTGATGAAGCAGCAGTGCAAGCCAAGATTAAACAAGACCTGTGGACGGCTGTGGTAGAACCTGTGTTTGGTGATATTGACATCAAACCAGACTCAGAAACACGCTTTTTAGTCAACCCTACGGGTAAATTTGTCATTGGCGGCCCCCAAGGTGACTCTGGCTTAACTGGACGGAAAATTATTGTCGATACCTATGGTGGTTATTCCCGACATGGTGGTGGCGCTTTCTCAGGCAAAGACCCCACGAAGGTAGACCGTTCTGCGGCTTATGCAGCCCGATATGTGGCTAAAAATATTGTGGCGGCCGGGTTGGCAGCAAAATGTGAAGTGCAGTTGAGTTATGCCATTGGTGTAGCACGACCGGTGAGCATTTTTCTCGATACTTTTGGCACAGGGAAAGTCGATGATACAACCTTGTTGGAACTAGTCAAAGAAAACTTTGAACTGCGTCCGGCGGGGATTATTCATAGCTTTAATTTACGCAACTTACCAAGTGAAAGAGGCGGACGTTTTTATCAGGACGTTGCAGCTTATGGTCACTTTGGACGGAATGACCTAGATTTGCCCTGGGAACGTACCGATAAAGCGGAATTATTGCAGCAAGCAGTTAAGCAGGCAATCCCTGCGGCGATCGCTTAGATTATGATTAAGGGTGTAGGGATAGATTAGAGCTGAGTGCTGAGTGAATAGCTAACTCAGCTCTCCCTACCTCTTCAATTTTTAATTTTCATCATCTGCTTGAGTACGTTATGTGTGATGGCTTGGGCATCAGGATTTAGTAAGGAAGGGCGCAGTGTGGGTGCATTATAATCATCTAGTCCCCAATTCCACTGCATTGAACCAGTCGCAAATACCATTGCTCCAGACTCTGTAGTGTAAACAGTCATATCGGCATATCTTGTACCACCTTTATATCGATAAGGTGAGTGGGCAATGCGAATTGTATTAGTTGGGGCGTAACGGAACATCCGATCAACTTCATATCCTAACAGTCCTGTTAGTCGCATTTCCCGTAAAGGCAATTTTTTGTTAGTTTTGATAGCAGTATTACTATCATCTGAGTGCAATTGTGTACCAGCTAAAATCCAACTGGGGGCTGTTTCATTCACGACAATATCAGCGTTGACTTGAAAAGTTTCGTACATCACACCAATTAAAGCTTCTTCTGGGCGATTTACGGGTTTGTTACGCCACAGAGTTGTGACGAGAAAATCATTTGTGGGATCTTTGTCTCTTGCAAACGGATCTAGCAGTAAATTCTCTTTATAAGCCACAATTGTCCGATTCATTTCCCTAGTGACAAAACTAGGCTCAAAGCGAATTTGCCAATAGCAAGTATTGGACGAAAAAAACCCCAGATTCACACCGTAATCTCTAGCTGTTTCGACATTTTGCCGCATTTTGGCTGACCAATATTCATCATGCCCAACGGAGAGAAATACTTTGTGTAACCAAAGTATGGGCTTTGTCGTGTACAGTTCTAAAGGGTTATTATGGGTGTCAATATCTGTGATATAACTAACATCGTACCCGGAACGTTCTAGCCATCTGACCATGTTGTATTCCCACCCAGCGTTAGACGTTCTCCTTTTGGGTTGAGCATTGGTCAGAAATTCTCCTGCTCCCATCCCATAGGCGGCGGCTAGACTGGGACTGGCTGCGTAGGGACGATTAAAGGAGACTTTGGCTGCTTGTTTACCGCGACTGTTCCAACGGTACAGAGACATTCCCCCCCAGTTATTGTAGGCTTGATAGGTCGTCACGCTGGATTGAAATAAGATATCAGATGGGCGACTATCATCACGAACGACAAAGATAATGTAGCTTTGTTTGCCACTTTTGCCAGCAGTGAGTTTAGCTAGGTAGACACCACTAGCCCATTGTGTTAGGTCTTTTGGATTGTCTGGAATTTTGAGAACGTAAGGATCTCGCCAATTGCACTCAATCAAACCAGTGGCTTGATCAATAATTGGTGGTGGTTGCTTAGTACCCACTCGCTTAATTGCCGCAGCCATGAGTCTACCACCAGCACCGCCATACCAACCCATCCGAAAGATTTCTATGGTGTAATTTGGTTCTCTGGTATTGACAAACAGCTTAATTTCGTCTCCACGATTGACACTAGTTAAGGAAGCGTAGCCTTCAATTTCTCGCCTGATAGCAGGTTGTGTCAATTGCCAATCAGTCGTACCGGGTTTTTGATTTTCAATGATGGTGGGATTATTTTGCTGTTTTGGGGTTGATAATTCTTGAGCGATCGCTACATCTGCTAATGAGAAAATGATGACGATGGCAATAGTTAATAATACTGTCAATAATGCCCTGGCAAAAAATCGGCTTTGGTATACAAAAAACATGAAAGTTTCAGCAATTGTTTGTAAGTAATCAAGTTATAGCAATAGTGAGGTACAGAACTCAAACCTTTATATATTCAGCGTTGAGCTAGGCATGAAAATTCGTTGCTTAGTTGTTTCTTACTTCTGCTCAATTGCCTAAAATGAGATCCTTCACTTCACAAGCATTGGAGAATCGACATCTAAAAGCCAATTTTCATCAACAAATTCTAGATTTTCATTATAAACAAGAACCAATTCACCAAGTTTTTGAGCTTTACTACTTGCAGTTTTTGTATGAGCTACAGCATCAGCTATGAGTGAAAACTTTAGTTGTAAAAAACGTTCAGTGTGAGTAACGCCAATAGAACTGCTAACTAATTCGGCTTCTAGAATACGAGGCAACGTAATTGTTTCATAATATTCATCTTGTTCATCCCAGTAACCGCACACTTGATAATCACATTGGGCAAGATGTTCTTGAACAAGAATATTAGCATCTAAATTTTCTAATATTTCCGTTAAATCTCGCCAGACTTGATGATTTTTCAATTCAAGCATTGTCATAGTTGTGTGTGTTTAATGTTCTGTTATCAAACCAGGGAAGTGTAATATACCATCAATGAATTTTGCATGAAATCGGCGGTCGCCATCTTTACCTAAGACTTTAGATTTCAAATCATAGCCTGATTCTTGGGAAGCCACCAACCCAATATTCCCGCGAGGGGAGACTTGCCCTTTCTCGATGGCTTTTAAATGTTTCCCCTTTTGATCATATTTTAATCCCAACTTTATTTGTTCACTGGCAAATGAAACTAGCAGACCACTGATTGAAATATATACAGTATCAGGTTGAATATCTGCCCAATTATCTGGTAAAGCTTCCATTAAATTAATGTTGATTAGCGATCGCTAATTTTTGATCCGACCTCACCAAATCGCGTTGCTCCCGTGCTGAGTAATGACCATTGACCATTGACTATTGACTATTGACCATTGACCATTGACCCTCATTTTTGACAATGATAAATTTTGTACTCGTAACCATTGACTGCGGGTAAAGATTGGTTATCAGCTATACACTCAGCTATTTTTTCGCCGACGGGTGCGTGAAAGTTGACTAACCACAGGTCAAATGGACGTGGCAAGGTTTTTAATGTATTTTCTAGGGTATTGGTGGCAGTTTGTAGGTTTTTATCTTGATGGGCGAGGAGAAATAAGGGAGAGGGTGAGTTGAAATTTTGTAATTGCCATTCTCTAGCTATACCCATCATTTCCCCAATTTGCACATGGGTGATTTGGGTAGTGGCGATGAGTACTGGTACTTGGGAGGTTTTTCTAATTAACTGGATGAACAAATCAGGACGGTAATATTTTTGATAACCAAGATTGAAAAGCACAGTGATGGCACTGAGAAATGCCATCAACCAAATGATAGTGACGGCTTTTTTTCCACCAATTTCCTGCCAACAAACAGCTAAACTTGCGCCTAATAAGACGATGACAGCCGGAAAGTAGACAAAGTTGTAACGCGCACCTCTGGTTAAGTCTATACCAAGAAAATAGGTAAAAATAAAGAATAAGGCGATCGCTCCTACAACTACACCAGCTAAAACCTGCGTTGTGAAGCGAGTGTCGGCTTGCTGTAGTAGTGCTTTTAATCCTCTCACTAAAATCGGTGCTGCCCAAATGATAAACATCAGCATTACCAACCCAGAAGCAATCACAATCACTAGCTGGGGTGATTCCACTGGTAGCAGATAAAGCATTGTCACCCAAGCCCCAAAAGCTTGAAACAGAGGACTTAACCAAGCCCAACCTTGGCGGGGTTGTTGTATCCAGTCTGTCAATTTATCCCCATAGCTATTTTGCAAAAAGATGGGTAGCCAAACTATCGCAGAAATAAAAGTGCCAAGGGCAACGGCGTAAATGCGTCGCCAAGGGGGAGAGAAAAGGGAGTGGGGAGGAGAAATTTTTTTGTCTTGGGTTTGTTGCCAGGCTGTAACGATTAAAACTAGGGCTATTGTCAGTAGGGTGAGAACGAAAAAGTAATGGCTGGCGATACCCAAGGCGTTAATGATTATCCACAGAATTGCTATTGGTATGGGTAATTGTGTACGGTGGCGAATATGGCGTGTGGTGATGACTAAACAAGTGAGGGAAGCAATTACCCACAAAATTGCTAGGGTGTAATGGCGTGCTTCTTGTGCCAGAAAGATGGCATAGGGTGATACTGCCATCATGGCGGCGGCTAGTTGACTAGCTATGCGGGAACGAAAAGCTATCCAAGTTAAGCCATAAATTGCGGGGATAGATGCAGCACCAAAAATTGCGGCAAGCGATCGCGCCCCCCATAATGAAACTAGGCCTTGTTGTGTGGGAAATAACTGCATCCACCAATGAGTTAAAACAAAATAAATCGGAGGATGGTTACTTTCATGACTCAGGTGTGTCCACACATCCTGAATAGTCGCGCCTAGTTGTGGTTGTAGTGGTTGTAATAGGATATCAGGTGCGATCGCCTGATTTAAGGGTACTGATAAAAAACTATTGCCCAAGCTGAACACCAAGGTAGAAAATTCATCAGTCCAAGGTGGCTTGGCAGTTAAATTGAGGAGACGCAAGCTGATACCAATGCTAAACCATATCAGTAACAATAAGGGATGCAACCAGCGAGTCGGGATGGTAGAGTGCCAATTATACAAGTTCATCTGTTATCTAGAGACAACTTGTATATATTAGACTCGACTCGATTGTTTAAGTGCGCTTATTTGACATCAGTCACACGCCAGCTTAATTTTAGGTTAACCCAGAAATTCCAGATAGTCGCAATGGCGATCGCTATCAGGTTGGCAATGTAGCGATTGGGAATCAGGTAATTAAATACCAAATTCAACACCAGTACATTCAATACTAACCCCGCCAGACAAACCATATTGAACTTCAAAAATCTTTTTAACCGTTGATGCCACTCTTGCTGTCTCATGGAGACATCAGCAAAAGTCCAAGCATCATTCCACAAGAAATTATTCAAAATAGCGATTTCACCTGCGATGATTTTGCTGCGAGTCAGAGGTAAAGCCAAAGTTGCCGGATCACTTAACAAATACAACATCGTCATATCTACAAATACCCCACTCAGCCCAACTAAGGCGAAGCGCAAAAATCTATCTAGGGGGAAGTTGATTTTTCGCCGCACCCGCCCTATCTTACCCGTGGATACACGCAACCGCACTAAATGATGGATATAGTCTACATATTGCTTCCATGTGACTTTACTTTCCCCTTCCTTGCGTTCACAAAATACATAACCAACTTCAGCAATACTCTTGACATTGCCTCGTCCAATCACTTCTAAAAGAATCTTATAGCCCACAGGATTGAGAGTTGCACCAGCAACACTCTCACGATGCACCATAAAATAGCCACTCATGGGATCAGAAACCCTACCCAACACTCCCGGTAACAGCATCAACCCCAATACCTGCGCGCCACGGGATAAGAAACGCCTCACCACACTCCAACTACTCACACCACCACCATCTACATGACGGCTGGCCACTGCTAAATCTGCACCATTGGTGATAGCTGTCAACAGTTGCGTCAAAACTTCTGGAGGGTGTTGTAAATCGCCATCAATCACCCCTAAAATCTTGCCCCTAGCAGCTTGCCACCCACGAATCACGGCTGAAGACAGTCCTCTTTCTTCTTGCCGGCGCATTACTTGCAACTGGGGATATTCTTGAGTGAGAGATTGTGCTAGTTCCCAAGTCATATCTGGACTATCATCATCCACAACGATTAATTCATAATCACCGGGTATAAATTCATCCAATATTTGACTAAGAATTTTCACAACATTGGCAATATTACCACGCTCTTTATAAGTAGGAATTACTAAAGAAAGATAGATATCTCGCTGATTTATACCTACATCAGCAGGCGGAAATTCGGGAATTTGTAGTGCGCCAGTAGGAACTTTTAAGAGTGCGTTGGTTGAGTCGATATTCATAAGCTAAATTACTAGTTGTGAAATAGAGTATTTAAAAATACATCTTTATGGAAATAGAGATGTCACGTTTTGTGGTTAATTTGGATAGACGAAACTTTTAAATTGTTGTCTGATCAATTCTGATTTTGGCAAGTCATTTATTAATAAATTTTCCTCATTTTTGTTGCTGCAAAATTCATATGATCTTTATTTTCCGAGAAAGATGATATGTAATAATGCTTGCTGAAAATAATTTTGTATTTCTCTTATACAAATTGGCTTTGTATTTTATAAAGTAAGATTTTATGCAGAAAAAATCTCGGATATTTGTATCTTTACTGATAATAATTTTAGCAATGGGATTAACCTTCAGATTTATTAATCTTGATAAGAAATCTTATTGGGATGATGAAGCTTTTACGGCATTACGTGTCTCTGGTTATACAGAATATGAATTAGTTGAAAAAGTAGCTAGTGTTGCACAAATTAGCATTAATGACTTATCTCCATATCAAGGACTAAATCAGGAAAAAACTGCCATTGATACAATTAAATCTTTATCTTTAGAAGAACCCCAGCATCCACCACTGTATTATTTGCTGTCTCGGTTTTGGGTACAGTTGTTGGGTAACTCATTACTCAATATGCGAATGTTATCTGCTGTACTTAGCTTATTAGCTTTACCTGCTGTTTATTGGCTGTGCTTAGAATTATTTGGTAACACTTTAACAGCATGGATAGCAGTAGGCTTATTAGCAATATCACCATTCCATTTACTGTATGCGCAAGAAGCCAGAGAGTATAGTTTATGGATAGTGACAATTTTGCTGTCGAGTGCTTCACTTCTCAGGGCAATGCGCTTAAATACTAGACTTCAGTGGGTAATATATGCAGCGACTGTTGCCCTAAATCTTTATGCTTTTCCTTCTTCAGCAACTGTGATTTTAGCATCAGCAATTTACGTAATTACTATAGAAAAGTGGCGCTTGAGTCAAAAATTGATGGCCTTTTTCTTAGCATCGTTAGCAGGTTTGATGGCTTTTTTCCCTTGGTTATTAGTGATTGTGGGTAACTTAAATCACATCAACAAAATTGTTGGTGGCCAAGGTAATATGCCTAGAGTTGCTTTAGTAAAAACTTGGGCATTTAACCTCAGTCGAATTTTTGTGGATAGCAATCAAGAAAAAGCTGTGATCAATTTTGGGTTTGAAAATAAGTTCACTTATTTAATTCAAATCGGCTTAGTCGGGTTACTTATATGCTTAGTAGGATATGCTATTTATTTTCTCTATCGCCATTCCTCTAAAAGCAGTTGGTTATTTCTGTTGACATTAATCTTGGTTAATTCACTCCCTATCATGTTGAAAGATTTGCTCAATGAGGGAACTAGGTCAATTATTCCTCGTTATTTCATCCCCAGCTACTTGGGTATTCAGATATCTGTGGCTTATCTTTTAGCTAATCGGGTTTCTACTATCTCTAAGCACCCAAAACTTTGGAGAATAGTTATGTGTGTGCTGTTTTCTGGGTCAATTTTTTCTGGGACACTGATTTCTCAAGCAGATTCTTGGTGGACTAAAAGCCATAGTGATACGAATTTGCAGGCAGCTAAATTTATTAACCAAGCTCATAAACCACTCTTAATTAGTGATGGTAGTATGGGGAGAATTTTAGGTTTTAGCCATCAAGTTAAATCAGATTTGCAGTTGCAGTTAAAACCATATTGTCATACTTGTCGTACTATTCCTCCGGCTGTTAGTAGTAAAGATATTTTAGAAATTCCCTCTGGCTTTGATGTATTTTTACTTGATCCTTCTGAGAATTTAATCAAGGCACTAAATAAATATCAGCTTAAATCTCTTTCTGTTGGTCTTTGGCAGGTAGAAAAGTAGCTGGAGTTATTTCTTCTCTGTGACTTTGTGTCTTTGTGGTTAATTATTCTGGAAAATTTTTCACTAGAAACTTAGCTATTTGGCAGGGGAACGGGTGTAAAGTTTCACAGTAAAGTTATCCAGGTTCATCGTACCTGTGAGAGTTTGGGTTTGTTGGAGTTGAAATTGCTGTGATAAAGTTTGTTGAGTTTTCTGCTGTTCTCGTTCTACATCGGCTGGTGTCTTTAATCTTGACCACACAGGATTAGCACTATCTAACCACAGAATACGGGAATATGGCTGAGTTTTATTTTCTAAAACTTTTTCTAGTGATGTTGCTAAATCAATCGGATGTTCAGCTAATAGCATCACTGGAGTTTTGGGAGAAATGTAATATGCTAGTCGCATCACATGACCCCAAGCTTTAGAATTCATGGCAATTAATGTCGGTTGATTAGCCTGTTGGGATACTAAATCGTTAACTGCATGAAAAACAGAACGTTGCCTTAGACTAAAATCACTCATCCCGATGGTGAGATACAACAGCAGTAAAGCAGAAGCTACAGGTATACGCCATTGTCGAGAAAGTGCTGTTTCTAGCCACAAAGTTATTAGCAGTAAACAGCCAGGAAGAATCATAATCATTGTTCTTCCCCAACCGAAGTTTAAAGTAGATTTCTTGGTGGCAATATCTAGAACTAAGGCGAGTAATAGTGGCAGAATTCCTAGTATGACGGCGATACCTAAGTTTTTCTGCTCATCCTGCTGCCAAAGCTGAATGATGCAAGTAAGAATGAGAGCGATCGCCAAACAACCCACAACAATTACACTGATACTTGGTAAACTAGTAACCCAGTCTCCCAAAATTAAGTTAGTGCCGAGAGTTTGAGCAGCATCTTGCAAATGAGCCAAAAATTGAGAACCACTATCTTTAATAGCACCAAACCGCTTTAAGTCTGCATTGCGGATTTGCTTAATTGCACCCCAGACTACCCAGGGAACAGTCAGCATAATTCCACTAGCCAAGCGCAAACCATGTTGCCACCAATGCCGTCGGTCGAGGTAAAGTACTAAAGCGGCTAATGTGATTACCCAATACAAGTAAAGATAAAAGGTTAAAAACCCAGCCGCCACCGAACCTATTAACAAGATGTTCCACAGCAATTGCTGACGACGATTTTGCGGGATTTTTCTTGTCTGGTGCGTATCAATCAGGTGTAGAAGTGCTGTAGCGCTAAGAATTGTCCACAATACCAAAGAACCATACATCCGCACATTCAGAGAATGGAATAGGTAAAAGGGATTAACAGCCAGTAACGCTGCCAGCAGCAATCCACCACGATGTCCTAAGATAACTTTACCTAAACTGTAGGCACTAGCGATCGCACCAATGCTAAATAGTGCATTCAAACTTCGCATTGCGGCTTCACTACTACCAAAAAGGCGTAACCACAAATGTTGACTGAGAAAAAACAATGGTGGGTGTGGTTCTCCCCCCAGCAAACTCAGCAGGAAGTTTTTGACGGTGGCAATAAATCCACCCAAACCTGATTCTACAGGCAAGCTTAATAAAGACGTATATTGTGCTAGAGCTACTGGCACATCTGTAGGAGTTTGATAGGCAGTTTTTTGTCCTGCTGCTAGAAGCAATGATAGTACTTCGTCATACCAAAATTCTCTGCCACCTAGATTGATGATACGTAATATAACTGCGATAGCGATCGCAATTAAGGCTAATGTTTCTAAAGAAACTAGTTTGTTAAGTTTGGTAACTGACAAACCTGGATTCATCGATAGATTTGCTTATATATGATTGTTGTTATGATACCAATGATATCTCCGGGCTACTGTAATATTTGTGTTAAATATGTTTTGCTGATTTTATCTAATTAATAATACTTAAATAAAAAGCATTATTATATCTTGGCTTATACTGAATAGTACGTTAAATTACGCTGTTAAGCTTTTCATATAGACACATATTTGTATTTCAAGCACCAGATACAACTCATAAATATGCCGACATTAAAAAAAGCTCACATAAAGATAGGACTTACGCACTCAACCAATAAACCCTTCTGAGGGTGGTCAATTGGCTCAGGAACGCACTATTTCACCATTGATTATTGACAAAAAAGCCAGAAAATTCGGTGACACTGCGTAATACCATTTCACCTTAATCATGATACACATACATGATGTAGAGACGTTACATTGCAACGTCTCTGTTCTTCGTACCCTTCTCCTGTCGGAGACGCTACCGCGAACGGGAAGCAAGCTAAAACCCAACCTTGATACTAAGCCGCATTGCCAGAAGTAGATGTCACAATCTGACGGACTTGAGCATCAGTTAGGGTGTTCTTAGCACTCAGCATCAAAGCTATGACTCCAGAAACTTGAGGAGCCGCCATCGATGTTCCCCGTAAAAAACCGTATTGACCTCCGGGAAGTGTGGAATATATGCCAATTCCCAAATCGTCGTCCCCTGTGAAGTATGCGCCCGGTGCGGTAACATAGGCTAGTGGTGTTGTGCCTGGACGATTGGAGAAGTCAGTTAATGTTCTGTTATAGAAGACTGCGCCAACGGCTAGTCCCCATTGATTAGCATAACGGGCAGGATATAATGGATCAGCCCCACCATCATTACCTGCTGCTATAACAACGATCGCACCTTTGCTAGCAGCATATTGAATAGCTGATTGTTCATCAGTACTGGCAGAGCCGCCTAAGCTAAGATTAATCACACGTGCGCCATTATTCACTGCATAACGAATACCATTAGCGATCGCACCACTATTACCATTTCCATCACTATCTAGGACTTTTACTGCCATAATCTTGGCATTATAGGCGATTCCCGTCACACCAAAGCTATTTTTCACTGCGGCGATCGTCCCAGCAACATGAGTACCATGATGATTATCATCTAATGGAGTATTATTGTTGCTGACAAAGTTCCACCCGTAGACATCATCTATATAGCCATTACCGTCATCATCCTTACCGTTACCAGCAATTTCTTTGGTATTCTTCCAGGCATTAGCACTCAAGTCTGGATGAGTATAGTCTACGCCACTGTCGATCACGGCTACAATCACACCCTGACCAGTATATCCCTTCGCCCACACTTCCGGAGCTTTTACCATATCTGCTGCCCAATCATCACCACCCAAGTTAGGTACATCTGCAAAGGTAGATTGCCCCAAGGCTTTTGCTACGGCGGCGGCGGCATTAATCAAGCCATAGCCGGTGGTAGAGTTAAACCCACCACCATTGATCGGCGTGACGGTAATTGGTACTGTATTGTAGACTGAGTTATTATTTTCATTGCTTTCTGCAACATCTCCTGAGCCGTCAGCTTTGAACATTAAATAGTACTTACCTGCGGCAATGGTAGGGTCAACAGTCCAAGATATCGTCTGTGTAAATACCCCCGATGGTAACAAGATAGGAGTAGCGGTGGTACTGTAACCTATAGACACATCATCGTCATTGCCTATACTCGTATCTCTAGAAAGAGAAAACTCTGTTTTACTAGCATCGGCATTGCCATTACCTTGGTTTTTCACCTCATAGGTGAATGTAAGTGTAGTTCCAATAGCCACGCTAGTGGGAACTGTTGTACTTGTGATTACTAAATCTGGTGCGGTAATTGTAATTGCTTTGGCAACGACATTATTATTTTCATTGCTTTCCAACAATGAATTATTCCCATCTGCCCTATATAGTAAGAAGTAATTACCAAGAGCCGTGGTACTAGAAAGATATACAGATGCAGACTGAGAACTAACACCAGCAGGTGCAATAGTACTAATTAAACTGGAACCTAAATTAATATCATCACTGCTGAGGCTGTTATCTTGGGAAAGATAAAAGTATGTGGTGTTATAACTAGCAGTGCCATTACCTTGATTTTTTAGCTGATAACTAAGTTGGATATTTGTACCAATGTTAGCACTAGCAGGCGCGACAGCATTTTGGATTACAAGGTCTGGTACAGCAATAGTAATTGCTTTGCTAGCAATGTTATTGCTTTCGTTGCTTTCGCTGATGACACCATTGGCATCCGCTTGAAATAGTAGGTAGTAATTGCCAGAGAAGGTGTTACTGTTGATGATGGCAATGTAAGACTCAGCGCTATAAGTATTAGGACTCAATCCAGAGTAGAAGTAGTTTTGATCGTAACCCAACAGTGTATCATCACTACTCAAACTAGCATCCTTCGACAAATAAAATTTCGTTGTACTTGTAGCAGCGCTGGCAGTACCTATATTTGCCAATTGATAATTGAAAGTGATTACTCCACTATTACCGGGGTCAATCAAACTGGGAACCGATATATTTTGAATGATCAGGTCTGGTTTAGGCCCATTGATAGTAATTGCCTTAGCAACTAAATTATTAGTCTCACTAGTTTCGGCAACGTTGCTATTACCATCAGCTTGGAATAGCAAATAGTAATTCCCGGCAGCAATGCTATTAGCAACAATCAAAGCCGATGTCTCGGAACTATACGCATTTGCAGCAATACTATTTACTGAGTCCGAACCTAACAACACATCATCTGTGCTGTACAGATTATCTTTGGATAAATAAAACTTAGTCGTACTGGCAACTGCACTACCAACACCTTGGTTTTTCACTTGATAGCTAATATTGATAGTGCTACCCACTGATGTGGAAGCGGGAGAGGTGGCATTTTGAATTATCAAATCAGCTTTGTTGATAGTAATTGCCTTAGCAACTAAGTTGTTAGTCTCACTAGTTTCGGCAAGATTATTATTCCCATCAGCTTGGAATAGCAAATAGTAATTCCCAGATGCAATACTATTAGCAATAATCAAAGCCGATGTCTCGGAACTATATGCACCTGCGGCAATACTGTTTACTGAGTCAGAGCCGAGCAACACATCATCTGTGCTGTACAGATTATCTTTGGATAAATAAAACTTAGTCGTGCTGGCAATGGCACTACCAACACCTTGGTTTTTCACCTGATAACTAATATTCAGGGTGCTACCTACTGATGCTGATGTCGGAGAGGTGGCATTTTGAATTATCAAATCAGCTTTGTTGATAGTAATTGCCTTAGCAACTAAGTTGTTAGTCTCACTAGTTTCGGCAAGATTATTATTCCCATCAGCTTGGAATAGCAAATAGTAATTCCCAGCAGCAATACTATTAGCCACAATCAAAGCCGATGTCTCAGAACTATACGCACCTGCGGCAATACTATTTACTGAGTCAGACCCTAACAACACATCATCTGTGCTGTACAGATTATCTTTGGATAAATAAAATTTAGTTGTACTGGCAACGGCACTACCAACACCTTGGTTTTTCACCTGATAACTAATATTCAGGGTGCTACCTACTGATGCTGATGTCGGAGATGTGGCATTTTGAATCAATAAGTCTGGTTTACCAGCTGAGGTAATAGTAATGGCATTACCAAAGGCATTGTTATTTTCGTTACTTTCATTTACCAATCCATCGCCATCAACATAGTAAATCAAGTAGTAATTACCAGTGTTGATGCTGCTATTGATGGTAAGTGTAGATGATTCTTGGCTATATGCACCTGCGGCAAGGCTATTTACACTGTCATAGCCTAAATACACATCATTACTATCAATGGTTAAATCCGAGGATAAGTAGAAGTCGGTAAAAGTTAAACCAGCTGACCCATTACCGAGATTTTTTACCTGATAGTTGATTTGAATGCTGCTACCAACGGCTGCTGTAGTGGGAATTGAAGCATTCTGTGCTGTTAAATCAGGCTGAGTAATAGTAATAGCATTACCAAAGGCATTGTTATTTTCGTTACTTTCACTGACATAATCATCGCCATCAACATGGTAAATCAGATAATAACTACCAGCCTTAACGGTACTATCAATGGTAAGTGTGGATGATTCTTGGCTATATGCACCTGCGGCAATACCACTTACGTAGTCATAACCTAAAGATACATCACTACTATCAATGGTTAAATCTGAGGATAAGTAGAAGTTGGTGTAACTATACCCAGCCGCCGCATTACCTAAGTTTTTCACCTGATAGTTGATTTGGATGCTGCTACCAACGGCTGCTGTGGTGGGAATTGAAGCATTCTGTGCAGTGAGGTCTGGTAGTGTCGATGTGGCTGAAATCGCCTGACTACCAATGCTGTTACCTGCTGCATCTTTAGCTACATTGCCCTCAACATCTTTCTTGTCTCCAGAAATATACGCTGTTTGGGCGGTAGAACTACTGGCAGTACTTGATTTGAAAGGATACAAGCCAGGGAAAATCGAGTGGAGATAATTGAGGCGATCGCTAAAAATATCAGTATTACGAGTCGATGTTGGTGTTACATTGATGTCATCTGATTTCTTGTTGCTGTTATATTCACGGTTAAGAGTCATGAGATATTTAGCCTCACAGATTAAATTAAATTTATGCAGTCATAATCATTAGAACTGGTTAAACATCAACCGCAAATTGAGACACAGTAACAGCTACTATTATTTTTTCATGATAAAAAATAATCATGAAATTCGACGATTTATTAGTGCTAATTATGGCTTTGATCAAGTATATAATTTCTTTTTTTAAAAAATAATCAAAAATTATTTATACAAACTGAAGTAATCGTACAAAATTGCTACAGTAAGTTAGTAATACAAAATTCTCACTTGAAGATATATAGCGATTTTCATGCCGATGAAGTACACCAGTCTAGTCTAGAGGTCGTAGGGGCAGGTTAAGTGAGATACTAGTGAATAATGTCAACATATCTGTTAACCCGCCCCTACTTGCTTGTGAGAAATGCGGGTAGCCTCTGTTGAGTAAAAATATTTACCTCACTCAACTGGGAAAAGCTATATATTAATCTGATTTGATTTCTAAATCACTTGTAGAGGTTGGGGACTGGGGACTGGGAAGAAAGAATAAAGGTGTACTGAGTTTTATTCAAAAATCAAATATGAGTCCTATGGGAATCCGATTTGATTCCTGAAATAATTTGCCTATTGCCTATTGCCTATTTGCCTAATTCCTAATTCCAATCTTGCTCCTCTCTTTTCCCCCGACTCTTATAAATGCCACCGACTTGATGTAGTTGGCGGGTTTTCTCGAACAGTTGAGATTCGGTTAACCCCCATTGTTGCAAAACTTTATCTAAGTCTTGTTGAATGTCCCTCGCGCCGGGGAAGCCTTGATAACGAATTCGCAATCTAGCTAATTCAGCTAAATTTTGATCTGTTGCCGTTTGAGTGAGTAGAATATTAACAAAGGAGCGATCGCGGTTGTATTGGGGGTGCTGTTGATCTTTACTTCCGTGTGATTCGGCCATGATTTATACCTACAGTAGGATAAAAATTCCTTCGGAGTCTAGAGGTCAGAGTGTGGCGATCGCGCCATAATTTAATCATGACGGCAACTACACCTGAGCCAATACGGCTCTCACCACTGTCACTTCATCATAAGTAAAGATACATTGTCTTTAAGAAAGTACAAAAAAGTTTAAGAAACGGGTGAACTTTATCTCACCCACAGTCCAAGCAGCAAGGGAGCAAGAACCCGCTATGTTTGAACACTTCACTTCCGAAGCCATCAAAGTCATTATGCTCGCTCAGGAGGAAGCACGTCGCCTGGGACACAACTTCGTAGGAACAGAACAAATTCTCCTGGGCTTGATGGGAGAAGGAACTGGGGTTGCTGCCAAAGTGCTGACAGAGTTGGGTGTGACTCTCAAAGATGCCCGTCGAGAGGTCGAAAAAATCATCGGTAGGGGGTCTGGGTTTGTGCCACCAGAAATTCCCTTTACCCCCAAGGTGAAAAGCCTCTTCGAGCAATCGTTTAGAGAAGCTCATAGTTTAGGTCATAACTATATCAATACAGAACATTTACTCTTAGGTTTAACTGAGGCTGGCGAAGGTGTTGCCGCTAAAGTACTGCAAAACCTCGGTGTTGACCTGAAAACTGTTCGTAATTCTGTTGTTCGTCGTTTAGGCGAAGATCCAACTGTGCTAGTAGGTGGTGGTAGTTCTCGACGTACCCAAGCACCAACGACAGAAGAGTTTGGTAGAAACCTAACTAAATTAGCACAAGAAGGTAGACTCGACCCCGTAGTTGGTCGGCAAAAAGAAATTGAGCGAGCAGTCCAGATTCTCGGTCGCCGCACGAAGAATAACCCCGTGTTAATTGGTGAACCAGGGGTAGGTAAAACAGCGATCGCTGAAGGTCTAGCTCAACGTATCATCAATCAAGATGTGCCGGATGTTTTGCAAGACAAGCAAGTCATTAGTCTCGACATGGGTTTACTGGTAGCAGGAACCCGCTTCCGGGGTGACTTTGAGGAACGCATCAAAAAAATCATCGATGAAGTCCGCACGGCTGGAAATATCATCCTGGTGATAGATGAAATTCACACCCTAGTTGGTGCAGGTGGTACAGAAGGCGGTTTAGACGCTGCCAATATCCTCAAGCCAGCCTTAGCCAGAGGTGAATTGCAGTGTATCGGTGCTACCACATTAGACGAATATCGTCAACATATCGAGCGTGATGCTGCCCTAGAGCGTCGTTTCCAACCTATTATGGTCGGGGAACCCACAGTAGACGAAACAATAGAGATTCTCTACGGTTTGCGGGGAGCCTATGAGCAGCATCATCGCGTTGAGATTTCTGATGCAGCAGTAGTTGCAGCTGCCCAGTTATCGGATAGATATATTAGCGATCGCTTCCTGCCCGACAAAGCCATAGACTTAATTGATGAAGCTGGCTCTCGTGTGCGTCTGCGAAACTCCCAAATTTCTGCCGATAAAGAACTCAAGCGCAAACTCGCAGAAGTTATCAAAGCTAAAAACGATGCGGTGAGACTCCAGAACTTTGATAAAGCAACAGAACTGCGAGATCAAGAAATTGCCCTAGAAACTGAACTACAAGCAGCCGCCGCATCTCCAACCGCTAAACCCGTTGTTGATGAAGAAGACATTGCCCAAATCGTCGCTTCCTGGACAGGCGTACCAGTCAACAAACTCACTGAGTCTGAATCTGAGCTACTCCTACACCTAGAAGACACCTTACACCAAAGGTTAATTGGTCAAGCACAAGCAGTCACCTCTGTTTCTCGCGCCATCCGTCGTGCTAGAGTCGGCTTAAAGAGTCCTCATCGTCCCATTGCTAGCTTTATCTTCTCCGGCCCCACGGGAGTCGGCAAAACTGAACTAGCAAAAGCACTAGCAGCTTATTTCTTCGGTGCAGAAGAAGCGATGATTCGGCTAGATATGTCTGAGTACATGGAAAGCCACACTGTATCCAAGCTCATCGGTTCACCTCCTGGTTATGTCGGTTACGACGAAGGCGGACAACTTACGGAAGCTGTGCGGCGCAAACCATACACAGTGGTGCTGTTCGACGAAATCGAAAAAGCGCACCCAGATGTATTCAATATGCTGCTGCAAATCTTAGACGATGGTCATCTCACCGATGCCAAAGGTCGGAAAGTAGACTTCAAGAATACCTTGATTATCTTAACTTCCAATATTGGTTCTAAAGTGATTGAAAAAGGTGGCGGTAGCTTAGGCTTTGAATTTGACAATCAAGCTGAAGCTAGCTACAACCGCATCCGTAACTTAGTCAATGAAGAAATGAAAAATTACTTCCGACCTGAGTTTCTCAACCGGGTGGATGAAATTATCGTCTTCACTCAACTATCTAAAGATGAAGTCAAAGTCATTGCGGATATTATGCTCCGTGATGTTGCTAGCCGCCTGACTGAGAAGGGTATAACTTTAGAAGTCACCGAAGCCTTCAAAGACTTGGTAGTTAGGGAAGGTTACAACCCCAGCTACGGTGCTAGACCATTACGCCGAGCAATTATGCGCTTGTTAGAAGATTCTCTAGCAGAAGCCTTACTCTCTGGTGAAATTCTCGATGGTGACACAGCCATTGTGGATGTCAACGATGATGGTCAAGTGCAGATACGTAAGTCAGAAACACGCGAGTTACTCTTAGCGAATGTGGGTTAAGAGTTATCACGAAAAAACTGCTTTGAGTCAATTATGAGCTAAAGACTAGCTTTTTATTACCTCTGGTAGAACTATACCAGAGGTTTTTTATTTGGCTTCGCTTGTCAGTTGTCATAATTGGAGCAACCGTTTTGGCTAACGATGCAACTTCATACTGATATTTTAAATTTAATTGCTTTGCAAGGTATCAAGCCTACAAGCTTGAAAGTTTCTCTTGCTCCACTTTTGCTTAAAGCTTAGTACAGTAATTTCTCAGGGTAAGTCCATGTGAAAAATCTTGATTTTAAGCTTTTGGGCTACTAATAATGGTTATTTTGCTTCCGCCGACTTATACTATATAATTTCTTTCTTAAATGATAAATAACTATTTGACAATAAGGTTTATATTGACCGTCATTTTGTTTATTACTCCACCGTTGAATTTTTTTATTTAAAATTGCTTCTGTCCAATCTCCCTTGGGATGTTGACTTTTTAGCTGTTTAAGTACAAGTTCTAAAACTTCTTTCCTATTGTTAACCAAAGTTTGCATATTAAGGTTTAAAACTTGATTTAACTCATTATTTACAGCTATATCATCAGAAGCAATTTCTCCATTCCCAAGATATCTAATTAAATCTTCACAATTTCTATGATTATCAAGAGGATTAATAGTAATTTCTATATTACCCTTCTTTGTATCACAATGTTGCAAGTGACTTGGCGAACCTTGACCACCTTCACAAGCACCAAGCAAGTTATTATAATCTAACTGAAGTTCTTTATATTCATCTTGCGATCGCCAATGTTCAATTTTCATTTTGTCAGCAATAATACGTTGCATACAATAGCAGCAAATATGTCCTTGCTCGGTTAGTAAAGATTCCCGTAATTCATCTTTTTCAGAATAATTATCATAATTAGCAAAAGATTTGAGGCGATGCTCAAGTAATGATTGAGGTTCCCTACCCTTGATAATACGCTTCATATTTGTAATTATCTAATCTTCCAAAAAACCAATAAGTGTATTAGCACGAACCACTTCTGAATCATTCTCACCAAGTAAATTAGATAATTCATTTAAAGCCGACTTCGCTGCTTCTAAATCTCCATCATCTATTAATTGAAAACAGTGATTTATCTGCTGTTGTACTTCATTTGGTCTTTCTTTTACATTCATTAATTCATATAAAATAGAGTTACTATCTTTGCCATAGGTATAGGGTGTATTCTCCACTAACTGAGAATTTTCCAAAATAAATACATTTTCTCTTCTGACTCCACTCAATACCTGCGGCGAATGAGTAGTCACAATAAATTGACAATTAGGAAATGTTTGTGTCAAACTGCGAATTACAGTTCTTTGCCACTGGGGATGTAAATGCAAGTCTATTTCATCAATTAAAACTATTCCTTCTCCTGATAACGCATCATTAGAACTTGGGTTAGCGATCGCCAATCGCCTTGCTAAGTCGGTGACTATCATTAATAACATCTTTTCACCATCAGATAGTTGCTCTAACCTTAAATCTTGGCGATTTTTTGTAATAATCAATGAAGGTTGAATGGGAACTTTATCAGAATAAAAATCTCGTTCTGTTGTTGACCTTACTACTCGTAAATCCGAAAAATTACTGTTAGAGAATCTCTCTAAGAAATTTATAATAGCTCTTCTGATAATCTCTAATTTGGGGTTTCTGTAATTATGACTATCTCTTAATCTAATTTCATTTTCATAATCTTCCTCTTCTTTAAACCAATCAAAAAAATCCTGGAAGTCATTCACCCCTGTAGAAAAAGCTTTTTCGTAAGCATACAATTGATGATACAGTTCTTTCTTAGTTTTCTGGCTGCCCTTACTTTTAAAAGTGTAGGGATTTTTTAAAACCATTCTATGGGTTTGATAATAAACCATTACTGGTAAATTGAAATCAGGATGATATTTTAAATTATATTGTAAGCGTTTAATATAATGAGTAATCTCATCATAGTTACTTTTATTTTGTGTATATACACGTTCTTGCAGCATCTTCCAAGATAACTTTTCTCCTTGTCCTACTAAAATTGTTATAGTATTATCAGTAGAATTAGAATTAATATTTATATCATTTTCCGTGAACCTCACTTCTGATTTTTTACTATTACGGAGTATAGCTACAAATTGAGATAACATTATCGCCATACAATCTAAAATAGACGACTTGCCTGCACCGTTTATACCAATCAATACCGATTTTTTGCTGGGAGGAAAGTTCAAGACAATTTCCTTCAATCCTCTAAAATTCTGAATGTGCAGCTTTTCAATATGCATGACTATAATTGTGAGTGCATTTAATATTTATCGAAAATTAGCAACGTTGTGAAACCGGAATAAAAACCTGATTTCTTCGCCATGCCTAACAATGTAATACCTATAAACTAGGGACATACATAGCGCTAACTTTTTACAATCAGTTCCATCCAGTACACCGATTTATCGCTTCCTCTAATGTAATATTGTGCTTGGTGATGAGTTCAGCCGTTGATTTGGCACGAAAAGCTGCCCGATAATTGGCTCCTACTGACATTCCTGAACGGAGTAATTGTTTGCCTATGATTTGTGAGGTTGTTGGCTCTTTTGGTAAAGCTTCAACTAAATTAATTATCTGAAGAGCAAAAGATTGGGTTCTCTCCTTAAACTGTTCCTTATCCATAACTCTCCCAACCCGCAATCTCCAATCTCCAATCCTACATTGTCTTCCAGTCTCTGATCAACTGGCTTTGTCTCCTTAATTTGTGCAATAAGTCAACTAATAGCTCATAAATTTGTTTACACTATGAATAAGTTCAAATTTTTGTTTTTAAAAAAGAGTTTGACTTAAAATTTCACATCATTTTTTAACAAAAATATACACAATCCCAGAGCAAGCTGGAGGTATGGAAATCAATACAAACCATGATGAACAGGCAAGACTTGCGGCTCTGCGTCAATATCAAATACTGGATACTGAACCGGAAGAAGTTTATGACAATCTGGCTCAGTTAGCGGCTTTTGTATGCAATACACCCATAGCGCTGGTCAATTTTATTGATGAAAATCGGCAGTGGTTTAAAGCTAAGGTGGGGATTGATGTTGAGGAAATGCCCAGAGATATAGGTTTATCTTATCTTTGCCAAGAGAAACAAGATATTGTTGTCATCCCTGACACTCTAGCAGACGATCGCCTAGCTACTAACCCAGCAGTCATCTCCTATCCTTATGTTAGGTTTTATGCTGGTGTGCCACTAATTACACCTCAAGGGCAGATATTAGGGACATTATGTGTGATTGACAATGTACCTAAGCAACTCACTCAACAGCAAACTGATGCGCTCATAGCCTTAAGCCGTCTAGTAGTTAGTCAACTGGAACTGAGACGCAATGTAGCTGATGTGGCACAAATGACCGAAACTCTCATCAGTTACGAACAAGCCGCACGGCTAGAATCGGAAACAGCCAGAAACCGCATTACCAATATTTTGGAAAGTATCACAAGTGCGTTTTTTGCTCTCGATCAACAGTGGCAATTTACCTACATTAATAGTCAAACACTACAGCTATTAAAGAAAACCCATGATGAGCTAATCAATCAAAATATTTGGCAAGTGTTTCCAGAGTTAAGCGAAACAAGATTTTATCTAGAGTATCATAGAGCGATCGCCCAACAAATCAGCGTAGAATTTGAAGAATTTTACCCACCGCTTCAAAAATGGTTTGCAGTTCATGCTTATCCCGGAAAAGACGGGTTATCTGTATATTTTCAAGACATTAGCGAACGCAAACAAGCAGAAGCAGCATTAAAAATACAGAATTTGCGATCGCAATTATTTGCAGAAATCACCCTGAAAATTCGAGAAACACTAGAAATTGAAGAAATTCTGCAAACCTCAGTCCAGGAAGTGCAAAAACTCCTGCAAGCAGACCGAGTTTTAATATTTCGTATTTGGGCTGATGGTTCAGGGACGGTAGTACAAGAAGCTGTCCTTCCTGGCTGGCCAGTAGTTTTAGGTAAAATCATTGTTGATCCATGCTTTCAACAGGACTACGTAGAACAATATCGTCAAGGCAGAGTCAGTGCAATTGCAGACATTGCCAAGGCGAATATTCAAGACTGTCATCGGCAATTTCTCCAACAATTTGGTGTCCAAGCTAACTTAGTAGTACCAATCCTCAATCGAGAAGGAATTTGGGGTTTACTAATTGCCCATCAGTGTGCTAACCCTCGTGATTGGAACAAATCTGAGTTGGAATTATTACAACAGTTAGCCAACCAAATGGGAATTGCTTTATACCAAGCCCAGTTATTAGAACAACAAACTCGTCAAAGCCAAGAATTAGAACGTTCCAACAATGAATTAGAAAATTTTGCCTATGTAGCTTCCCATGACTTACAAGAACCACTACGAATGGTGACTAGTTATCTTCAATTGCTAGAACGCAGATACAAACATCAACTAGACAGCAACGCCGAACAGTTTATCACCTATGCTGTAGAAGGCGCACTGCGGATGCAGACCTTAATCAACGACTTGTTAAATTATTCACGAGTCACAACCCGTGGACAACCATTTGTCTGTGTTGATTGTAGTGTAATTTTAGAACGAGCGATCGCTAATCTCAAGATCGCCATTGCCGAATCTGGTACAGTCATCACCCATGACCCCTTGCCGACCATCATGGCAGATCCGACCCAACTGACTCAAGTTTTACAAAACCTCATCGCCAACGCAATTAAATTCCGCCAAGAAATTTCCCCTCAAATTCACATTGGAGTAGTAAAGATAGGTACAAGTGAGGGAAAAGGGGACAAATCAATTCAAAATGACGCTCGCGGACTCGCTAACGCTGCGCTAACAAAATTCAAAATTCAAAATGAAAGAAGGGGACAAGGAGAAAATTACTTAATTAATTCCCCCCATCTCCCCATCCCCCACTCCCCCACTCCCCCCTCTCCCCATCCCCCCAACCCCAATGGTTATTCTCCGTTCGTGATAATGGCATCGGCATCGAAACCCAATATACTGAACGTATTTTCGTGATTTTTCAACGCTTGCACGGAAGAAGCAAGTATCCTGGTACTGGTATTGGTTTGGCAATTTGTAAGAAAATTGTCGAACGCCACGGTGGTAATATCTGGGTTGAATCAGCACCGGGTCAAGGCTCGACTTTCTATTTCACTATTCCAGAACTAGGAGATAGACAGTAGGGAGTGGTGAGTGATACCAATTCAAAATTCAAAATTCAAAATGAATAAATCATGACTCTTGCCTATTGCCTATTGCCTATTGCCTATTGCCTCTGACTATTGACTAATGACCATTGACCATTGACCATTGACTCTTACCCATAAATTTAATCATGTCCCACTATTTAATATGTCAAAAGCAATTATGCCAATTGAGGTTTTGTTAGTAGAAGATAATCCAGGGGATGCTCAACTTACACGTATTGCCTTAGAAGATAGCAAAATCTCAGTCAACCTCAATGTTGTTGAAGATGGTGTAGAGGCAATGGCATTTTTGCGAAAACAGGAAAAATATGTCAGTGTTCCTCATCCCGACATAATACTGCTAGACTTGAATCTTCCCCGCAAGGATGGGAGGGAAGTACTCGCAGAAATTAAAACCGATGATTATCTCAAACGCATCCCTGTAGTTGTCTTAACAACTTCTCAAGCGGAAGAAGATATTCTTAGGGCTTATAACTTAGCAGCTAATTGTTACATAACTAAGCCTGTTGATTTTGACCAGTTCGTTAAAATTGTACAATCGATAGAAAACTTTTGGTTTGCGATCGTCAAACTGCCACCGGAGTGAGGGCAATGGCAGATGAAATTATTAGAGTCTTATTAGTAGAAGATAATCCTGGGGATGTCTTCTTGATTCAAGAGTTAATCAAAGAAGTAAACACCGTCAAAGTAGAGCTAAAACCAGTTGACGAATTGTCAGCAGCACTCAACATTTTAGCTAACATGAGTGATGGCGAGGCTAGGCTAGGCTTTGATGTCATGCTTTTAGACTTATCACTACCTGATAGTCAAGGTATAGAAACATTTGTCAGAGCTAACACCCAAGCTAAGATAATTCCTATCATTGTTCTCACAGGTATAGATGATCAAAATTTAGCACTACGGGCTATGCAGGAGGGAGCGCAAGATTATCTAGTCAAAGGACAAGTCAGTGGCGACTTACTGATACGGTCTATGCGTTATGCTATGGAACGCCAACGTATAGAAGATGCACTCCGCCAAAGTGAGGAACGATTTCGAGTGGCGCTGAAAAACTCCCCGATTTTTGTCTTTAATCAAAATCGAGACTTACGTTATACCTGGGTTTATAATCCCATTGCTGGGTGGACAGTAGAGGATATGTTGGGCAAACAAGACTTAGAAATTATGCCCGATGAAGATGCCCAACGTCTAA
This sequence comes from Nostoc sp. TCL26-01, assembly GCF_013393945.1. Taxonomy (NCBI): domain Bacteria; kingdom Bacillati; phylum Cyanobacteriota; class Cyanophyceae; order Nostocales; family Nostocaceae; genus Nostoc; species Nostoc sp. TCL26-01. The sequence continues at coordinate 892,134 of NZ_CP040297.1, forward strand.
CGGCAATCAAATATCATGTATTAACTACAGGTATAGGTAGTCGTGAAGAAGTAGCAATCAGGACTCCTCAAGGCATTCGATATTATGATTTAACTATCGAGCCATTACAGAATGAATCTCAAGAAATTATCGGTATAACTTGCGCTAGCATTGACATTAGTGAACGGCAAGCTGCTCTCAAAGAACGCCAAGCAGCAGAAGCAATCATCCGCGAACAAGCAGCATTATTAGACATTACCACAGATGCTATTTTTGTCCGCGATTTAGCAAATAAAATTCTGTTTTGGAACAAAGGTGCAGAAAATCTCTATGGCTGGCTAGCAAAAGAAGCTATAGGTAAGGATGCCAGCGAATTGTTGTTTGGTAAACCCTCTGCTGAAGTGGAAGCAGCACTATTACAAGTCATCTCTCAAGGTAATTGGCAAGGAGAACTGAGCAAAATTACCAAAGCTGGGAAAGATATCTTAGTTACTAGTCGCTGGAGTTTAGTCTGTGATGAACAGGGAAAACCGAAATCTATTCTTTCGGTAGACACAGACATTACTCAGAAAAAACATTTAGAAGCGCAATTATTTCGGACGCAACGCTTAGAAAGTATTGGTACTTTAGCCAGTGGTATTGCTCACGACCTCAACAATATCCTCACTCCAATTTTAGCAGGAGCGCAACTATTACCACTAAAATTTCCCGATGCTGATGAACGAACTCAACATTTATTAGAAATTTTAGAAATCAACGCTAAACGAGGTGCAGATTTAGTGCAGCAAGTTCTGTCATTTGCTAGAGGCGTAGACGGCAAACGCATCACGTTGCAAATCAAACATTTAATTGTCGAAGTCATCAAAATCTTAAAAGAAACATTTCCCAAATCTATTGAAGTTTATACCGATTTACCCAACAATTTGTGGATGGTTTCTGGAGATAGTACTCAACTCCATCAGGTACTAATGAATCTCTGTGTGAATGCTCGTGATGCTATGCCCAAAGGTGGTAAATTGTCAGTTACTGCGGAAAATCTCTTAATTGATGAAAACTACGCGCGGATGAATTTGGAAGCCCAAGCAGGCCCTTACATAGTAATTGCAGTTACTGATACAGGAGTGGGAATTTCTGAAGCCAATTTAGATAGGATTTTTGAGCCATTTTTCACCACCAAAGCAGTAGGACAAGGTACAGGTTTAGGACTGTCCACTGTTTTAGGGATTGTTAAAAGTCATGGTGGATTCGTGAATGTACATAGTGAAGCAGGTCGGGGAACTACTTTTAAAATTTACTTACCAGCTGTGGGAGGGATGGAAACACTCAGTACAGATAGTTTTGTCCCACCTACAGGTCATGGAGAATTAATCTTGATTGTTGATGATGAACCTTCAATTCAAGAGATTACCAAAATATCTTTGGAAAGTCACCAATATAAAACCTTAATTGCCAGTGATGGAGTGGAAGCGATCGCTACCTACGCTAAACACGCAGATAAAATCAGCGCTGTACTCATGAATATCATGCTACCAGTTCTCGACGGATTAACCACCATACGCACCCTGAAAAAAATTAATCCCCAAGTCAAAATCATCGCCACCAGTGGACTAATCTCTAAAAATAAGCTCAACGAAATCGTCCACACCGGCGCTAACTCCTTTCTAGCCAAACCCTACACTGTCAATGAATTGTTGTTGGCACTGCATGAAGTGATGATATAGTCAATGGTCAATGGTCAATGGTCATTAGTCATTAGTCATAAATTGGCATAACATATGCGAATGTATTAATAAAACCGATTTGGCAAGGTTGGAAGTGTAGATTTAGTAAGGAATGGAGACATTAGACGCATTGTTAAAATAGTTAATACAAGCGGTCTATGGGATAAACAGCAATGACAGTTTCAGCTACTAAAAAGATGACCTTTAAAGAATTCCTTGATTATGACGATGGGACGGATACTTTATATGAATTAGAAAATGGAGAACTAATACCCGTGCCTTCAGAAAGTGATACTAATCAACGGATAGCGATGTTTTTAGTTACTTGTTTTTTGCAATTGGGAATTCCATCTTATCGATTGCGGATGAAGGCAGAGGTAGCTGTACATAGCCGACAGGTGGGGGTACGTGTGCCTGATTTGGTGGTGTATTCTGAGGAGTTAGCCAAAATAATGCAAGGTGCTACACGCTCTCTGATTTTGATGGATATGCCGCCACCGTTGTTGGTAGTTGAGGTCGTGAGTCAGTGCGTTGCGCGGGTTCCCCGCGTTGAAGCAACTGACGAACCCGTAAGGGTGAGTCCAAATCAAGAAAATCGGGATTATCGTTACAAGCGTTCTGAGTATGCAGCACGGGGAATTGTTGAGTATTGGATTGTCGATCCGATTGCCCAAAAGGTGACGGTTTTGGAATGGGTAGAGGGATTCTACGATGAGCGAGTTTATCAGAGAGAAAGTGCGATCTCTTCCCCTCTATTTGCTAATCTTCAGTTAACTGTTGCTGAAGTTTTGCAAGGATGAAATTCGATAAGTTTTGTCAGCATTCACTACTGATTACTCTTGATTATTCATCGATTTGCCAGGAATCTTTTGTGACTTCTTCATCGAGAATTTTGCGAGGGCGGACGATGACGATGACTTTTCCTAGTATGGTTAGTTCTGTTTCTGTGGCAAACCATTGAAAATCTAGTTCACCAGCATTATCGACGACAAAGTAGCTCAAGTCATTCCATTGGCGATGAGAACGATCTACAACGACAATTACAGGCCCGGTCTGGATTTGAGTTGGGTTGGGAAAGCGATCGCTTGTCGCTATAATTGCTACGGGATCTTCTGCACCTAATAGGGTTTGCCAACCGGGTAACGCCACCCAAGCTTGTTCTCCGGCAAATTTAACGACTCGAAATGGTTCTATTTCTTCTACAAGAGGAACAGCTTTTAATGTTTGTGGTGTCAAAGGTAACTTACCAACAACAGGGATAATCCGGGGGAGTTCTTCTTCTGAATCTAGGCGGAAAAACGGGGGAATCGGGGCTGGGCGTTGGGGAACGACGCTAAAATCTGTCAGCAATTGTTCGATTTGTTTCCTAGCTGTTTGCGTGTGTGCAAAGCGTAACCCTTTCGCAATTAGACGCGATCGCTCTTGCAAATCGTTGTTTTGTCGTGCTAACTTCCAAGCTTGATAAGCTACTGCATCCCCTGCATGGTGGGAAAATCCTTCTGGTAGCTGGCGGAAACGAGAGAAGTCTTTGATGGCTTTAGCTATTTCCCTGGCTTCATCTGCATCTAGTTTATGCGTAAACGTTAACTCAGCCGCCTCAGCTCGTTCGGCTTGGGTGAGCAAACGTAATTCATATAAGACATCACTACCCCGTGTAGTGTAATGCGCTAGTGTGGCTGCTGAGGCTTTGGCTGTTTCTATGGAGTTATAGACTTGAGCGCCAACAATCACCTGATTTTGTTGAATTGGTTCAAATCCCGTTTCTTCAAAAATATCTTGGGGTTTGTAACCAGCTTTTTGTAGAGAAGCGATCGCATTTCCCCATTCCACCCAAGTACCTTGTTTTTGCCTTAATTTTCGCAGCAACTCTTGGACAACATCATTAGCAGTATTCTCTGGATTAGGCGTGTTGGGTGGTAAGTCAGTCATAAGGAATTTCAAGTTGAAAATTCAAAATTTTGCTCTTTGTGGCTACTGTGAAAAATTTCTTTGTACCGAAAGAGGGTAATCTATACTGCATCAGTAAATCTTATTGTAGTCTTTAATCGTCAACTATCTCTAGAGGCTATCACTAGAAAAATTTTTGAGCTATAAATATACTTATCCAAGTATTAAAAATCATATCCGCAAATTCCCGCAAGGCTTAATGACAATGATCTACTAAGCTTGTATGGAATATAACAGTATAGAAAATATTTACAGGTATTGGATTATGGTTGATTCCATGACCGAAACGCAAACAAGTAACCGTCAAGTCACAACTTTAGAAAGAACGAAAAAGCTGAAAATTTTGGTTGTCGATGATGAACGAGATAATTTAGATTTGCTTTACCGGACTTTTCGCCGAGATTTTCATGTCCTCAAAGCTGATAGTGGAGTCAATGCTTTAGAAATTTTGGCAGCCGAGGGAGAAGTAGCTGTGATCATTTCCGACCAGCGAATGCCAGAAATGAAAGGAACTGAGTTTCTCAGCAAGACTGTACCACAGTTTCCCGATACAGTGAGGATAATTCTCACCGGTTTTACTGATATTGAAGATTTGGTAGAAGCAATTAACGCTGGGCAAGTTTATAAATATATTACTAAGCCTTGGGACCCTGGTGAACTCAAAGCTGTTGTCCAGAGGGCAGCTGAAACCTATGATATACTCAAGCAACGGACAGAAGAATTACGTCGTGCTAACGCGCAAATGTCACTGTTGACTGTTTTAGTACAGGTGACTCAAGCATCGCAGAGTTTAGAATCAATCCTCACACCCATTGCGACTGCATTTAGTGAAAGTTTTGCGGCTGACACTTGTATTTTACAGCTAGTTACAGGTACTAAACTCAGTCCGACTCAAGGGTTTTATAGTAGTGAAGGCAATGTAGCCAATTGGCTAGAACAAGATCCTTTGACTAATGAGGCGATCGCTACAGGCAAAATGCAAGTTTCCATCAACACTACGAAAGATGCTAAACTCGCTGATATCACTCATTATCAAGATAGCGGTATCCAAGCTCATTTAGTCATCCCCATTACCTACCGTGATGATCTGTTAGGTGTTTTGTCTCTCCAGTGGCAACAACCAGGCTCTTTAAGAGAAGATGAATTAAGCCTGATTCAATTATCTGCTCAATTAGTAGCGATCGCTCTGACTAGTAGTCGCTGCCATGAAGTAAAAGTTTAGTGAGTAGTCTAGAACTTAGGCATAAAGGGTAGCTGTTGAGACTGGTGTAAGAGTGTAAAGGTATGGAGGTGTAGGGCATTTACTCACTTACACCCTCAAACACGCCAGTTGCTACCAACAAATTGGGGAATCAGGGCAACTTGCTCCCACCCCTATACGCTTATACCCTTTAGGACAACACTAGATTTTCGTATCATGGCCTAAGTCCTACACTTTCTATGTAATGCCGTAAAACTAGGTTGATTAAAGCTTTGTATTCTCCATCTTGAGATTGAAACCACTCCAGAATATCTGGCTCAATCTGGACTAATCGTTGTGCTTGAGATGCAGGAATCCTCAAAGTAGTCTTCTCAAAGAACTCTTCCGTTAACGGTGGAATATCGGAGTAATCAATCCCTTCATCTTCCATTGCCTCAAGTGCTGCCCAATTAGTACGAGAGGTATTGCTCAAATCTTTGTCGTTCATATCGATTTGCCCTTCGTGCTGAAATGACTCACATCTTGCACCTATCCCTAGCGATTAGAAATCGCGGCTATACAAACAAAGTCCCTGACGCTCGCAAGCTCGCTACCGCTACGCTAACGGGTGACGCTCGCAAGCTCGCTACCGCTACGCTAACGCCAGTTCCCTACGGCGGGAGACGCGGCTAAAGGACTGGTCTCACCGCCTGCGCGGACTAACGGAAAATCAAAGTTTTTAACCCGCGAAGGCGGGTTTTGCCTGTGTAGCCGCGACTTCCAGTCGCTTGGTGCAAGATATGAGATGATCCGAATCACGTCATTTTGCCCTTCTGTCCACACAACAACTCCCACCCCATTACGTAAAAAACCAATACCTAACCATTACCCTGGTAGCATACAATAATTGATATCCTCATTGGCTATATAATTTCCTGCCCATAAAGTTTAACTAAAAGTTTTTCCATCAGGCAAAGCTTCAGGTTAACTGTTGACCACCATTGACTAAGTAACTAATGACCAACGAAATCCGTAGCATTTTTGACCGTATTGCTCCTGTGTATGACCAATTGAATGATTGGTTAAGTCTGGGACAACATCGCATATGGAAAGAAATGGCGATTAAATGGAGTGGGGCTAAACCAGGGGATACTTGCTTAGATTTATGTTGTGGGAGTGGAGATTTAGCTTTACGTTTGGCACGGCGTATCGGTACAGCAGGTAAAGTATACGGTGTGGATTTCTCACCTAATCTGCTAGCAACAGCCAAAGAACGTTCCCAGAGTACTTACCCCCAACCTCATATTGCTTGGATAGAAGCTGATGTCTTAAGTTTGCCTTTTGCCGATGATCAATTTGATGCGGCGACAATGGGCTATGGGTTAAGAAATGTCACAGATATTTCTCGTAGCCTCCAGGAATTACACCGTGTCCTCAAGCCTGGTGCAAAAGCAGCCATATTAGACTTCCATCGCCCCCATCATCAACAATTACGGGCTTTTCAACAGTGGTATTTAGATAGTGTAGTTGTACCAATGGCGGAAAATCTCGGTGTCAAGGAAGAATACGCTTACATCAGCCCCAGCTTAGATCGCTTTCCCATAGGAAAAGAGCAAGTAGTGTTAGCCCAACAAGTTGGTTTTGTTTCAGTTACCCACTACCCCATTGCGAACGGTATGATGGGAATATTAGTAGTTAGTAAATAGGTGATTGGTATTTGGTAATTGGAAAAGTTCAAATTGCCTATTACCTATCACCCGTTACACGTTCCCCATTCCTAATCCAAAAAACTGTGGATTGGTCTCATCTTTGGTTGTATGTATCTCCCCCGGTATTGGGTGGAATTATTGGCTATTTCACAAATGATGTAGCCATAAAAATGTTATTTCGTCCCTACAAAGCAATCTATATTAGTGGACGAAGAGTGCCGTTTACACCTGGATTGATCCCGCGCAACCAGGAGCGTTTGGCTAAGAATATTTCCGATACAATTATGGGGTCGTTACTAACACCCGATGAATTGCAAAAACTGGCACGACGTTTATTGCAAACAGAACGAGTACAGTCGGCAATTCTGTGGTTGTTACAAATGGCCATAGACCAAATTAAAACCGATACAAATCAGAAAAGTGCCAAAATTGTCGCTGGTATTCTCCGTGATTTGTTAGGAGAATCTTTGCCACGTCTATTAAAAGTTTTAGCCAGAAGAGAAGATTTTTTAGAAGCACAAATCAACCAAATTTTTGATCAAGTATTACTAGAGTTACAACTGAGTGAAGAGCAATCAACTAGATTAGCCGATTGGTTATTAGAAATAGTTTTGCCGCCGGATGTTTTACGACAGGCAATCATAGATTTTTTAACTGATCGCACAATTCAAATTATTGATGAAAGCTTTCGGGAAAAAACTAGTGGGACTTATTGGGTAGTTGCCAATCTCTTTGGATTACGCAATACTTTGACAAGACTAAGAACGTTTTGCTTAGATGAAAAAGAAGCCACAAACGATCGCTTAAAAGAATTAATTAAAGATTTGCAATTGCGCGATCGCATCAAAAAAATCTTGCAAAATTTAACTCTGCAAAATCTGCCTATCGGTACAGTGCGTCAACTCCGCAAAACTGCACGAGAAAGTGTCCGTCAATACATTCAAACTAGCGGTAGTGATTTACTCCAAGGATTAACAGAGTCTGTAGATTGGGAAAACATCGCTGGGTTGCTGCTAAATCGTCTCAGCAATTCACCTGTGGTGATGACTTCTTTAGAAGTTGTCAGTCAAGAATTAGCACTAATTTTGGAACGATATTTAGAAAAAGATTTAGAAGCGATCGTTGCCCAAGCCATACCTATTTTATCAATTGATCAAGTGATTGTTGATCGTGTTAAGTCAACTTCCCCGGCTGATTTAGAAGCAGCAATTGAGGGAATTGTCAAGAACGAATTGCAGGCGATCGTCACTTTAGGTGGTGTTTTAGGTTTTATTGTTGGCTTATTTCAAACCGGGTTTTTAATCTTCAGTCAACAGTAGAAATGTGAATTAATACTTTATTCTGTCTTGCCATTTAATGATCATTTTGTTACTAATGCCAGGGACTTGTTCTAAATCTGGTAATGATGTAAATTTACGCTGTTGACGGGCTGTAATAATTTTTTGAGCTAGCTTTTCTCCAACACCAGGTAATGTGGCTAATTCTGTCGCATTAGCTGTGTTGATATTGACTACTTGGATTAATTGATTGTTGCTAGAGGTGGGAGTTTTAATTTGTGGACATTGAGTTTTGGCTTGTTTAACTTTATTTTGCACTTTTGCTGGGATACCAATTTGACCATGAGTATAAAGACTTGTGAATTCCCGTTCATAATGAGCAGCAATGGTAGGATTATCAATGACTATCAGTGTTTCATCATTGCCATGATTAGCAGCATCAGACCAATTATGTGAACCAGTAATGACTCTTTGATTGTCGATAATCGCAAATTTGTGATGAAGTAAATCGCCTTGGGGTAATGTTGGTACGCCTACTGTAGTGAGGGGATTTTTCCAAGGCTGATTATCCAGTTCATTTTGGCATTTATTACTAAGATCAATTCCCATCATATCTAAGGCTTCGCTATAGGAACGATATGCGAACTGTCTATCAATTAAAGCCCGAATTTTGACATTTTGTTGATGACGTTGTTCTAGAATATTAGCCAGACGCTGTTCGGAAAAAACGAATAAGGCCATATCGACAGATTGGCTGGCTGAATTTAAGGTTTCACCAATTAAGCCATTGCTGGTGTTACTCCAAGGTTGGGTGGTAGGGGTGGGTGAGAAATGTATAGTAATTTTGTTGTTACCTAAAATAATTGTTTGGGGAGGACGTATTGGTTTATTCACGCCAAATTTACTGTCTGTTTTTCCTCCCATCCCATCACCCCACATGATATTAAATTCTTCTGTGAATAAAGTAGCAACTTCTGGACTATCAATTTGTAGGAGGTTGTTGGCATTGCCTAAACTAGTAGCATTAGTAAAGTCGCCAGAGGTGTCGCTAAGTGTCAAGTTTGCCGATGTGATAATGACGAAACGATTGTCTACAACTACAAATTTGTGGTGCATCAATTGACTACCGGCGGAACCATCAGCTTGATCATCTATCCAAGGGATTTTGGCATTTTGCAGAATGATTAGTGCATCTGTTTGCTGGATTTCTTCTGGACTGAGTTGATGATCTCGATTCATGTCCATGAATTTAAAAAATTCTTGATATCGTTGTTTTTCTCTGGGAGTTAATTTTTTGACTTCATTGGCAGTTAAGCTACTCCAAGGACGACTATAGGTATTTTCTAAAATAACTCTTACTTTGACTCCAGCTTTTTGCTTGTCTCTTAAAGCTTGGGCAATTTTGGGTAAGCGTAGTTCTTGGACGGCTATATCTACGCTAGATTTAGCTTGAGAAATCACATCAATAATTTCTTGTTCTAAGTTATCCCCCAGTCGAGTTTGTTGACGATAAAGTTCTCGATATTCTGAGGATGGGGAATGATTAAAGTAAACTTTTACAAATGGGTCTTGTGGTAGAGGTGCAGGACGCTGATTGTCAGACTGAACCTTTTGACAAGCAGCGATCGCTAATATCAAAAATAAGAGCAAAAAATTCGGGAATATGGGAAAAACTTGCACGGTAATCTGCTAGAAGTAGATTGGAAGTGAATATATTTATCATTCCCAAATTTGTCGGTTGTCAGTGGTTAGTAGTCAGTTGCCTTTGTGCAGTGTATCTCCAGGGGATAAATTATTTAGTAATATGCAGATATATTTAGATTACAGCGCTACTACACCTACTCGCCCAGAAGCGATCGCCGCTATGCAAACAGTCCTCACTCAACAATGGGGTAACCCTGCCAGTTTGCATGAGTGGGGACAACGGGCAGCAACTATACTAGAACAAGCCAGAATTCAAGTTGCTGGATTAATTAATGCGGTTAATCCAGAGTCGATTATTTTCACTTCTGGTGGTACAGAAGCGGACAACCTAGCAATTATGGGGGTGGTGAGAATGCAAACAGTACCCCAACACATAATTATCTCTAGTGTGGAACATTCCGCCGTGACTGAACCAGCTAATCTCCTAGAAAAATGGGGTTGGGAAGTCACCCGCTTGGGGGTAAATCAAGCAGGTAGAGTCAATCCGGCAGATTTAACAGCTGCATTGCGACATAATACTGTATTAGTTTCTGTTATTTACGGTCAAAGTGAAATTGGGACAGTCCAAGCGATCGCCCAATTAGGTAAAATAGCTCAACAACATGGTGCTTTGTTTCATACTGATGCAGTGCAAGCGGTGGGACGTTTACCTATTGATGTGCAGCAATTACCTGTAGACTTACTCAGCCTTTCTAGTCATAAATTATATGGGCCACAAGGCGCAGGGGCGCTTTATATCCGTCCTGGTGTCGAGTTAAAGCCTTTGATGGGTGGTGGTGGACAAGAAAGGGGACTGCGTTCTGGAACCCAAGCAGTACCGATAATTGCCGGTTTTGGAGTCGCCGCCGAATTAGCAGCAGCCGAATTACCGACAGAAACACCACGTTTAATTAAACTACGCGATCGCTTATTTGCCCAGTTAGCTGATGTTCCTGATTTAATCCCCACTGGCGATTTAGAACACCGTTTACCTCATCATGTCAGTTTCTACCTAGCACAAGCTGATGGTAATAAACTCAGTGGTAAAACTTTGGTACGTCAGCTAAACCTCGCTGGAATTGGGATTAGTGCCGGTGCTGCTTGCCATAGTGGTAAACTTAGCCCCAGTCCCATACTTCTGGCAATGGGTTATTCTGCCAAAGCCGCGTTGGGAGGAATTCGCCTCACATTAGGACGTGATACCACACAAGCTGATGTTGATTGGACAGCGATGGTAATTAAGCAAGTTTTGCACAGACTGACACCGGATTTATCTTTGGTAATTGGTCAATAGTCAATGGTCAATGGTCAATGGTCAATGGTCAATGGTCAATAGTCAATAGTCAATGGTCAATGGTCAATGGTCAATAGTCAATGGTCAATAGTCAATAGTCAATAGTCAATGGTCAATAGTCAATAGTCAATAGTCAATGGTCAATAGTCAATGGTCAATAGTCAATAGTCACTACTCAGCACTCCCTCACCCAATTACCAATTACCAATTACCAATTACCAATTACCAATTACCCATTCCTCACACATGATTAATTCCCCTGTAAAGGCGCATTTAAGGCTTTCTCGATGCGATCGCTTGTTTCTAATAGATGCGCTTTGGTATACTCATCGCTGGTATTAACCTGCTGAATTTTTTCATCTAACTGTTTTAGTTTATACCTGGCCAGTGAACGGGCATCTTCTGGGACATAGTCTCGACGTAACACCATCCCGATTAACATATCCACATATTCGCGCTGCAAGCCTCGTCGCAGACTGGTGATTTTCATGCCTCCACCTTTGGGTTTTAAGACTTCCGTCCAAATACCAGTTTGCAAAGTATCAAAAAGCTCAGGTAAGGTTAGTGACTTATCAGGCGGACTTTTGAGTTCAATATCCTTGAGACGAGTTAAGCGATCGCCTGAGAGTAATTCTCGTAATACTGCGCCTTGTAACAATAACACCAAATCATGAATGGGATAATCTAGCCGACCAATTTGCGGGTAACTGCCCCAATGATACCATCGGGAAGGGGCTAGTTTATTGAGAAGTTCTGGGGAGAAATTCAAAGCATCTTCAGCAAAGACATATTTTTGCAGTGCTTTTAAGGCTTGTCGTTGTTTTTCTACGGGTACTGGTTCAAATGGTAGACGATTGGGGCGGGCAATTTTACTCGATGACATTTCCCCCTGTTGGAGTCGATAAAAAGACTGGCCACCGATATATTTTGTGGTGTAGAGAATATTCTGAAAGTAGTTACCTAAAATCGAACTAAAGCGATCGCTAACATCACTATAACCTTCTCCATCCATCGGAAAACGCTTGTTAAGGCGTTCCCACATTAGCCGGGAATTATCTAACTGCCATTGGGAATAAACTAGCACGTTGTTACTATTGTCCCAAGCATCGGCGGTGGGATCAAGGTCATAGACATCCTCATCTGGGGAGTAACTTAACTCTGGTTGGTCTGATTGATTAGCGATTGCTTGTAAAATAGGCTTTTCTGCTATCGGAGTTTTGGCTTGGGTTTGGGTATAACCATACTTAATTGCCCACTCATCATAAGGCCCCACCATACTAGGGAAGTAGTCTCCCTGCTTTGTTCCTGGTGGGGCAATATTTGGCGGAATGTAGTCCATCACCGAAGTTACCAAGCCTTTATTCCGGGTAATTTCTTGGTTATTCATTTCTTCTGGTGGTAAAAGTGTGCTACCCCGAAAATTGTGTCGCAAACCCAGGGTATGTCCGACTTCGTGAGCAATAATTAGACGTAAATATTCATGAATATATTGTTGTAATTGTTCTTGAGTGGGAGTGGTATCTTGTAACATTGACATGGTTAACGCACCAAAGGCAAATTGGTTTGCCGCTTCCATCCCATAACACAAATCATACTCACTCGCTAGTTTAGATAACCCACGCCAAGGGTTACTTGTCCTTGTTGGTTGTGGCTGATTGTTATTTGTTCCTTTCGCCTTTAAACCATTACCACAAAGTAAGCCTTTTCCCATTAATGTTGATAAAGAAGTTCGGGTTTTTGTTTGGTTGGGATCAACAAGACTGCGATATCTACTCTTCAGCAATCGCACAAAGCTAGCATCTACCAAAATATCTGCGTCTAAAATTTCCCCAGTTAAAGGATTCACACGGGATGGCCCCATAGCGAAATAACCATCAACTGTGTTAATCCAGCGAATTGTATTGTAACGGATATCTGCTGGGTCCCATGTAGCATTGTTGGGCATTTGTCTAGCTTCAATGGCATCCTTAAACCCAGCTTTTAAGAAGGCTTGGTTCCACATCAGTACCCCTTCTTTAATCGCCTCACGATACTGTGGTGGTACGGCATTATCAATCCAAAAGACAATGGGTTTTTTGGGACGAGATATGGGTGCGTCGGGGTCTTGTTTTTCTAAGTGCCAGCGATTAATGTAGCGCACAAAGGGATCGCTGGGATCATCCTTGGATAAATCTTGATAAGCAGTAATGAAATAACCCACCCGTTCATCGGCTAAACGGGCATGATAGTTATTATCTGGTAATTGAGATAGACTATAATGAACTCGCAAGGTGTAGCCACGACTATCAGGTAAAGACATCAAACGGAACATTTCATTCTCTGAAGTGCTATCAGTGCTAGAAAAGTTCATCACTGACTCAATTTCTAAATTTTGCGGAAAAGTTTTCGCTTCCCCAAAATAAGATTGATCTGTATTAGCAGCCTTACCTGTAACTAAAGATAATCCTGCCAAGTCGGTGAGGAGTAAATCACCCAAGTCAATCAGCAGAGTTTTGCGTTGGGGATGAATGCTTTTGATATCGATGGTGTAGAGAACAGAATCGCTAAAAGAACGGGCGAGCGATCGCGCTTGTGGATCTCCTTCTCGTGTGCGAAAATTGACGTTACGCACTACAAACGATATTTTGTTATTTACCCGTTGAAAATAAAATAAAAAATCTTGCAGAGGTAAACCACTATAAATTCCTCGTTCACCAACCCCGGATTCTAGTGTACTCGTGGCTAAATAATTTTTATTGAGTTGTTCTGGTTTAATTTCTAGATATATCTTATTTTTTTCTGGATGGCGATATAAGGTAAATAATCCCTCTGACTTTTGGGTATCTTTAACTACTTCATCAAATGATTCTAGTTCGTCCTTCTTATCTGGTTTAGCATCTGTTTCCGGCTTTTTCTCAGGCTTATCTGCTGGTTTGGCAACTTGTAATATGGGTTGCTGACCTGCTTTTTTAGTATCATTAACTACCCAATTAAAGGATTGTTGTTCAACTTGGTGATTTTGATCAATTACCCAAACTTGTGCTGGTTTCTGTAGTTGAGTAGCGGGATAGAGAGACAAAAGTGACTGGCTTTGCTTCAGACTGTACAAGTGAGGATTTTGATTGGTAGCTACATATTTTTTTTGATGATTTTGCCAAGTTTTGTTGACATTATCACTTGACGTTAACTGAGCATTAACACTGGCAATTCCTAAAAACAAACCCTGTAACAAAATTATATAAAACGCGAATCTGTTCATCATCTATAGCTATCCCTGATTGACAAAGTAAGGATTTTTCCTAGCACTGATTACTAATTAACTATAATAATTTAGTCAAAATAGCTCAAAGTAATGCTTTTTTCTCTAAAAACACCCGAATTTTGGTCTTAGCAGACTAGTTATGTTAAGGGAAAACATCTTTGGTAATTTTTAGCGCTTAGGTTAGTGCTGAAAATAACCCCTACTGCTTCTGCTTTAACCCTTCTCTGGCAGAGATTTCCCGTTTAACATGAAAATTTAGCCTATTTTGTATGTTAGATGTTGTTGATATTTTTACACCAATTACTAAGATTTATTTTATACTTTACTCTTGATCTCACAAAAACAACCTAAGTAGTCAATGGTCATTAGTCATTAGTCAATAGTCATTAGTCAATGGTCAAAAGCTTTTTTCCTGTTACTTGTTACCTATTCCCTGTTACCTGTTACCTGTTACCTGTTTTAGGAATCAATGCGGATGGCTATGTATCTTGCAAAGCTGGTAATTAGTCTTAACGGATAAAACAATGTCACAATTACCTCAAGTTTGGCAACTTTTGCAAAATTATGTTAAAGGTGCAAGGTCAAAAAATAGACCTTTAACAAGGTATGTTGAGTCCATAGAGTTTTTACCTCCAAGACAACAGATTCAAAAACTAGATCATCATGTAAATTTTTCTCAACTTAACTTACACAAAGATATTTTGTCTCAACAATTGCCAAAAAGCTTACAAAAATGGACAAAACAAGGAGATGGTGGCAAGTTCGAGATGAGCGATCGCCAACTCCACGAAGAGATATATGATCTACTAGGCAATGGTGCATTGACTATAGAAATAGTCGCACAAGTCATGGACTTACTTATTGCTAAAGAGCAATGGCCAGCTATTTTACTGTTCCAACGCCTAGAAAATTTTTACCAACGTTGGTGTGGCGGAGAATTTATTGATGCGCCTCCAGGTGATAATTTGCCGCAGAGAAAATTGATCGAAATAATAGCACAAAATCCAGACAGAGCGATCGGGCTAAGGCAGGTAGACATCTACACAGGGCTTAATGTCTTAATTTTACTCCTGGAGTTACACCGCTACGCCCAAGCACAAGCCGAACTCAAGCCCAAAATCAACTTCTATCCTTCAACCCCAGCCGATACAGATAACTTTTTCACCTGCCAATTGCTGCGAGTAATTAACTACAGTGATGCTATTGAAATTGGCAACTTTAGCAGTATCGTCGGTGAGTTTCTCCGAGGAAGTAACTTGCAAGGTGCATACTTGGGTAATGCTAACCTCACGGGAGTCAACTTTAGCGGCGCTAACCTGAGTGGCGCGTACCTTGGTGATGCTAACCTCACAGGTACAAACTTTACTAACGCTAATCTCACTGGCGCAAACTTTGCTGATGCTAATCTCAGCAGTACTAATCTCAGTGGGGCAAACCTGAGTGGTGCAGACTTCAGTAGCGCTAATCTCACAGGTGCTAACCTCACGGGTGCGAATCTTCAGCGTACTGATCTCAATCGTGCTGATCTCAGTAATTGTCACCTCAATGCTGCTGAATTATCTCATGCTAACCTCAGTGGGACAAATCTCCGCGATGCTGAACTCTGCCGTGCTAATCTGAGCAATGCCATCCTTTTTGGTACTAACCTCAGTGATGCCATCCTCACCCATGTTGACTTGAGTCGTGCTGATCTTTGCCGTGCTGACCTCAGTGGTGCAGATTTAAGTCATGGAATACTTAACGGTGCTAACCTCAGTGATACGATTCTCTTCAGTACTAATTTGAGTGATGCTATCCTCATTGCTGCCGACCTCAGTTACGCCAAACTCAACGGTGCTAAACTCAACCGTGCTAAACTCAACTGTGCCATGTTCTTGGGTGCAGACTTAAGTGGCGTAGACTTGAGTGGTGTAATTCTCAACGATGCTGATTTAAGTGGTGGTATCCTTAACGAAGCCGACCTCACAGGTGCAGACCTAACTGATGCTGTACTCTTAGGAACTGACCTCAGCTTTGCTAACCTCAACAGTGCTAACCTCAGTGGTAGTAACCTCAGTGGTGCAATTCTCAACGGTGCTGATCTCAGCAGCGCTAACCTGAGCTATGCTGTGCTTGATGATATGGATGTCAGTGAAGCCAACTTAGAGGAAACGACCTGGGGAGAAAAGCCGCAATGGGAGAATGTGCGAGGTTTAGAGACAGCCTTGAATATACCCGCAGCTTTGCGAGAACAATTAGATTTGAGTTAGAGCGATAACTCATAACTCTGCCAAGTTTATCTGACAAAGAGCCAAGGATTTGTGGGAAATTCGTCAACGAGCGATCGCCTTTAGGATAAAATTACCTAACGAAGCAGAAATTAAACAAATCAGCTAAAAACCTAAGCTTCTGGTTCAACGCCGAGCGATCGCAATTGGGCAATTAAGCGATCAGCTCGTTGACGTTCTTGCTCTGCCCTCTGATGTTCTTGCTCTGCCCTCTGATGTTCCTGCTCTGCTCTCTGATGTTCTTGTTCAGCTCTTTCCTCACCAGTCAACAATAAATTACCTTGCAAATCCCACCAACGCAACCAAGGTAATTGCATATTTTGGTATGAGTCCTGCCATATACCTAACTCCACACCTAAAGGATCTATGGTGTAATGTCCCCTCTCATTGGCTGGTAATATTTGATATTTTCCACCAATTAATTCATAGACTTCTACACTGGCTTTATTGACTTCATAAATACCATAGAAGGGAGGACGAATTACCTGTTCATAAATCCAAAACTTGCCTTTCCAAGGGGTTTTGTCTCGCTCCTCGCTACCATCTCCAGAAACAAATTCCAACGCAATCAACGGGGCAATAAACTCGCGCCACAACACATAAGACCTGCGTGTTTGTCCATCGAGCGAGGGTGGTACATTTCCAACATAGAACCAATCCGGTGCTGCTGCTCCTTTCTCTGGGGGGTCAGTCAAGCGCCAGTAAATACCACAATCTTGACCAATGCAATATTGTCCATCAGGATGACGTTTTTGCAATATTGGTTTAATGGAGTCTGTGATGAGGATGCTTTGGGGATGTTCCTGGAAATTTTTCACGAAAGTACCATCAGACTCTGGTAGCTGCGTATGGTCGGGAAATGGGGTGAGTTCGGTGGCTGGATTGGTTGCAGAGGTCATAAAACGCCTTTGCAGGATGTAAGGGTTATTGTTTAGTTTAGCAACCAAAGGGGAGGTGGGGCTACGCTTATATTTACTTTAATTACAACTATAGCTTTTTGGTATTCTCCGTGCCACATACCCAACTCAACACCTAAAGGATGTATGGTATGATGCCTTTTCTCATTGGCTGGTAAGAGCTGATATTGCCCACCAATTAATTCGTAGACTTCTACACAGGCGAGTATTACGAATTAATAATAATTCCCCCACCCAAAACTTGATCACCGTCATACCACACCGCCGCTTGTCCAGGAGTAATGCTGAACTGAGGTTCATCAAAGACTATCCGCACACGGGAGTCTTCCAGAGGAATCACTGTCACGGGTTCAGGGGTGGCACGATAGCGAATTTGCACTTCAGCGCGGATGGGTGCAGATGGTGCAGCAATGGACACCCAGTTTACTCGATCTACTAGACATTCTGGTTGAGTTACCTTAGTGCGATCGCCTACTACTACCCGGTTATTAACTGCATCTAATTCAATCACATATAGTGGTTCAGCCGCAGCAATTCCCAAGCCTTTACGCTGGCCAATGGTGTAATGATGTACACCATCATGTTGTCCTAAAACTTTGCCTGTGGTGTCTACAATATCGCCGGTTTTGGGAGTCAGATATTTGTCTAAAAATGCCCGCATGGAACCGTTGCTTTCCACTAAGCATAAATCTTGACTTTCAGGCTTATCCGCAGTTTTTAAGCCATATTCAGCCGCAATGCGGCGGGTATCAGTTTTTGCCATTTCCCCCAGAGGAAATAGGGATGCAGCTAATAAATCTTGGGAGAGATCATATAAGAAGTATGATTGGTCTTTATGGCGATCTAATGCTCTTAACAATTGGTAACGCCCAGTTGCGTCGTCGTAGCTAATTCGGGCATAATGACCTGTGGCGATGCGATCGCATCCCAACTGTTCACGCGCATACTCTACCATCGGCCCAAACTTCACCGTTTTGTTGCACTGAGAACAGGGTAATGGTGTAATACCTGCACCATAACCAGTTACCAAATAATCAACAATATTGGTTTGAAATACATCCCGCATATCCACAACTTGATGAGGGATACCTAACTGCTCACAAAGTTCTGCCGCGTCAATCATTCCTTCAGAGCAACACTGCCCTTTACCTTTCATCAGCCAAAGGGTTAAACCAATTACTTCATAGCCCTGATGATGTAAAATAGTGGCAGCTGTGGAACTATCAACGCCACCAGAAAGACCAACGACAACTTTTTTCATAATTATCAACTTTGCTTGGCTACTCGCTGCTCTAGAAGATGCTGCGTTTAGCTTCTATGTAGGAGAATAGGGAATTATTAAATAATCTTGACTGACGACAATGGCTGGCAAAAAGTTTTTCCCAAGCTAACTTTTTAATTATAGCATATATATCGGCAAAGCCTTACTAGCAAAGCACTCTAGTTGCCAAACTCAGAAATTCGTAGCAGCGATGGGCTGCGCCTTACCTTTGGCGATCGCAGGTTTTTTAGATGTGTCCGTTGCCACTTGCACATACTTACCTTAAGCTAACACTATATAGTTACTCATTCAGGCGATCGTCCATAAACTTTGCTATTACTATGTCCAATCAAATAATCAGTAAACCTATTGCCTTGCCTATCATAACCATATTGTTAGGTGGTTGGTTAGGATTAATTGCTCACAGCAGTCCAGCACAAGCACAAACCAAACAAAATCATGGAGTCTTACTAACTCAAGCGGTATTTGAGAACCTCCCACCACCACCTAATGTACCCACACAAGGGGTGGAATTCAATCAAAATCAATATGATCAGAATTACTATCAACCAGCCCAAAACCAATATAGCCAAAACTTTCAACGTTATGTAGTCTACGTTGACAGTGCTAATAACAACACTCTACGACAAGTAAAACGCATTGAACCCAGTGCTTACATCCGCCAATACAACGGACGTTCCGTCATTCAAGCGGGAGTCTTTAATCGACAATCAAATGCCCAACAGCGAGTCAGAGAACTAGAATTATCTGGAATTTATGGTGGAAGAGTTCTCAGCTTTGGTGATGGCGGGGAAATACCCAATTCTCCAGGCGGAGGCAATTATAGCAATCAAAAACCCAGATATTACGTCTCCATCCCCGCCAAATCACAAGAGTTACCCTCAATCGCTGACCGAATTAGACTAACTGTAGGACAGTATGGTTTAGTTTCAGAAAGAAGACAACCACTAGGGCCACACGTAGCCGTAGGCCCCTTCTTGCAAAGAAACGAAGCAGAACAATGGAACAAGTATCTGCGAAATATGGGATTCGGTAATGCTAGAGTTTACTACGGAAAGTAAGTAAAGATTTGGGAGTAGGGAAAAAACAGGCAAGGAGCAAGAATTGGTGATGGAAATCAACATCCAAAATTTAATTGCCCCCATGCACAATGCCCCATTCCCAATTTTGACCTAGCAATGACTAAAAATAAAGCTCTCAATAGTGCTGGTAAACTAACTGCACTTTTATGTTTAATTACCATATTTCTCACACCGTTTGTTATTGTCAATGCCGGAGAACGCGGTGTATTAATGGAGTTTGGCAAAGTGCAAGACCAAATACTAGGAGAAGGCTTGCACATGATGATCCCAGTAGTCAATACAGTAGAAAAATTAAGCGTCCGAGTCCAAAAACAAGAAATTTCTGCGGAAGCTTCTTCTAAAGATTTACAAGATGTCTTCACTGATGTAGCTTTAAATTGGCGTATTAACCCTGAAGCAGTTAATCTAATTTTTCAACAAATAGGAGATTTACAAAACATCATTAACAAAATCATTAACCCAGCAATAGAAGAAGTACTCAAAGCTGTTATGGCTCAATATACTGCCGAAGAAATTATTACTAAAAGAGGAGAAGTTAAGGCAGGAGTAGATATAGCATTAACTACAAGACTTGCTAATTATCACATTACTGTTGATGATATTTCTTTAGTTCATGTTCACTTTTCCGAAAGATTTGGTGAAGCTGTCGAAGCCAAGCAAGTAGCCGAACAAGAAGCAAAACGCGCCGAATTTGTAGCGCTAAAAGCAGCCAAAGACGCTGAAGCTAAAGTGAATATTGCCAGAGGTGAAGCGGAAGCTTACAGGCTGTTACGTGACGGCTTAACAACACAACTACTACAAAAACAAGCAATAGAAAAATGGAATGGCAAACTACCATTAATTATTGGCAAAGAAAGCCCTAAAATTTGGGATTTTAGCGAATTTTTGAAAAGGGAATAGGTGATAGGTGATAAGTGATAGGTGATAGGTGATAGGTGATAGGTGATAGGTGATACTAAAGGTTCAAAATCTCGCCCCTTGTGGGTGACAAAATCCTTGTATCGCCAGGTATGTTGAAACCTCATTCCTTATGGGTGGTTTATTTCCCCTTTCCCTGTTCCCTGTTCCCTGTTCCCTGTTCCCTATCCCCTATCCCCTCTTCCCTATCCTTTAAATGTGTGTGAAACAGTAGAGACGTTGCATTGCAACGTCTCTATATGATTCATGTGTATCATGATTAACGTGAAATGGTATCAGTAGCGATCGCATGAGCTTCATCTGATTGTGATAGAGTTGTCACAATCGGATGATAATCTAAATATCAAGTAAACAATTAGTTTGCTCCTCACACCATATCACTGCCCTCTGACTATATGAATAGCAGAGGGATTTTTTTATCTGGGCAATAGAGGCTAGAAATGAGAAAAGGTAATTTATCAGCAAATTGCTGTCAACAGGTAATAGTAGTTTGACACTGATGATGAGAGATAATAGAGTTGTAATGCCAAGATAATGTAACGCTAAAAAAGCTCAAGTATTAGAGAATAATTTAGCCCGAGGTTAAGTTAGGCCAATGCACAGTAAACCCAAAATCAACACTCAGCAAAGAACAGAAGTAAAAATTCCTTTGATGTACAGTAGGATATAAAAATGGCTGGCATTGCTCCTAACACCAAGAAACTTCAGGTAATCAAAATTCTGATTGTGGAAGATGAATATATTCTGGCCACTAACTTACAAGAAAATTTAGAGTCTTTAGGATACTTGGTTTTGGATATTGCCGACTCTGCACAAGCAGCTATCGAAAAAGCCTCTGAACTGCTACCAAATTTGATTTTGATGGATATCAGACTAAAAGGTGATAGAGATGGTATTCAAGCAGCCGAGGAAATCTGGAACAGTCTAAAAATTCCCATTATTTATGTTACAGGACATTCTGACAGAAGCACTGTAGAAAGAGCTACTCTAACACTCCCTTTTGGTTATATTCTCAAACCTGTCAAAGAACAAGAACTTCAAGTAGCAATTCAAACAGCATTGAATTGTTATGAACGTGAGCAATTTTTGAGTTCAGTTTTAAGGGAAATGGGAGATGGAGTAATTGTGGTTGATGCACAGTTACAAATCAAGTATGTGAATCGTGTAGGGGAAACTTTAACAGGATGGCAGTTTGTAGATGCACAAGATCAGACCTTAACAAAAATTTTCCCACTCATCGACGAACAGACTTTACAATCTGTACAAAATCAGATTATTGCTGCTATTCAACAACATAATACAGTCTATTTAGGCGATCGCACGCTACTGATTGCTAAAGACGGAACCATGATTCCCATCACTGGTAGTGCAACTCCTCTAAAAGAGAACTATGGAGTCATCACAGGTGCTGTGATAGTTTTTCGAGATGATACGCAAAAACGATTATTGGAAGAACGTAATCTCGCAAATGAACGCACTGAGCAAATCGCCGAACAAATGGTAGAACTGCAAAGACTCAATCAGTTAAAAGAAGATTTTTTGACAGTTACTTCTCATGAGATGCGAACGCCATTATCAAATATCAAAATGGCCATATCCATGCTAGAAAATGTCCTGAATCAGCAAGATATTTTATCATCAACAACATCTTCTATCCCTGAATCAGTATCTCGTTACTTAGGTATTTTGCGTTACGAATGTGAACGAGAACTAAATATGGTAGATGATTTGTTAAATATGCGCATCATTGATGCAGCCAACTATCCTTTAGAGTTAACTTCTATTCCCCTTCAACATTGGCTACCTAAAATAGTAAACAGTTTTCAAAAAATTGCCCAAGTTCAAAAACAAGTTCTAGAAGTTAGTATTTCTAGTTATTTACCACCTTTAGTTTCTGACTTAAATCTTGTCACGAGAATTGTATCAGAACTCCTAATGAATGCTTGTAAATATACCCCTGCTCGTGAGCGCATCACAGTAACACTCAATCTCAGTCAAACCCCAAAAACTTTTAAAGAGCAAGATCATGAATTTGCCCTAAAACATGAATCTCTATCTCCCTGCTTCCAACTGAAAATCAACAATTCTGGCATAGAAATTCCTTTAGCAGATCAATCTCGCATCTTTGAACCATTTTATCGCCTTCCCCAAAGCAAAACCCAAGAACAATTATCTATTTTTGAAAAATCTCATTTAATTCCTCATAGCGATTCTCGGCAAGCTAGCGGTACAGGATTAGGATTAACATTGGTGAAAAAAATAGTTGAATATCTGCAAGGGACAATTGAAGTTACAAGTAGTTATGGCTTAACAAGTTTCACCGTGGAATTACCCTTAACTTTTTCAGTCAAGAAATAGAAAAATGTATAATTTAGGACTTACGCAGTGTCACTAAATTTTCTGGCTTTTTTGTCAATAGTCAATAGTGAGATAGTGCGTTCCTGTCGCCTTGCGTCGGAAAGCAACTATCGAACCCGTAAGGGTCAATAGTCCAAAAAAAACTTGATTTTGAATACTAGTCCGCACAACGGGAGCAAAATACGCAAGCGGCTGGCAAATCAGTTAACAGTTATCAGTTGTCAGTTACCAGTTAATAAACGTTCACTGTTTACTGTTTACTATGTCACCCTCATTTATGGTTTATTAGTTGAGTGCGTAAGTCCTATGATTAATTAATCGACTCTCCATTTTCAACATAGTGTTAAACTATACAACTTTGCTCAAATACAATTGTCATTTATCTATCTAATGATGGAATTGTCACAAGGGCAATAAATACTAAATAAATAACTATTCCGATCACCTGACGAACTTTCACTCTAAATCTACCCGTTGCTATATAGCAACGGGAGGTTTTTTATTATTAATCACTACTTCAGAAATAGCCAGAATATATATCTCTATCTCTAGGGGGAATTAAATTAAGGTGAATAAATACTAAATAACTAATAGCCCGATTGCCCAACCGGGCTTTAGCTCCATACTCCCCCCATGTTTTACCTGACAAGGGGGGTTTTATTCAAAATTACCTATTTACTTAAATTAGGTAACTTAGTTCCACATCGTTTACAAAACTCTGCATCTTTGTCGTGAAATGCTAGACTACAACCCAGGCAAACTCTTTCTACCTGATTTGCCGTTTTAACTAAGCGCTTAATTAAATCACCCACTTGCCAAGGAATTAAAGCAACACCAGTCAAAATCATCAATACTGTCAACAATCGACCTAATTCTGAAACAGGAGTAACATCACCAAATCCCACAGTTGTCATTGTGACAACAGAGAAATAAAAAGCATCTAAAAAAGTCCTATAAGCCTGAGAGTTGACAGGGTGTTCGACTTGGTAAATTAATCCAGAGTAAACAAAAACTATAGCAAATAAGGTAAAAAGTATGCGGATAAAAATTATGCTATCTTCAGTACTGATACTGCCAAATAAAAATTTGGCATCAATGAATCTAATTAATCGTAAAATTCTAAACCAGCGCAGTATGCGGATAAAACTAATATCTACTAAGCCAATTAAAAAGGGCAAAATAGCTACTAAATCAATAATTCCATAAAAGCTAAAAATATACTTAATTTTATCTTCTGCACTCCACAATCTCAGGGCGTATTCTATAGCAAAAATAATTAATATAACTGTATCAATGACATCTAACTGTATGCGAATAAAGTCCGGTATATTATATGTCTGAGCTACAAAAATACCTGATGATAATAAAACTAAAGCAGCAATAGTTAAATTCACTGCTTTACCCAATGGTGTTTCTAAGTCTGTTAAATAAAATTCTGTCTGTTTACGACTCAGTAACATACTTTCCCAAGAAAAATTTGCATCCATTTGCCTAAATTATAGGAAAAATGCCAGATTCTCAACCATAAATTTAATCATAGCTAAATAAAGATCAATTTGTTGGGTAATGCTCAAGTGCTACTTAACCTAAAATTATCCTTAACTACAGCTAATTGCTCTCGGTTAACTGTGTTCATTTAAATAAGCCAAATAGGTATTGGCAATAATAGCGGCTTGAGTGCGATCGCGCAAACCTAAGCGATTTAAAATATTGGTAACATGATTCTTCACCGTGCCTTCAGAAATGTAGAGTTGCTGGGCAATTTCTCGGTTACTAGCACCGATGGCAATTAATTTTAAAACTTCTTTTTCCCTGGGGGTAAGTTCAGCTATGTTAGGCGGAATCGGTGGTGTTTGGGTGGATGTATTGGGAAATTGAGTTAAGAGTTTTTTGACAATTCCTGGCCCTAATTGAGTATATCCCCTCTGAACTGCACGCACAGCCACAGCTAATTCTTCCGAAGGTGTATCTTTGAGTAAATAACCCATTGCCCCATGTTGTAAAGCCGCTTTGACATATTCATCATCATCAAAAGTTGTCAAAACTAAAACTTTGACTTTGGGAAAATTTTGCTGAATTTCTCGTGTGGCTGCAACGCCATCCATAATTGGCATTCTAATATCCATCAAGACAACATCAGGCTGGAGTTGAGTAATGAAATCAATAGCCATTTGACCATTTTCTGCTTCACCAACTATTTCTAAATCTGATTCTAGTTCTAATAATGCTCTTAATCCTTGACGAATGAGATTTTGATCATCTACCAACAGCACTTTAATCATTAAATTAACCTGCCTAAAGGAATATCAACTGTAATTTGACAGCCGCACCCGATTGCGCTATTGATAGTGAATTTACCACCCAAGGCTAAAGTGCGATCGCGCATACTCTGTAAACCAAAACCTGTGGTATTTTGCTGGATATCAAACCCCCGTCCATTATCTTGAATGATTAAATGTAAACTACCGCGATTAATAGTCATTTCTAAATTAACCTCACTAGCATTAGCGTGCTTAGAAATATTCGTCAATGACTCTTGAATAATGCGATATATCGATGTGTTTACCTCATTTGATAGGCGATAATTAATACTAATATTGCGAATTAATAAAATCCCATGAGAACGTTGGAAATCTTCTGCTAAAATATCAATTACTTGAGCTAAAGATTGGTCTTGCAATGGATGAGAACGCATAGTGGAAACAGAATGACGCACATCCTGTAAAGCCTTAGAACCTAATTCTTTTGCTCTCACTAAAAAACTATGTGCTTTCTCTGGATTAGATTGTGCTAGTTTTAAAGCCGTTTCTAATTGGAGATTTAAAGCAGTCAAAGAATGCCCCAGGGAATCATGAATTTCTCGTGCAATCCGATTCCGTTCTTCTAAGGTTGCTTGGTTTTCGATGCGGAGAGCATATTGGCGTAGTTTTTCATTAGCGATCGCTAACTCTTCTCGACTCTGACGTTCAGATATTACAGTATTCATTAATAATAGGACAAATACTAAACTTAAACCAAATACTAAAGCCAAACTCAGCGTAAAAAATCGGAAACGATCTTGCGCCTGTGGTGGTAAGGGAGGGCGAGGGAAGCGATTGATTAATGTGAGTAAAAATAAAATAAACGAGATAAATGTAACAGCTAAACGTCCAGGAAATTGAAATATTAAACAGCTACGTGTGACTAAAATTATATACAAAAAAGGGAACATTCTTGCAGTTCTTCCACCATATAATCCAGTCAGAAACAGCAAAAATATCTCACAGCCTGTGTAGATGACTTTCGTGATTTTATTGCCTGTGGGTAAGCGTAAACCCATTAACCCAAAAATAGTAAGACAAACTATAGTTAGCTCCGGAAAATTACTCGAAAATCGTGGTGAGGGATGTGGCAACACAGATGTAATGATAGAAATTGCCAGTAGTATCCACTCTAAATAGAGTAAGAAGCGAAAGGGATGATTATGAATTTGAATAGATCGATTCATGATAAAGAATTCAAAATAAATTAGTAAGAATTCAGCACCCAGGAGTCAGAAGTCAGAATCAATCAGGATTTAGGAATATTAGCTTACTCATCAAATAAGAGAATTTGAATTATTCTGACTCCTGTATTCTGACTCCTGAATCCTTACATAAATTAGCTTAATTTTCTATATTTACTGTAAACGTCACCAGATTACCAGTCACTTTCATCAGGTTTCAGGCATGACGTTTGTCATGGGTATATTCATGACTTTCTCCTCATGTGAATAGCTGATGGAAGTTCATAAGATGAGTGCATTCACACAGGAAAACAACACAAGGTAATCCATCCAAATGCAACTCAAATCATTATCCCTGTTAGCTGGTGCTATTGCGCTCACTTTAACTACCACAACCACTTCCTTGGCAATGCCAATGCTAGCAAATGCCTCCTCTCCTCAACTAATTGCACAAGCTGAGAAGAAAGGCCCCTGGGAAAGTTTGGGACTAACAGACGACCAAAAAGCCAAAATTAAGGAAATTCAGCGTAATACTCGTACCCAAATGCAAGCAGTTTTTACTCCAGAACAAAAAGCCAAACTGGAGGCTGCACGTCAAGCACGCCAGCAAGGACAACGTCCACCGGTGGGCGAACGTCCAGGTAAAAAGTTCGCTGATTTGAACTTAACAGATGATCAAAAAGCCAAACTCCGTGCCATTAGAGAATCATCTCAAAAACAAATTGAAGCTCTGTTGACACCTGAACAGCGAACAAAATTACAAGAACTCAAAGCTAATGCTCGTCAACGCTGGCAACAACGACGACAGCAGCCTGGAGAACCCTAAGTTCTATTGTTTTCCTGTTCCCTGTTTCTGGACTCAGCAGACAAATTTAATTGTTTCTAACTACTTACAGGGTTATTTCTATGAAACGTCTAATCTACACAGCTGCGCTTTGTATGGCTATTTTCTCACCCACAATAGCCTCTGCTGGCGAAGTTTATCACCGCCCAGTACAACAGCAACGACGCATCTATCAGGGTGTACACCAAGGGACTATTACTCCAGCAGAATTTCGACGTTTAGAACGTCAACGAATCAAGCTGAATGCAGCACGGAGAAGAGACTTACGTGATGGTAGAGGCTTGAGTGTCAGAGAACGCAGAAATCTCAATCGTCGGGAAAATAGACTTTCTCGCCAAATCTACCGTGATCGCCATGACTAGTAACCATCTGGGTTCTGTTCTGAGGTCAGAATAATTTAAACAGCCAGGGTGAGCAACTCCTCACCCCATTTAAAAAACTTATACAAATTCCAGAGTTAACATAACAGACTTCTTGCAGAAGATTAGGAAAGGGGAACGTTCCCTCCCCTTTCCTTTACCTCATTTCCCACAAAACATAAAATTCAGATTTGATTGCCTAATCCCGTTATCTTGGAAATACCGGGATTCTTGTTTTTCACAAATGAATTATGTCTGAAGAATTTATTGTTGGGACGAAAGTCCGTGTTCTCTCCTTACCGCCTTACCTGAAAACAGCAGACCCCATGCCGATGTTACGCCCACCAGATTTAATTCAAGTAGGCGAAGAAGGGATAGTACTTGATCGTCGTCCCGGTGGTTATTGGGGTGTCCGCTTTGCCAAGGGAGCCTTTCTGATAGATAGTCAATACATTGAGAGTACAGACAAGCCACTAGAATCAGACTCCAACTCATAGGTCAATACGGTTCAGTTAAAAGGAAAAGTAAGTTGGGTTGAGCGATCGCGTACTCCTTTGGAGAACCCACAGCGTAACCCAACAAAGTCTTAAGAATGTTGGGTTACGCAAAGCCTTCACCCAACCTACACTTCTACTTACACCCCTACACCTCTAATTAAATAGGACTTACATACTTATAAGCACCTACATCAACGCTAGCCCCAGCGCTTTTAATTCTTTGCACACCGTCCTTATCAAATTGTAGATACGTACTGATGTAGGGAGAGCCAATATTAATTGCCGGTGAAGTAGATGTGAGATGAAAATCATTACCGACTAAATTGACAAATCCAATTGACGGAACTTTAGTATTGTTAAAAGCAATCAGGTTGTTAAGTCCACCCCCAATATCATAAAAGTCGGCAAACTTATTGGTAAATAAGTTGTTATCAATGGTCAAATTGTCCACATCGACGATATACCCATTACGGTAAGTGCTATCGGCAAAGATATTGTTGCGTACTAGAATGTCACGAGGTCTAGGCCCTCCATAAAAAGAAGCACCGTCAATCACAATCGCTTGAACATTCTTAGCAAGAGTATTGTGGGCAATCTCAACTTCACGGACATTTCTACCTACAAGAATACCGACACCACCATTCACTCCCAAGATGCCATTGCCGTAGATAATATTGTTGTAAACGCAAATATCAGACACATCTCCAATATTAGGATCTTCGTCAGCAATGACAATTGCATCAGCAGTATTGCCGTAAACAACATTGTTGTAGATGTCAATCGCATACATAGCAGCCCGGTTGCCATCAATATAGATAGCGGGGCCACCTCGATAGCCGTTAGGTGTACCCGAAACTAGGGCTTGACGAGTAACGATATTGTCGTGGACTGTGCCATTACGAGAACCAACTTTTATATCAATACCTTCACGATTGCCATCTTTGAGAGTGTTGTAAGCCACCTCAAAGCCATCGACACCCCAAATACTCAAGGCTTCTTGAGTTCCTTCTATAGAAGCGTTGCTTGTCCATCTCCAGTTGGCTCTCTCAACAGTGTTTTTGAGGATCTTGATATTGCTATTCGTGACCTCAAGTTCTCCACCGTTATAGTAGTACTCAGGCAAAACGATAATACCGGAAGCACCAGTTTGGTAAGTATAGTTGTTTTGCACAATTATGTTGCTAGCATCACGCAGAGCAATTCCTGCCCAAGATGTGTTCTCAATCCGGAAGCCATCAATTACCCAATAACTCTTACCTGCTGCTTGAATCACACCTTCTCGAAAGCCACCATTAATGGGGTCAGGATCACGGATAATCACTTTCCCATTAGCTTTGAGTGTGATCTTACCCCCCGTACTACTACCAGATTTACCCAGGGTGATTAGCCCAGTATAAGTCCCTGGTTGTACCAAAATAGTATCCCCGGCCTTTACCGGAGAACTGGCTCCAATTGCATAGTTAATATTTCTCCAAGGTCTATCTATCGTACCGGGATTGGTATTGTTACCGTATTGAGAAACGTAGTATACCTTTGGCGGTACTTGAGCTGATACCTTTGATGTATTTGCAGAAATTAGCTGGCCAAATTTAGCATTGATCCAGCTAATATCTAAGAAGAGCGTAGATAAAAAGCTGCACAGGAAAAAGATCACGGAATAATGCTGAAGCGCTTTCCGGTTTTTGTTTGTTGTCATAAATTTGCCGAAGAACACAAGGGAACTCAAATTGCACAATTGAACTAATAGCCATTTCTCTACTTTTGAACTGACTAGAATCTAAATCGGTTGAGATAAATTTTTAGTACAGAGCAGCAGAGAACAATCAAACAGAAACTGCTTGATTACGCACAGGCTCGCTCAAGTTTCTAGAATTAAGAAAATTGAGAGGTTTAGTTTGGAATTAGGGCTAGAAATAGGGAATATATGGGGTCATGCAAACAATGTCTTGGTTGAACACTCAAGTTTTGTCGTGATGACTTTATTCACTAATACTGCAACCCTTTGTTGCTACTTTTTGCAGATTTGCTAAATTTATCAAAAATTAGCAACTTGAAAGATATAGGACTAGTGTTTGATTTTTGGAATACACTTAAGTAGTGTGTAATGCCGATCATGCCGGGTTTTTGCTGGGCATTGCCCAAACTATAATCAAGCTTTTTTCACAAATCAAACCGAATACCTATATTTAGTTAAGGGTTAGGGAACTTTGCAAAATTCAGTCTTTTTATACCCTTTTATATCCAACACAGTCAAGTAAATTCTGATCTATTTTTAATTAAGTGTTTTTATACGATGGTCAAACGTTTGCAGACAGTGAGATTGGGCTGGCATATTTTCTTGAGTTCATGAAGATGATTTTAGTCGGAAATATAGTCTCCTAATGTTTAATTAAGATAGGTACGGGGTAATGGTTATGGTGCGCTTAAAATTGTGGCAATGGGTCATCTTAGCAACACCGATCGCCTTGATCATGATTTTCTTACTTGTATCCGCAGGGATGCAAATTCATGCGTGGCGACTGAATTGGATTTGGGCAGTGTTTACCCTGGTGTTTTTGGGTTGGCGTTGGTTATTGGTGAAATGGACACAACCAGCAATTAAACAGGTGGAAGCCGCCTTAGCAGAAGTCCGAGAAGAATTGATCTCCCCAGGAGAGGATGCAACTATACCCACCCCAGCCAGTGATGCTACACAACAAGCAGAAGCCGCATTGCAAGAAATCCTCACCATAGCTCAAAGCGATCGCCCGATTTGGGAAGATTGGTCAACTTTTTGGCAGCGATGTCAAGATTTAGTCAGGGCGATCGCGCTGATTTACTATCCGGAAGTTCCCTATCCCCTACTCAATATCTATGTTCCCCAAGCTTATGGCTTAATTCGCGGTACAGTCGATGATCTAGACCAGTGGATGCAAAAACTATCCCCTGCCCTCAATCAAGTCACCCTGGGACAGGCATACCAAGCATACGATGTCTACCGCAAACTAGAACCATCAGCACGAAAACTCTGGCGAGTATGGAACTGGGCGCAGTGGTTGTTCAATCCTGTGGCTGCGGTGGCCAATCGTGCCACCAAGGGCTACACTAACCAGGCAAATCAGCAATTATTAGTTAATTTAGGGCAATTATTGCGAGAAGCTGCCTTAAAAAACCTCTGCCGACAGGCGATCGCTCTCTACAGTGGCACTACAGCACCAACATTTACCACACCCGCCTTACCTAAAACCAAGACACAAGCACTACAAAACATCCTCTCCCAAGCCCAACCAGTCGAAAAAGTTGAGCAGCAACCAGTCAATATCCTCCTCGCCGGCAGAACAGGTGCAGGGAAAAGCAGCTTGATTAACACATTATTTCAAGGCAACCTGGCAACAGTTGATGTGTTACCTAGTACAGATCAAATTCAGGATTATCACTGGCAAACCCCCAGTGGAGAAACTTTAAGACTGTGGGATACACCAGGATACGAACAAGTCAAGCGGGGAGATTTACGCAAGCTGGTGTTAGATTATGTCAGTGAAGCTGATTTACTATTGTTAGTCACACCTGTACTTGATCCAGCCTTACAAATGGATGTGGATTTTTTGCAAGAGATTAAATCCACAGTTGCAGACATCCCGGTGATCGCCGTGATCACTCAAGTAGACAAGTTGCGTCCCATCCGGGAATGGCAACCACCCTATGATTGGCAATGGGGCGACAAACCCAAAGAAACCGCAATTCGAGAAGCTACAGCATATCGAGGGCAATTATTAGGTGATTTATGCAGTCTAGTTTTGCCAGTCGTCACCAGCGATCCACAAACAGGGAGAATTCCTTGGGGCATAGAGGCTTTATCCTTGGGATTAATAAATGCGATCGCTCCTGCTAAACAGTTAAGACTAGCCCGCTTTTTGCAAAATCTAGAAGCCCGTATCGTGGCAACTGCTAAAATTATTGACCACTACACATTCCAGATGGCAACCACCCAAGGATTAACCGCACTCCTCAAAAGTCCTGTACTTCAGTTCATTGCTACACTCTCCACAGGTTCCCCAACGTTGGCTTATCTCCTAGCAGAACAAATTCCTGTAGAACAGTTACCCATCGTCATTGGTAAACTTCAGATGGCTTATGACTTGTTCTCACTGTTAAAAACAGCAGACTCCCACACACAAAATTTTGATTTACTATCCCTATGGCCCCTACTGTTAGAAAATCCTGCTTCACCAGATCGTAACGCCTGGGCATTTGGTCATGCACTAGTCGAGTACTGGACTCAGGATTTGACAATTGCTCAACTCAAAGAACGTTTTGACTACTATCTACAGACGTAGAGACGTAGCAGTGCTACGTCTCTACAATAATTTCGGGTAACGAAACGATCAATTTGCAACAATTCACAAATTTATTGGCGATCGCCGTTATCCTATTGGGTAACCTGTAAACAATCCTCAGTTGCCTTAATTAAAACCAGATGCAGTCTTTTACGGACACCCCTGATTCTCACCTAACTACTGTCAACACTCCGCCAGTAGTTGTTACCTCTGAGTTGCGAAAAGTTTATCGCACTGGCTTTTGGATGAATCAAAAAGTTGTCTCCCTCAAAAGCTGTTCTTTGGAAGTTTATCAGGGAGAAACTTTTGGTTTATTGGGACCCAATGGTGCGGGGAAAACCACACTTTTAAAATTGTTATTAGGAATTATCCGTCCTACATCTGGCAAGGGATTATTATTGGGTAAACCGTTAGGCGATCGCTTAACTAAGCAACACCTTGGCTATTTACCAGAAAATCCCTATTTGTATGAATATCTCACCGGTTGGGAATTTTTGGAGTTAGCGGCTGGCTTATTTCAAATCCCTGCTAGTATACAACGTCAACGCATTCCCCAATTGCTAGATTTGGTGGGTTTATCTGTAGCTGATGCCCGCAAAAAGCAGATGCGGCGTTATTCCAAAGGAATGCTACAGCGTGTAGGCATGGCACAGGCATTAATTAATGATCCTCAATTAATATTTTTAGATGAACCCATGTCTGGTTTAGATCCCTTGGGACGTTACCGGATGCGAGAAATTATCCTATCCCTAAAAGCCGCAGGTAAGACGATTTTCTTTAATAGTCATATTTTGAGTGAAGTAGAACAAATATGCGATCGCATCGCCATTCTTACTCAAGGTGAATTAATTTGCACTGGTTCTTTGGCTGAACTCTTGGGCAGTGAAAACACATATTATGTTAAAGGTCAAGGTGGTGATTGGGAAATTCTCAAAAAATGGCTACCCAATTTAGTATTCGAGGCTGATGGTTCTTGGCAAGGAACACTGCAAGCAGATTACTATGATTTTCTCGCAAGTCTGCGTTTAATGGGTGGACAAATTATTTCCATAAACTTATCTCGTTACTCTTTAGAAGAGTTTTTCATTCAACAAATCCAAAAACAAAATATCTCAGTTAATGAGTAGTATGTAGGCTGGGTGGAGGCTTTGCGTAACCCAACAGGGATCTCAAAAACCCAGAAATCTTTGTAGAGACGTTGCAGTGCAACGTCTCTACATTCATGTTCACCAGATGTCTATTGATGTTGGGTTACCCTGCGGGTTCTCCAAAGGATTACCCAAAGCCTCAACCCAACTTCTACAATTTTCATGCAACATTTTAGCCTTGCCACATCAGTAGAACAAAGATCATATTGACGATTTCACAGAGTCAGGTTAAGCAAACTTTAAGCCAACTTTACCGAAAATTCAAACTTTAGCAAAAATATCTATCCGGAAAAGAAGACTTTTCTAGGAAAATGAGATTGTCGGGAAACCTAAATACTTAAGTATAGTCAAGATAAAAATGTTTAGACAATACTTTACCGATCGTAGTCTCTAGAGTCTAAAAATAAATATGCTTAACACAGGTTCGCTGCAATTTTTGACCCAGCCTGCTGTAAGTGCAGCTTTGTTAACGGCTGTTCATCTTATTTTACCATCTGCCAGCCTAGCTCAGGGACAACCAGTTTCACCAACTAGACCACCAGTATTTCCTAATTCTCAAACAGTACCCGTACCCAACCAACGAGTATCACCACCAGTACAAGTAGATACAAAATACTTATTAGGCGGTGGTGACCTAATTCGTGTCAATGTATTTGAAGTACCGGACTATGGTGGTGAATATCAAATTCCGCCAGGAGGAGCGATTAATTTACCTTTGATTGGTAGCATTTCTGTATTGGGATTAACCACCGAACAAGCTGCTGATGTCATTACCGATAAATATCGTCGGTTCTTAAAACGTCCCCAGATTGCTGTCAATCTTTTATCTCCCCGTCCTATCAATATTTTGGTGGCTGGAGAAGTCACCCGTCCCGGAGCTTATACTTTGAGCTTACAAGGCGGTGCGGGTAACAATCCAGGGGTACAATATCCCACAGTCCTGGCTGCACTCACCATCGCACAGGGAGTCACCTTGGCAGCTGATGTCACCGAAGTCAAACTGAAGCGGAAACTAGGCGCTTCTGGTGAACAAATTGTCACGCTGAATTTGAAAGACTTGATCCAAACAGGTAATGCCACACAAGATATTACCTTAAGGGATGGAGATGTGGTATTTGTGCCAACTGCGACTAAATTCAATGTAGCAGAAGCACGCAATTTATTTGCCGCTAACTTTGCCGCCAGTCAAACTGTACCGCGTACAGTAGCCGTCATTGGGGAAGTAAATCGTCCTGGTTCTTATCTTGTGACTACAGGTGGTGGTGCAGAAGGCGGTGCTGCTACAGGTGGTACTACAAGTAGTGGTTTACCAACCGTCACTAGAGCAATTCAATTAGCTGGTGGGATTACTTCACAAGCTGATATTCGTAATTTGAAGCTACGTAGACCCACAAGAACTGGTGGTGAACAAACCATAGACTTAAACCTTTGGCAACTGTTGCAGAGTGGAGATGTCAATCAAGACGTACTTGTGCAAGATGGAGACACAATTGTCATTCCTACTGCCACAGAGATTAACCCAGCCGAAGCGACACAATTAGCTACTACCACTTTGTCCCCTGATAAAATTCAAGTTGGTGTAGTTGGCGAAGTCAAAAGACCAGGTGCTGTAGATTTGAAACCCAATAGCTCATTAAACCAAGCATTACTGGCGGCTGGTGGCTTTAATGATGCTAGAGCTAGTAGAGGTAGTGTAGATTTAATTCGCCTGAACCCCAATGGTTCTGTAACTAAACGGGAAGTAAAAGTTGATTTTGCTCAAGGAATTAACGAACAAACCAATCCCATTCTCCGAAATAATGATGTTGTGCTAGTTGGACGCGCTGGAGCAGCTAAGACTAGTGACACCTTTAACTTGTTTGCTGGCCCACTAGGGATTATTCTCAACCTAGTGAGATTTTTCGGCATTTAATTGCCAATTTTATGAGCAACTGGGGGCGTTAGTAGGGCTTTTCGTCCCCAGATTTTAATTTATACTTAAATATTTACCGAACAGAATATGTGCGTCAGTGACCAGAATTCAGTATAAATTCTGTACTGTATTCTGACTCCTTTTAATTATCAACTAAAATTACCAACTCAAAACATTAGACTTAAAGAAAGGACATGGTGATACCGTGTCCTTTAAACTACAATTGCCCTAAAAGCTATAGGAGCATATATGGAGCCAATTATTGCAATAGTCTTAGCGCTCATCGGCTATGCCTTGGGATCTACAAAAATTATCAATGAAGGAAACGCCGCTATTGTTGAACGCTTGGGAAGAAGACATCGGACACTAAGTCCAGGTTTAAACTTTATTGTTCCTTTGGTTGATCAGATTGTGATGGAAGATACCACACGAGAGCAATTCATCGACATCAAGCCACAAAACGTGATCACCAAGGATAATATTTACCTAGAAGTTGATGCTATTCTTTATTGGCGGATTAGAGAAATTGAGAAAAGCTTTTATGCCATTGAAGACTTGCAAGGAGCGCTAACTCAGCTGGCGACAACCACCCTCCGGGAAGTGATTGCTCAAAATACCGTCGAGGAAACCAATGTCACCAGAGAAGAAATGAACCGTTCCATCTTAGGTCAGTTGAATGAGACAACAGCCAATTGGGGTGTAGAAATCATCCGCTTAGATATTCAAAGGATTACACCCCCAGAGAGTGTACGCAAGACAATGGAAGAGGAACGCGCTGCTGAATTCAAAAAACGAGCGCTCATTTCTGAAGCGGAAGGGGAACGGCAAGCAGCTATTAAAAAAGCCGAAGGAACCATGACTTCTATCCAGATCATTGCTGAAGCCTTAAGCAGCAATCCTGAAAGTAAAGAAATTCTCCGTTATTTGGTAGCTCAAGATCACATCAATGCTAGCTACAGGCTAGGAGAAAGTCAAAATGCCAAAGTAGTATTTGTAGATCCGGGAAAATCAGGTGAATTAATGAAAGAAGTTATTGCCGAGTCAGCAAATACCGAAGGTAATGGGAAAATGAGTGGTGAGTAATAGGTAATGGGTAATTGGTAATGGGTAATTGGTAATGGGTAATTGGTAAGAGTTTTACTAATGACTAATGACCATTGACCATTGACTATTGACTAATGACCAATGACTATTGACCTCGAAACAAGGCATCAGCAACTAGGGATACATCACGCATTTCTTGAACATCGTGGACGCGGAGGATATCAGCACCATGAAAAATTGCTGCACAACAGGCCGCAGCAGTTCCCCAAACTCTAGCTTTGGGATCTGGTTGGTTTAAAATCCGACCAATAAAACTTTTACGGGAAGCTCCTACTAAAATAGGACTATTGAGTGTTTTTAATGAATGCAAGCGGCGCAAAATTTCTAGGTTTTGCTCATGGTTTTTGGCAAAGCCAATACCAGGATCAATGATAATTTTGTTTTCCTCGATGCCTAGAGTTTTTGCTGTCGCTATTTGCTTGGTTAAAAAACGAGAAATTTCTGCCATTACATCTGGATAGTCAGTTAATTGCTGCATCGTCTGGGGTGTTCCTCGGATGTGCATCAAAACTATCGGTACACCTAAACTGGCTACTGTTGGCAACATTTGTGAGTCAAAAGTACCGCCAGAAATATCATTAATCATATCTGACCCTGCTTCTATAGAGGCTTTTGCTACTAATGCTCTTGTGGTATCTACAGAGATTGGTACAGAGATTTCTGATCTGATCGCTGCCAATATGGGCAATACTCGTTCTAATTCTTCGGCTATTGTGATTTGTTCTGCGCCTGGCCTAGTTGATTGACCGCCGATATCAAGAATATCAGCACCAGCTGCTACCATTGCTCTAGCTTGGGCTAAAGCGGCAGAAGTAGTATTAAATTTACCTCCATCACTAAAACTATCAGGCGTAACATTTAATACGCCCATTAAATAAGTACGCTGTCCCCAAATGAAACAGCGATCGCCAATTACTAATTTGCTACACATAGTTATTTATTGGTCATTAGTCATTAGTCATTAGTTATTGGTAGATACCTGGACTAATGACAAAGGACTAATGACTCTCCAAATCACTGATAGTTGACAATTCGAGCAAAACTTGCTGGTTCTAGACTTGCTCCACCCACCAGCACACCATCAATTTCTGGTTGAGCCATAATCTCGTCAATGTTGTTGGCTTTAACTGAGCCACCATATTGAATCGGGACATCAGGATTTTTCAATTGGCTACGAATTAAGCCAATAACCCGATTGGCCTCCTTTGTTTCACAAGTGTCACCAGTGCCTATTGCCCAAATTGGCTCGTAGGCAATAACTAAATTGTACTGATCAACATTCACTAAACCTTGATCTAGTTGGCTGATAATCAGTGATTCAGTTTCCCCAGCGTCTCTTTGTTGTTTAGTTTCACCCACACACAAAATGGGAGTTAAACCATAATATTGGGCTGCTTTTAGGCGTAAATTAACTGTCTCGTTAGTCTCTCCAAAATATTGTCGTCGTTCGCTATGGCCGACAATGACATAACGTACACCTATTTCTGTCAACATCGGGGCAGAAATTTCCCCAGTGTAGGCTCCATTTTCTACCCAATGGACATTTTGCGCTCCCAGTTGTACACGGCTACCATGTAAACTCTTGGACAAAATGCCCAAATCAGTGAAAGGAGGGCAAAGCAGCACGTCCCGTTCTTGAGGTGTGTCCTCTAATGCAGGCAGAAATTCTTGTAAAAACTCTTGGGACTCTGCCTGAGTTTTGAACATTTTCCAGTTACCGGCAATAACTATTTTCCGCACAGGTGATTTAGTCAAGTTCCTAACGCTACTAGATGCAATTTTCAGTCTAGAACTTTTTTGGGTGCAATCAGCATTTTAAATCAAAGCTTGACCGCTTTTATAGTTTTTGCTGCTCAAAAATCCTCTGTACCTACTTTACATCCGACTTGTGTATACACGGTAGCCTCACAGGATCAGGAGGGAGGGAAGACGAGGGTAGTTTCAAACCTTTAGTAGATGCTGGTTTTTTTAGCTCGTCAATTACAGCAAAACGAATATCTCGCTTTTCGGCAATTAATTTGATACCTGATTGTTGTAGATTTAAAAAGTCTAATCCTTTCTCTTTACCACTAACTAAGAAATCACTAGTAGCCACTTTGTAAGTTTTTTGTGGGTCGAGAGGTTGGTTGTTAATTAACCAATTGCCGGAATTTGCTTCTAAACTAACTTTGGCTGTTTGCAGATAGCCACCACTACCCCGATTAACTTGACCTTGGTCTAATACTCGTTTTAACAATGCGCCATTGATTTCTACTGCCACAACTTTACCACCAAAGGGCAGAATCCGAATCACATCATACTGAGTAATTGGCCCTGGTGGAATTACATCATCGACGCGAATAGAACCACCATTAAATACAGCTAAATCCGCTTCTGGTACTTCCTCTAACATAGCTGTCGCAATTAAATCAGTCAGTTTGGTTGATTTGTTGCGGACACTAGATTCTAAACCATCTAGGGAGAAGGAAATTTTGGTAATTTCTTGGTTGGGTTCAAAACCATTGGCACGAAATGCTTGATATCCTCGTTCTAACCATTCCTTAACTATGGTTGCTGTTTTTGGTTCTTCGGGGATTTTATCGGTGACGGGTATAAGACGAGAATTAATTTGCAACTGACGCTTTGTTGTGTCGTAGCTTAATTGATGGACGTATACTGTACGCGCATTGGCATCTGCTTTAAAAATGGGTGTAAAGTCTCGGCCCCGCCATTGTTGGATATTTTCATGTTCGTGACCTCCGAGAATGATATCAATTTCGGGGACAGTTTCGGCTAATCTGTGATCATCGGCAATTGTCAGATGAGAAATAGCTACGATGATATCCACCTTGCCCTGCAATGCTTGCACCTGCTGTTGGACTGTGGTGATGGGGTCAGTGTAACTGACATATTTAGGTTTATTACTATCCAAGGTCACGCCAATTAAGCCAATTTTGACTACAGTACCGCGATCGCCTTTGACATTAAATATAATGTTTCGGGGAACACTTTTGAATGGTTGCCCTTGACTATCCGATACATTACTGGAAACCCAGCGAAAACGAGATTCTTGCAATCTCTGATAAAACAAGTTTTCTGGCAAGTCAAACTCATGATTCCCAAAGGTGGCATAGTTCAACCCCAAGGCATTCATCACAGACACCATTTGTTGACCAGCCAAGGGTATACCATTAATTTTGGCAGTACCTAAAGCTGAGGGACTAAAAAAGTCACCAGCTAAGATAGTGTATGTGCGGGGATTGGCTTTGGAAAGTTGTTGTCTAATGGTAGCCACACGAGCCAAACCGCCACGAGTCCCGCCCTCGACTGGGGTAATTTCGTAGATATCGTTGAGTTGCAGCAAATTAATTTTGACAACTTCTGCTAGGACAGGAGTGGCTAAAGTGACCGTAGCTAGCACCGATAAAACTATGCTGCATCCCTGGTGAATAAGTTTCATATTGAGCTAAAAAACTTGATTTGCCGGAACTGATTTTAAAGGGTTCATTGTCGGTAAAGGGCAAATTTTCAGCCAAAATTTAGAACTTAGTCAGAATACCTAAGACTTGAGTAGTATTTACTGCTGATTCTAGTAAGATTTGCGGTATTGTAAATACGGTTTGAATAATTGCACAAATTGACTGGGTAGACAAAACAAAATTAGTAACGTTCAGGAGAGTTGCAACTATATGGAAGTTACAGTCGGTTTACCCCCTATTTACGCAGATGCGCCAGTTGATCTGGCATCTGCCCAAGTTATTGCTTCATTTCCAGTTAACACTTTTTTAGAGAATCTAGCGATCGCTCCCGATGGCACTATTTTTATCACCAATCATGAAGTCGGGCAAATCGTGCGGATTGATCCTGATGGTAGCCAGCAAATTCATGCCAGTGTTGCTGGTAAAGTCAGTGGTATAGCCTTCACAAGCAACGGGGGACTAGTAGTGCCTGGGTGGAATACTGACTCGGTAGCTGTAGTATTTCAGATCGCCCCTGATGGTTCAGTAGAAACCTTATTAACCTTGCCAGATGCAATATTTCTCAACGGTATGACACCCATATCAGAAAATCGCTATTTAATTGCTGACTCTTATCGCGGGGCAATCTGGCTACTTGATATCGCTCAACGGAGTGCTTCAATTTGGCTAGAACATCCTCTGCTGGCTCGGAGAACCTCAGACAGCAACATTCCTGCGGCTAATGGGATTAAGCATTTTCAAGGGAACATTTACGTTTCCAACACTGATAAAATGCTGCTGTTGCGAATTCCTGTAGATACACTCGGTCAATCCGGTGAGCCAGAAATCTTTGTGGAACACACTAATATCGATGATTTTGCCTTCGATGTGGAGGGAAATCTGTACGGTGCTACTCACATATATAACAGTGTAATACGTATTACCCCTGATGGCAAGACAACTGTTATTGCTCAAGCCGAGCAAAATGTCATTGGCAGTACGGCGATCGCTTTCGGTCAGCAAGAGAGCGATGGACTACACTCCGTTGGAGGCGATCGCACTAGTATTTATGTAGTAACAAATGGGGGGATGTTTTTGCCCCCACCTACAGGTGTAGTTCCCGCAACAGTTGTCAAATTGAGTGTGGGGAAACAGGGATATCCCATAACAGCGATCTAAGTAATCACTGAGATTTATATACAACTGATGGAGATGGAACAAAACGAGCAATCCGTCACGGTAGTGATTTCACAGCTTGTTAAACCCGGCTGTGAACAAGCTTACGAAGCTTGGGTCAAAGATATTGTGAGTATGTCCAGGACTTATACAGGTCATATGGGGACAAATGTGATTCGTCCTCAATCTGGTATCCGCAGCGAATATGTAATTATCTTCCGATTTGACCACTATGAAAATTTAAAAGTCTGGATGGAATCAGGCGATCGTCAACACTTGCTTAATCAGGGTAAACACTTAGTAGAATCTGACCCCCATGTCCAGCAAATTAGCGGCTTAGAAGCTTGGTTTTCCCTTCCTGGTAAACCTTTAAAAACACCACCCCGCTATAAAACTGCCTTACTAACCTGGGCAGTAGTGTTTGTCTTAATTAATCTTCTCGGTACTCTTCTGCGACCCCTACTTAGTAGCTTATCACCATTACTTGCATCTGTGATTACCTCTGGGATTATGGTCGTACTTTTAACCTATGTTGTGATGCCCAGAGTCAGCCGTTTATTTAGTCGGTGGCTATATGGGAAATAGTTAAGATAATTCGTAATTCGTAATTCGTAATACCGCTACGCCGAAGCAA
The DNA here is from genome assembly GCF_013393945.1 of Nostoc sp. TCL26-01. NCBI lineage: Bacteria > Bacillati > Cyanobacteriota > Cyanophyceae > Nostocales > Nostocaceae > Nostoc > Nostoc sp. TCL26-01. Next base: position 933,900 of record NZ_CP040297.1, read on the forward strand.
GCTACGTAATTCTTGCCAAAGGCGAGAAGTAGTATGTTAGTAGGTTGGGTGGAGGCTTTGCGTAACCCAACATGATCTGAGGAACCCAATGTATATCTTGGTGTTGGGTGAAGCTACTGCTACAGCCAACCTACAATTTTATTGCCACATTTTAGCCTAGACACGCCACTAGTTTGAGTTTTTAGCCTTAACTGAACCGGATTGAGGTTTAATTCTCATTAAACATGAATCATAGCGTTTCCCAGTTGAGTGAGGTACATATTTTTAGTCAACAGAGGCTACCCGCATTTCTCACAAGCTGTAGGGGTGGGTTAATACAGTTATCAGTTATCAGTTATCAGTTAACGCTGATTCAATTATCTTGACTGATAACTGTTCACTGTTAAAGTGGGAGACTTAAACCCAATTATCTTGACTGATAACTGTTTACTGATAACTGATAACTGATTTAACCCCCCCTACGACCTCTGGACTAGAAAAGCTGTACTTCATCGGCATGAAAATCGCTATATTACTGATCATGGAATTTAGTAATAATTTTTCTTTCGCCAGAGTCACAAAGACGGAATCAGCTACTTATAATTGAGAAACTAACTCATACAATTTATTTTTTTGCACCTAATTGCATAAATTGATGTGAAAGAGATGAGAAGTAATTACGCCAATTGTGGAAGATAAATATTCCATAAAATATCAAATTTATTTACCCCATTTTAGGGGTATGAGGTAACACTTATGATTCATCACATATCTATTTCTGTAGAAAACCCCCAGCACGTTGCTCAAGTCCTGGCAGAAGTATTAAATGGACAAGCTTATCCATTTTTTCCTCATCCAGGTAGCTATATGGTTTTTCCGATGGATGAATATGGCACTGGCATTGAAGTGTATCCTTTAAAAACTCAGCTAAAGCCGGGTGAAAGTGATAGTCCGTGTCAATTTGTTGAAGCTACTAGTGCTTCTGGATTTACTGCTACTCATGCGGCTATCTCTGTTGCAACTACGCAAGAAAAAATCGAAGAAATTGGCAGACGAGAAGGTTGGAGAGTAGTCCGTTGCAACCGTGATTCCTTTTTTGATGTGATGGAATTTTGGTTAGAAAACAAAATCATGATTGAACTATTAACACCAGAAATGTCAGCGCAATATATAGCAGTTACACGTCCTGAAAATTTGCAACAAGCATTTGCGGCTTAACTCTATAGTTTTCGTCGTAATTATTCGGTGGGCAATGCCCACCTAAATCTTTCATCAAGTTAAAATCGCCCCACCCATCAATTTTTCATAGCGATATTTCAACTCGGCTTTCATCAATAGCCAACGCTCTAAACTTGCATCCATTTCTATTACTTTCTCTGCTGCTTGTCGAGCTAAGATTAAAATTTCTTCATCTTCTACTAAACTAGCCAAGGTAAAATCAGGCACACCAGATTGGCGAGTTCCTAGCACCTCCCCAGGCCCACGAAAACGCATATCCATTTCGGAGATGAAAAAGCCATCTTGGGACTGTTCCAATACCTTCAGACGTTGTTGTGCATCAGGGCTGCGCGAACTACTCATCAACAAACAGTACGACTGCGCTGCACCTCGTCCCACCCGTCCCCGTAATTGGTGTAATTGTGATAAGCCAAAGCGTTCGGCATTTTCAATGAGCATGACAGTAGCATTAGGTACGTCTACACCAACCTCAACTACAGTTGTCGATACTAAAATCTGCGTTTGATTGTCTCGAAACTTGGTAATGGCTTCGTCTTTTTCCGCAGAACTCATGCGACCATGTAGTAAGCCGACTTGAAACTCAGGAAAAATACTTTCTTGTAACTTTTGATGTTCTTCTACAGCCGATCGCAAGTCTAGTTTCTCTGATTCTTCTACCAATGGCAAGACTACATAAGTTTGCCTACCCTGAGCGATTTCTCGGCGGATGAGGTCATAAGCATGGCTGCGTTCTTGACCACTTAACATGGTGGTTTGAATCTTTTGTCGTCCTGGGGGTAACTCATCAATTTGACTGACATTCATATCCCCATGAATAGTTAACGCCAGTGTCCGAGGTATGGGTGTGGCAGTCATAGTTAATACATGGGGTTGTTCACCTTTTTGTTGTAACAATGCCCGTTGTTTCACCCCAAAACGGTGTTGTTCATCAATGACGACTAACCCCAAACGCTGAAAGTTTACCGCGTCTTGGATTAAGGCATGAGTTCCCACCAACAAAGGTAATTCACCAGTTTCTAACTGGGAATGAATTTGTCGCCGTTTCACAGTTTTGGTGGAACCTGTCAGCAATTCTACGGGTAAATGTAACAGGTTAAACCAGCCGACTAATTTACGATAATGCTGTTCTGATAATACTTCTGTAGGAGCCATCAGCGCCGCTTGATAGCCAGCTTGAATCGCTGCGAGAATTGCTACCACTGCTACCACCGTTTTCCCTGAACCCACATCACCCTGAACTAAACGATTCATCGGTGTGGGTTGTTGCAAATCGTTGAGGATATCGTTGAGGACTCGTTGCTGTGCGCCTGTGAGTCGAAATGGCAGTAATTCGTAAAACTTTTCAATTAACTGACCTTTGGGAGCCAAGATAGCACTAGTTTGGATTGCCCTGGCTTGCTGCTGGCGTTGTAGTAAACCCAATTGCAGGTAGAAAAATTCATCAAAGACAAGACGACGACGGGCAGCTTGTAGAGTAGCACTATCATCAGGGAAGTGGATGTTAGCGATCGCCTCCTTTAATTCCATCAAACCATACTTTTCCCGCAAACCTTTCGGCAAGGGGTCTTTTAACTGAGTCGCTGCCGGTAAAGCTGCCAAGACGGCTTGTCTCACCATACTGGCCATGACTCCCTCAGTCAGTCCATAAATCGGTACTACCCTGCCAATGGTCAAGGATTCAATTGTGTCCCCTGGGTGCGCTAAAATTTCCAATTCCGGATTATCTAGCGTTAAACCGTATTTAGTCCCTTTGACTAAACCACAAGCTGCCAACACACTACCCACTGGATAGCGACGTTTTAAGCTTTCTTGCCAAGCGCGACTAGTAAACCGCGCCCCCGCAGAAAAACGACTGACTTTAATTTGACCTGTATTATCTTTGAGGATTAATTCTAAGATCGATAATTTCTGATTTTTGGGACTGGTAAAACAGTGACATTTTTTGACTGTAGCGACAATTGTGACTGTCTCACCCCCTTGCAACTCCCGGATATTTACTTGCTTTGCATAATCAATATGGTCACGGGGATAGTAAAACAGTAAGTCACGTACAGTATACAAACCCAACGCAGCTAATTTATCAGCTCTGCGAATCCCTATCTCTGGTAATTCACTCAATTTTTGCTCAATTTTTGGAGCTAACCGCCGACTCACTTCCTCCACCAGAGGCGCAGCATTAGGAATTTTGGGTTGGTAACTTCTTCCCTGCTCCTCCGCCTTACTTCCTTGCTCCTGCGGCTCCTCTTGCTCTTTTTGCAGTTGGTAAAGATATCTCCGAGTTTCGGCTATGAGATGTTGTCTATTTTTTAAATCCAGATTGGGATAGTTAGCAAATTGCCCTGCCATTTCTTGCCAGCGACGGCGTTCTGTTGGCGGTAAAACTGGCGGAAATTTGCCAAAAGTCAGGCTAAGAAATTCACTAAAACGGTATTGTTTCCCCAGCAAGTCTGTAAAGCCGTGTTCTGCTTCCACTGCTAAGGCTTTGTGCAATCTTACCCAATCTGGTTGCTCATTAGTCATTGGTTAATAGTCATTAGTCATTAGTCATTAGTCAATGGTTATATGGTCAATAGTCATTACTTTTGACTCTGGACTGTGGACTATTGACTAATCTTCATACCAACTAGAACGCCATGCAGCCTCGGCTTCGGCAACTGAACGTTCCTTTTGCTTTTTTTGGTACTCTCGTCCTAGCTGGTTTAGCTGGGTTAAGATGTGACGAATTTGCTTACGTTCAGAGGAAAGGGCTGGGTCAGCAAATTCTATCTCTCCTAAGCGTAAATTAATTGTAATAATTTGTGTGAGACTCGACTCCTCTGGGTCTTGCTCATTTTCTACTTCGATGACTAAATTCAACAAGTTGGGTGGCCCTGGCATCATTTCTGCCGCAGCTTCGGAGGCAGCTACAGCAGCTTCTAAAATGGGTTCTGGTAATTTTTTGGGTAAAACTTTGGCTTTTTGCAATATTGTATTAGCTTCATGAGAAATTCTTCTCAATGTCCGTTGTGTTTCTTCTTCTAGATGCTGTTGCCATTTTGCTAGTTCTACCGGGTTAGAAGTGTTATGAGTATAAACCTGTAGAGTTGAATTACTGATTGACTCAACAGAGGTTACTTCCTCATCTTCCTCGATTTCCTCAATCTCCCCAACTTCTTGACTTGTCAACTGAGCTAGTAATTGCTCAACAGCTTGTTTACCTAATTTCCGAATACTTTGTTGTAATTGCTGCCGTTGATTTAATGACAGCTGGAGAAAGTTTTCGGGATACCCTTGAGTACACAGGTGATAACTTGCCAAGATTAATTGTTTTCCTAGTGCTTGCCCCAAGATAGTCAGATAACTAGTATAAGCACTATGGAGTTGTGAGGCGATCGCTCCTATCGCTTCTTGCAAAACGGCAATATCCTGCTCAATTCGCTCAATTGCTCTCGCCATAATAATTTAGACTTTTTGCCAGTACACTATTTTATAGTACAAAAGTACTGAATATCTACAAATAATCAACAAAATTTTATTATGAATAAATTAATAGACATCTGGTAGAAATTAATTTTGCGTTGCCCGAAATTCTTGTAGAGACGTTGCACTGCAACGTCTCTACATTCATTTTCCCCAGATGTCTAATAAAATACAGGTCAGGCTATTTGCTTGACCTGTTTAAGTAACAGACACTTAAAAGTCTACAGTCAACTAATGACTAAACTATGACTGCAAACCCATTTGAGCAGCCACTTCTTCAGCAAAGCTGATTTCTTGCTTCTCAATGCCTTCACCCAGGATGTAGCGGACGAAGCGATGCACTTTGATGTCTTCGCCGACTTTTGCCTTAATTTGTTTAAGCAAGTCTTCCACAGAAATACTTTGATCACGAATGTAAGGCTGGTCAACCAGAGTTAGTTCTTTGAGGCGTTTTTCAATCCGGCCTTGAACAATCTTTTCTCTGATATTTTCTGGTTTATTTGCCAAGTCATCCTTGCCCATTTCGATGTCTTTTTCTTTTTGGACAATTTCGGCAGGGATTTGATCTACACTGACGTACTCGACATTGGGACAAGCGGCAACTTGCATTGCGGCGTTGCGTGCCAAAGCTTGAAATTCTTCGTTAGCTGCTGCTGACTCAGATTTTGAGTTGAGTTCAACCAAGACACCAACTCGACCACCAGTATGAATGTAGCTGTCTACTACTCCTGGTTGATCTGCTAGGGCAAAATTAATAAACCGACGTACCTGAATATTTTCACCTAAATTAGCAATGGTTTGCTTGATGAATTCTTCTACAGTAACGCTAGTATCTTCAATGTAGGGTTGAGCTAACAAAGACTCAACACTATCGGCAGTTGCTGCGAGCTTGGCTAGATTTTTGACTAAACTTTTAAAAGCATCGTTGCGAGCAACAAAGTCTGTTTGGCAGTTGACTTCAATGAGTACGCCTACCTGACCACCTGGTTCAATATAGGTGTCTATCAAACCTTCTGCCGCAATGCGATCGCTTTTTTTACCCGCCGAGGCAATGCCCTTTTTCCGTAGCCAATCTACGGCTTCGTCTACGTTGCCATCAGTTTCTTTTAACGCTTTTTTGCAGTCCATCATGCCTGCACCAGTTTTTTGGCGTAGCTCTTGGACGAGTTTTGCAGATATTTCCGCCATGTTGCCTCAATTCCTAACTTGACCTCGAGTTATATTCACTCACCAAAACAGTGTTGAGTTAAAAGTGCTGCTAGTATAGCGGCGCTGAGTAGTTGAAAATCAACAACTGGTTTTCTGTATCCCGGTTTTATGTTCGAGTCCCCAACAAAATCGCTGGTTGATGCTCTTAACTTTTATTTCGGGATCATCCTCAGCCACGCCAGTGACCATAAAGCACCAGCTGCTTACGATTCATGACTCATCACTACGCAAGTGTGTTGAGTATTTCTATCTTACTCAGCGCTGGTGAAGAAAAAACGATGAAATTTTAAGTTTGCCGGATGAAGGATCATCCTTCATCCTCAAAGTTGCTTATTCTTCTTCGTCTTCGTCGTCGGGAATCAGCGAGTCTGTGTAGTCGCTTTCATCATAATCGTACTCTTCTTCACCGCCTTCGTAGTCGTCGTATTCTTCTTCTACGTCTAGCTGACCATGACGACCTTCATAAATGGCATCAGCCAATTTACCAACAATCAATTTAATTGATCTGATGGCATCGTCGTTAGCTGGGATGGGGATATCTACTACATCTGGGTCACAGTTGGTATCCAACATAGACACAATGGGAATACTCAACTTCTGGCATTCTTGGACTGCATTATACTCCCGGCGTTGGTCTACAATCACTACAACATCGGGAACTTTCCGCATTGTTTTAATGCCACCCAAGTATTTTTGCAGCTTGACCATTTCTCGCCGCAGCATGGATGCTTCTTTTTTTGGCAATAAATCGAGAGCGCCGTTTTCTTCCCGACGTTCTAAATCTTTGAGGCGGTCTACTCTGGTTTTGATGGTTGTCCAGTTGGTCAGCATTCCACCCAACCAGCGCTGGTTAATATAATGTGAACCGCAACGAGCTGCTTCTTGGGCAATAATCCCTGCTGCTTGACGCTTTGTACCGACAAACAGGAATTTCTTGCCTTGCTCGGCTTGCGATCGCATATAGTTATAAGCCTCATCCATCAAATGAGCTGTTTGTACCAAATCGATGATATGCACACCATTGCGGGATGTGTATATGTATGGAGACATTTTCGGGTTCCAACGTCGGGTTTGATGCCCAAAGTGAACTCCTGACTCCATCATCTGAGCCAATGAAACGACTGGCATATTTTATTTCTCCTATTCGGGTTAAACCTCCATCCAGGCGCATTTCCCCAAGGGAAACACCCGAATTCCCGGATGTGCGAGATTAATTTGCTATCCTAGCGTAGCATATTTGTGTTGGTGTTGGGGAAGCAGGGGACGAGGGAAAATCATTTTCAGGTTTTGCACCAATAATTGAGGATGGCAATATGTCAACTAATGATGAAGTAATTAATCAATTACAAACTGTAATTTTTCAATTAAAAAATAACTCAAATCAGCAAATAGATGTACAGGAATTACATAAAATAGAAGCAGAGTTAGAAAATATTTTACCCCAGATTCAATTTGAACTGACAAATGCCAGGATGGAGAGTAATTGGGAACAAGCACAGCAGTTGAGTGAAGCATCACAAGAATGTCAAAATGCGCTCAATAGTGTGAGGTCGGCAATTATCAGATCAACTATTATTGGGATTAATCAAGACAATTTGACAGAAATGCAGAAAATATTAGATGAGGTGAAAGCTGCATCTAAAACTCAACAGCGAATTAATATTATTATCTCGTCCTTACGCTTTGTCAAAAGAATCTTAGGTTAATCAAGAAATTTATTGCCAGAAGCCAGCAAATAGCAGAGGCAAGAGGATTAACCCAAAAATGATTAAAGCCAAAGTTCCTGGATCAATTTTGATGTGATTATCTTCTGGTTTAGACATTGATTAATTACTGTTTTGATTAATTTGATAATGTAATTTTAGCAAATTTTGTCAAAGACTAGGAATATTTAACAGTGAACAGTTATCAGTAAACAGTTATCAGTCAAGATAATTGAATCAGCGTTAACTGATAACTGATAACTGATTTAAATCCCCCACCATCCGCCGTTAGAGGACGTTGGAAAAGTCTGTTTCTTTGTCATGTTGAATGCAGCGTAGCGGAATGAAACATCTCAGTATGTGCCACAAAACCTAGATTCTTCCTGACGCTCCGCTTCAGTCAGAATGACATTTTTATACCTACTGAAACTTTTCCAACACCCTCTTAGGACTGGTAACTGATAACTGATAACTGATAACTGATTTAAAACCGCATCATCGCTGATTGTACCTTCTCAACTTGCTTAGGTGCAGGCATATCATGAAAAAGTGCGATCGCTTGCTCAAAGTTTTCTCGGCTCTTGCTAATATTACCCGTTTTTTGATAAGTTAAACCTAGTTGATAGTATGCTTTAGCTAAATTGCATTTATCAGATACTCGATTCATGTTAGCGATCGCTTCTAAATGCTTATCGACCGCCACGGTAAATTCTCCTTGTTCTCGATACAACGATGCTAGACAAGATATGGCTCTGGCTTCTAAGAAGCTAAACTGGTTTTTTTGACAATGGCTAATAGCTTGATGGCAAGTTGCTAAAGCAGTTTCTATCTGTCCTAAATTTTTATAAGTTAAGCTGATAAAAAGTAAACTTGTCCCTCTGCCCCAGGAAGTTAACCTATCATTGGCTAATCCGGCTTTTGCTTCTTCTAACATATCAGGTACATTTTCATTTTGCCCTACAGAAGAGTCTAAATAAGCTAGACAACAGAGAGAATAAACTACATATTGATAATAATTAATGTCGGTAGCGGCAATGTTTTTGACTGAGTGGAAAATATGCTTTGCTCCCTCCACTTCCCACAAGTCTATATAACACAGTCCTAAATTAAAACTGCTAGATATCCTTTCTTGAAAAAAGTTATATTTCTCAGCAATTTGGTTAGCGTGTAGGTGACAGTCAATTGCTAATGTAATATTCCCTATTTGATGATAAGCTCTACCTAAAATATTGTATAGGGTATTCAAGTGATAGTCAGAAATGAGATTTTCAATTAGGGGTTTAATCACCGAAATCAAAGTTTTTAATAAACCTAATCTGTTAAATAGTACCCCTAAAGAAATACTATTATCCCATTTGTTTTTTCGCCCACTAATAATCACATTTGCGGCTTGTTCAAAGTCACTAATTTCCATATAATGATGATAAGCCTCTAATGCCATCAGAGCATCTTGAGGATTTTCGACTCTGGTGACATTATCGTTCCAAAATTCGGCAGCTTTGCGGTTAGCGACTTGCCATTCCCCGCTTTGCTTTAAACGAGCGATCGCTTCTGTACAAATCACTGGATGTAACCAGTATTTACCCTTACGAAATTCAATCATCAATCGGTCAGACAGAGATTTAATCACTCGTTTGCATTGCTGTTCTAGCACATCCCAAAGTAAACATTGCAATCCTTGGACACTCACATGAGTTATGTGTTGATAGCGATAGCATCCCAAACGGCAAAGTAATCGATAGGCTTCACTATCCATCTGTTCTAAACGATCAAATTGACTAGCAACTAAGTTTTTTAATTCTGGTTCAATCAACAAATCATTCTTATTTTCTCGCCAATAAACATCAGCATCTCTTTCAAAATCGGTAATGATCGCCCCACTGATAATTTGCATGGCTTTAGCATTACCACCAAAAGCAACACACATTTCCTGGAGAGCATGAGAATTACATTTAATTTGACAGCTAGTAAAGAATTGTTGCCAAACTGACTCATCCAAACCTTCTAAAGGATAGAAAGTCACATCAACCCCAGATTCGTACAGACGTTCACGACTAGTAATTAAGGTGATTGATTGACTAGTGGAATCTGCCAAAACTCTGAATAGTTCCACATAGAGGCGACAAGCAGGGATAATTCTGCCATTTCTGTCTAAAGCTGACTCCAAATTGTCAATTAATACCCCTATCTTGCGAGTTTCATCACGCAGCTTGCGCCGTAATCGATCTAAATTTATCCCAAACTCTTTTCCTGGTTCTTCGTTAAAGTCTACCGTCAACCATTCTTCAACCACACTTTCCACAGGAACAATGTTTTGGCTTTCCTTTGCCATCCACAAATCCAGGAAATAAAACCCTTGAGTCTTAAAAAATTTCCGGGCTAATCTGGTTTTACCAACGCCGCCTTCACCTTGAATCAGAATCATCTTCACACCTCGACTGACAAGGTGATTGAGTTCGGCTATTTCCTGATCCCGTCCGAAAAAGTTATCATCCGATGCTTGTGACTTGCCATTGTCGATGACAAGATTTAGAATGGGGTTCTTTATTGGCGATGGCGTTCCGCCCACCGTAGGCGATCGCTGTGATTTCCAAAACCTTTGAACCACAGTAGAAAAGGTTGATTTTGATACCTTCTCTCCCAAGACATCGGAAAGGATTTGCCACAACTTTGCCCCAACAGACTTTAAATGTGCTTCTGTATAACCACAAACGTCGGCAATATTCTGATAAGTCCGTTTTTCATCCTCCCATAAATTACGTAAGATTATTCTTTGCGCTGTATCTAAACGTTCTCCTGTTGTCCGAAAAACCAAGCTATCCAAAAGCTCTAAAGCTTCTTCTGCACCCATTGATCGCCTGACTGTATCACGTGTCGTTCATTATAACCGGATTTTTACTAATTCTTTCTCTAACAGTAATACCACAAGCTACTTTTTCCTACTCAGTAGGAAATAACTTGACTACTTTATCCAACTGCATATTTACTCAGCTTGTATTATTCTTGTAATCAATACAGGCAAAGTTAAGTTAATTGCCACAAAAGATCAGGTTGAGGAGGGATGTTAAAGGCAACGCTACAACTTTTAACACAATTATGGTGCTGAGATATTGATGAAAGTAGCGGTGGCTAAATAGGCATGAAGTATTAACTAACTAGATTCTGTAGAGCGTATTTATCAATATTATGTCAATCTCTACCTATCAAAAGTAAAACCCTACTTTCGCTTCAACTAGTCAGATGACTGACTACTAGAAAAAAATATCCATCCTGAAATTGGGAGTAAACCTATGACAACCAATAAAGATACAATACTCTTCCGTTTAGTAGGTCAGTTAATTAAATATTTCTTGTTAATGTTGTTTGGTTTTGCCATTGCCTATGTTCTTTCCACAGCACTAGGAGCATTGCAGATCATTCCCTTACTAATTGCCGTTTTAAAAATGGTATTTTTACCTTTGGGAATTATTCTCATATGTTTAATTACCATCATGGTAATTCTTGAGTCTCTGCGATGATTGACTGAAAAAAATGTAGAGGTTAGGTAACACAACCTAACCTACTTCTTCCAAGGCAGCTTAGTACCCATTTCTGTTAATGCCGAAAAAACAAGATAGAGAATAAGTAAAGACACACCTGCCAAAAAAGCCAATAAATCATTATTCATAGAAGATTTATTTGATATTTTTGTAGAGACATTGCATTGCAACATCTCTACTTTTATATCATGCAACAGGCATCACAGGAATAGTTTGACCACTAGACAACACTAAAGGAAAATTATGCACATTAGGAGCGTGCATAGCAACTATGCCTAGATTAGCACGATTTAGTAAATCTGCATCTGTTCTAATGACATCACCTCGACTGTCTAAAACTGCATGATGGAAATTAAAACCATTGAGATTAAACGCCATCACACCTACACCCAATGCTGCAAACCAAATACCAATTGTCGGTAATGCTGCCAATAAGAAGTGGAAAGAACGGTGATTTCGACTACCTAAACTGGGAACAAGTAAACGTCCCAAGAAACTGTAGTGTCCTGCTAAATATTTATAGGTGAATTTTGGTTGACCAAGTTGATATCCAGCATTAATTGATTCATTGTCATCAGTTTGCCGAATCAGAGTTGAAGTCACCAATGAACCGTGCAAAGAACTCAATAAAGCACCACCAAATACCCCTGCTACTGCCAGCATATGCAATGGGTGCATGAGAATATTATGATCAGCTTGAAAAGCCAGCATAAAGTGAAAAGTACCCGCTATACCCAGAGGTAAACCATCAGCAAAGCTACCTTGTCCAATGGGGTAAATCAGTAAAACAGCTGTAGCCGCAGCCGCAGGTGCAGAGAACGCCACCGCAATCCCAGGACGCATTCCCAGACGATAACTCAATTCCCAAAGTCTGCCTAAATAACACCAAATACCAATCAAAAAATGCAGCACAATCAACTGATAAGGGCCGCCATTATACAACCATTCATCCAGCGATGCGGCTTCCCAAATAGGGTAAAAATGTAACCCAATAGCAGCAGATGTAGGCACAACGGCGGCACTAATCAAGTTGTTACCATCCAACAGCGCACCCTTAATTGGTTCACGAATACCCTCCATATCTACGCTGGGTGCAGCAATGAAAGCCAAAATAAAACAGATAGTAGCGGCTAGCAAAGTGGGAATCATGAGAACGCCAAACCAGCCAATGTAAAAACGATTTTCTGTGCTGGTAATCCTGGCGCAAAATCTATCCCACAAACCGAAGAAATCAAATTCTTGTTGACGTTGAACAATGGTACTCATGGTTTATATCTCCTAAATTCTCCGAGAAGTAGAGGGATGGAAACCTGGATGATTTGTTCATCTTAAGTAACTGGAACTGAGGATGTTTGTACAGGGGTATCTGTAGTTACAGGAATTTTTCCTTGGACTGTCAAAACAGAACAGGGGGCATGATGCAAGACATAATTGCTAACGCTACCAAGTAAAAATTCACTCAATCCATTGAGTCCGCGACGACCTAAAATAATTAAGTCAGCGTTCCAACTACGGGCTATGTCACAAATTATCCGACTAGGATCGCCAAGTTCTTGGGTAAAATCAGATGTAACACCTTGAGTGATCGCTTGATTATTTAGTAATGTCAAAAAATCAATTCCCTGTTGTTTTAAAGTGTCCCATTGCCCTACGTAATATTCCATGTTATGACTTTGAGAAGTCCCATAGGTACTCTGGGTTTCCATGACTGAAGCATCTAGAAAATCATTATCAAAAGGTGAAATAATGTGTAGCAGCAACAATTCAGCGTTGGTGGCTGTGGCTAAAGATAAAGCTTTTTCAAACACTTGGTAACCAACTTCTGAGTTGTTCAGGGCAACCAAAATTTTGTTAAACATAATAGTCCTTGGTTATTAGTCATTGGTCATTAGTCATTAGTCAAAAATGATGATTATTGGATTTGAAATGACTACGTGAAGCTTGATTACAAATACTAATTTTGTGTCCATTTTCTTGAATAGTAGCGATCGCTTTAGCCATCATCCGCTTCACAGCTTCATCTCGTTCGTAAAATAAATGGGCTAATATTTCCGAATCCCGGTTTAATCCTGGTGGAGTCTGGAAGCAAATAGAAAAATCATCAAATACTTGACTAAATTCATCTCTTAGTTCCACATTATTAGGTAACTCACTCATTACGTAGACTTGTAAGCCGTTTTCTCCTCGCACTAATCCATATTTTGCCATTTCTATTAATACCCGTCGTCCGGCATCGGGAGTATGACAACAGGGCAGCATTAAAATAATATTAGTTAAACCCATCTCATCTCGTACCCGTTTGATTGCCTGACATTCTAGGGCGAAGCTTTGGCGGTAACTTATAGGATTTTCTGCTTGTGACTCAAACTGTTTAACATTAAAATCAGAGAGGAAAACAGCTATAGTTTTAGGATAAAAAGCAGCTGCGATCGCTCCCAGACTTTGAGCTAGTTGATCAACAAAAAACTCGACTTTATCTTCATCATTAGCTGTTAAATCAACACTTAAGTCAAAAGCTGCTTCGGGGCTACCCAGATTGATCATAATTTGGGTACGTTTACTGGGTATTTTCTCTAAAAAAAAATCCTGGATATCGACATTTTTTGTCTGATGCAACTGAACTTTTCCTGAACTTGCTTGGACGATAAAAAGTTCATTACTGACACCATCTTTAGCCCATGCAATATCCATCGGTGTATAAACACCATGCACTTGAGAATAGTGTTCTTCAATGATGCAAGCCCAGTGTGCTAGTTGCAGAATTTCTTCATCATTGAGGGTAAATTCTTGCCTCGCTGGAGGTGTAATAGAGCCATTTACCTCATCAACTATCTTGACTTGTTGTGTACCTAGTCGCTTGTCAATAATGGGACGATATCCCTGTTTTAATGTTGGTTTAAATACTAAATACTCATCGGCGGCGTTAACTGTGCTTAAACTGTAAGCGGTAATTAAAGCAGCATCTTTAAAACCTGTTTCTGTATCAACAGAGAACATGAAACCAAATGCTGCTAAATCAGAACGCACCATTTTTTGAATACTGATTGATAAAGCAACATTTAATTGATCAAAGCCATTGATTTGGCGATAAGCAATGTCACTATCAGTAAAAATGGTCGCCAAACATTGATGACAAGCCTCAAGCACAGCTGGTAGCCCTTGGACATTGACATATGTTACTTCTTGACCAGCATCAGATAGATTTTTACCTATAGTACTAGAACCAACGACCACATCTATATTCTTGCTGTATTCTTGGCAGAGGTTAGCGTAAGCTTGAGCGATCGCTGTTTGTAATTCTATCGGAAAAGGGGTTTGCAATATTAACTGCCTAGCTTGAACACCACATAAGCGCAAATTCTGCCTATCTTTCACATCTAAATCAGCAAAGAGCTTTCTTAGTTTTGCTTCTAAACCTGTTGCAGTCATGAAGTATTTATAAGCATATGTAGTTGTCGCAAATCCCATCGGAACTTTTACACCTTTGCGTCTTAGCTGTTGAGTTATTTCTCCCAAAGAAGCATTTTTTTCTCCAACTAAAGATATATCTGCAATTCCCACTTGGTTTAAAGGTAAAACCAAGGGTGCTTCTCTGGCGACTCCCTGTTCTTGATATGGATTTAGCAAGATTTCTACCATAACTAATCTGCAAATTTCTGAGATATATATCTCACACTTATGTTTATAGAAAGTTAATTTGAGGATCTTGTGAGGATAGAATTTTTAATATATTTGCAAGTAATTACAACAAACTTAGTTGAGAAATATTAAAAAAAATTGCTCATTATGAGTTTCTTCACAAAATCCTCATATTGCCCAACTATTTTTAAGATAGAAACCCGTGAGGTGAATCACACAACAAGGACATAAAAATCTCGATTACCCAACTCTTTAGTCTCTAACCACCACTCTCTTTTTCAATTAAAGATACAAAATTTTCCCCGCTTACACGGTTTGCAAATGAATTTAATGATGTAGTACAAACGCTCTTTTGCAAAAGGATTTTAGATATTATGATTAGCTGCCCTTGCTGTTCTGGTTTACTTTTACCACACATACGTGGTTCCGAAGTTCATTGGTTTTGTCGCCACTGCTGGCAAGATATGCCAGTATTCTCTCTACAAACTTCTGTCTCTCTAACTGAAGTCATTACAGGAAAATTGTCTTGCAGATTACAAAATCGAGAACAAGCCGATGTCAATAATTACATTGCTAAACGTCACACCATAACTAGATGGAAAGAATTAGAAGATATTCCCGCTTAATTGCTCAGTTTGCTTACATAATATAAAACCCCCGAATTAATTCGAGGGCTTCTGATATTTTCTTAAATTTTGCATTGAGAAGTTACCCAGGATGCTGTTACTCGAAATTTCTACTTTTAATTAAAGTCTCAGTCTTCTTCCCAATCTTCGTGACTCAACAAATCAATAATTCTATCTCTGAGTAGAAATTCATTTCTTTCTAACTCTAGTTCAAATGCTGGCCAGTCGCGATTAGGAATATATCTACAAAGAGTATAGATTGATTGTTGACGGTTAACAAGCCCTTTAGAGATGAGTTGACGTGCTTCATCCTTGATAACCTCAATGTCATATTTAACAGCAGTATCCATAGCTAGTTCCTGTGCTTTTGATCAAGGAATTGAGAGTTAAAGCAATAAATAACTTCACTCTTCCTTAAACTTATCAAAAAAATGTGAGAAAATTTTGACTATTTAAAACCTTAAAGTATACTCATTTTAATTAAATTTCAACCCTAAGATAGACTCTTTTTTCCAAAATTTATGTATATCATATGAGCCTGTTGCAAATATGATCTTACAGTTCCCAGGAGTCAGAAAGCTTTCATTATAGAGATGCAATCAACAACTCTTAACTCAGTCTCCTCATTTTTCCGGTAAGTTGCGTGGAGGGATAGTTCTTCCTTCGTAAAATTGTTTTTGTAGTTGACTAAATCCCCACCATGCTGACGCAAATATCAGAGGTGTTACTATCTCAAATACAATAGCTGGAACTGATGTCATATCTAAAAACCGAGTCAACAAAGGAGTGCTAGCTAGAGACACAGTTGCGATAACTCCACTCCAAAACCTGAGTTTCTCTATCTTAGCTAATGCGGCTCGACAACTCGCACACTTGATTGTGTGTGAATAGTATCTTTCTAACAGTTGTTCTTTGGGTATAGCTGGTAAAAAAGCCTCTCCTAGAAACGGTTCAGCGTTGTAATTATTGACCCACTGGCGTAATTCAAAAACGAAACTGTCGGCTTTGGTAGGTAAATAGAATGCCTTAGTAAAATTGGAACTACCACCTTTAGCTTGGAGATATCGTTCCTGATAGTGGAGGAAAATTTGGTCGTCTTCTAAAACCCCATTCTGCCCCAAATGATAATACCAACGAGGTCTTAATTTGATCAAAATCCCTGGTAGTTTAGCAGCAAACTTGAAAGGGAAACGAGCAAACAAACGACATTCTCCTTTACGGATAGGGGTAGCATAAACAACAGTCAGGATTCTGCCCCGTTCAGCATTGATATCATGCCACATTAAACTAGGCGCTACAAAAGTTGTCGATAATTCTCCTGATTGTCCAGGTTGGATTCCTTGTTGCCAAACACCCTTAAAACCGTGTTTTCCAGATTTAACTACCTCCAGTTCCAAAGCAGAAGCATTTTTCCGATTGCCCACAGTGCGATGATGGGTGTATGCTACATGACTAGGGTCAAGGATATTTTCTAAAAGTGTTAGTGCATCATAAGGTACATCTCTAAAAGTATTAATTACAACCCACCCATCAGGAGATTCTACTAACGGTGCAATTAGTGGGACTTTAGTTTTAGCAGCGTTTTCTGGATTACCAACATAAACAAACAATAATCCTTGCTGTTCGGTAGTTGGGAATGACAAAGCACAAGCACGTTGAGAAGTCTGGGCTTGTGCGCCTTCTGGCTGCTGGGGTATATGCTGACAATTACCATCACCAGTAAAAGTCCAACCATGATAAGGACACTCTAACAGCCCATCCTGATTAATTCTGCCTTCAGAGAGTGGCGCTAGACGATGAGGACACTCATCAGCAAATACTTGCCATGACTGAGATTGCTGATCCCACCAAATAACAATATCTTTATTCAACAGCGTAAAAGCAGTTGGTTTTAATTTATCTAAATCTTCTAGATAATGAACAGGATACCAAGCTTCATGCCAATCAAAACTATAGGGATCATTACCACCAGGTAATATCTCCTCTACAGAACTATTTTCTAGAATATGTGTGGTTTCTAACATAGTCTTAATTTGTAAATCTTCATTATGATTATTTACACAAAAATATATCCAGTCTTACACCTTGGATAAGTAAAGCCTTTATCCCCTATCTCCTATTCCCTTTTCTCTGGTATAACTGTCTAAAACACCACTGCGAACCATCAGTTGTGGCCATATCAACAAAAAAAAGCCCATCCAAATAAATACAGGAATGGCAATCACAACAGTTAGCCAGATAATTTTCAACAGTAACCAGCTACCACCAATTAAAGTAAAACCTGTTAGTAAAATTGACCAAGGCTGACACCACCAAGGTTTATAATCCCAAGGATTGAGAGGCTTTTGCTCAGACATAAAGCTCTATGAATATTTTAACTTGCTTTTCCCAACCTATTATCAGTTGTTTAACTTCTCCGTCTCAACTGTTCCCTCCATTCTTCCAAAGAAATATATTTATTCTCAATTACATCTAAAGCTTCAATCACTCCACTAGACTTGGAGACACGAAACCAGTAAATTGTTGTGTTGTGATCTGGTTCATCTTCAAATATCCTAACTTGGTAGTAAGGCTGTTCTGGTGTAGGCAAACCATCGACAATTGCTGCTACTTTGATAGTTCCCCTAGATAATTTTTTGATTTCTCTGGCTTTGCGTTGTACTTGGGGTAGCTGCCAGACTAAGTTCAGGGCTGTTTTTTCGTCAATTTCTTTGGTAGTTGATGAAATATTGACTTTTGTCGTTTCTTCTATTCCAGCTAGTAATTGCGAGTAAGCTAACTCCTTTTTTTCTGGCTTTTGAACAATTTGAGTTATGGGACTTGCCCCTGCTATGTGTGCTGCCACTCCTACCAGCACAGTAGTCATGAGAGGATACCAAATAATTCTTTTCATCCTGCTATCCTTAAGGATTGTTGTGATACTTACAGTTGTTAAATTTGTTTTCACTTTTATATTTACAAATTTTAATACAAAACCTGTCATGAATGATGATTTAGTCTCACACACTCATAAAACTTCCCCATCAAGAGATAAAAGTAATAATTAGTACTCATTTGAGTATCGTAAAAATACTGTTAAATTCTCTCAGTACAACATTTACTGAATTTATCACTATGAACTGTAGTAACACTCTGCGTCCCTCCGCATGAAAAAAAGCCCCCAACAGATACCAAATCAGAGTAAGTAACTAATTGTAACAGTTAATGCTAGAATCCCCCGTGTATAATTTATGGCGTTATACTATATGGCTAGTAAAAAATACGAGTAGCTAACTACATGAATGATCTTGAATTAGTAGTCTGCTGGGAAAATTAGCCACAGGAGTTGTATTCGTTTAACGGTGTTGCTTGCATCAGATGGTCAAGTCATCGAAAAATTCTGAAGCAGTAATACTTAACCCTCATTACCCAAGGAGATCCATCCATGCCAGATTCCGCACTAGAATTTGCTAGTTTAGAAAAGTTTCAGTCTAGTAATAACACAGTTAAACTAACTGAAGTTGATACTGATACTATTAAAGAAGTTCAAACTTTACTTAATAAAAAAGGGTTGTATAAAGATGATATTGATGGAGTAGTTGGCGATTTAACCAAAAAAGCATTTGCAGAATTTAAAGAAAGTGTTTGGTTAGATTCACCAGAATTATTGGGGCCGACTACTGCTGCTACCTTGCTAGAGATTGCAGAAGATCATCAAACAATAGAAGAACAAACTCAAAAACTAGCTCCTATCCCAACATCAACATTAGGTACTAAAACTGGCAGGACTTTAAAGTTAGTTACTGGAGAAACAGTTTACCAAAACGAACTAATTGTACCTGGTATTCCTCTAACATGGGGAGAATTTACCAATGGATGCGATCCAGCCAGAACTCCAGAGTCAAAAGCAATTATTAATAATATTATCAAAGCAACTAAAGGCTTTGGTAAAATTCGTGATAAATACGACAGTCCTCTTTCTATTAATTCTGGCTATCGTCCACCTAGCGTCAATAGACGAGTTGGTGGTGCGCGGTTTTCTCAACATATTAATGGACTAGCAATTGATATTTGTCCTGTGGATGGAAACTTTAGCAAGCTATTACAAATTTGCCGGGCTTCTGATTGTACAGGGTTAGGAAGAGGAATGCACAGAGGCTTTATTCATTGCGATTGGCGTTCAGGTGGTAGGGTAGTATTTGACTATCCTTAATTTATCTGACATACATTCACAATTAAATATTGTGCTAACTGAAGTTATGAATTACCGCAAATTTTCATAACTTCATTTTTATGTCTACTTGGATTTATGCTCTTGAATGAGATGGATAATTGAGGGTATTAAAGAAACAAGAATAATTAATCCGATGATTGGCAATAAATATTTATCTACTTGTTCTGGCGGCAGAGATTTACCCAGGAAGAACCCTAACAAGGTAATACCAAATGTCCAAACCAAGCCACCGATTAAATTGTAAAACATAAACGTCCGATACTGCATAGAACCAACACCAGCGACAATTGGGGCGAAAGTTCTGACAATTGGCACAAATCTTGCTAAAACAATAGTTTTCTTGCCATGCTGTTGATAGAATTTTTGGGTTTTGACAATATGCTTTTTCTGAAATAACCAAGAATCTTCTTTTTGAAATAATCTTCTGCCAAATCGGTATCCAGTAGTATAACCAACGTTATCACCGAGAACAGCGCAAATAAAAGCACCAATAATTAAAATCCAGATATTTAATAAATTCTGGGATGCGACAAATCCGGCTGTAAATAATAAACTATCACCGGGTAAGAAAAAACCAATCAACAAACCAGATTCAGCAAAGATAATTCCCCACACCCCGAAGTATCCCAATGATTTGATTATTTGTGGTAAATCAAAACTCATAAAATCTCACAGATTCAACAATGTGCATACAATATCTTAGCTTGAGTATTTTGTGAGAATAATTAATATGATTAAGATTATGTCAAGTTATTGAGTGGTAAGTGTTAGATACGGGTGTGATATGCAAAGATACTGGAAAGTACTGAGACTATTTTGGACAGCTGCGATCGCGGCTGAGTTGGAGTATCGAATTAACTTCCTCATTGCTACCCTCAGCAGCTTGGGTAATCTCGCTGGCAGTTTATTTGGATTATTCTTATTTTATGGTAACGGCTATACCTTTACTGGCTGGTCATGGGAAGCAGCTTTAATCGTATTGGGAATTTTTACCCTATTACAAGGCTTTTCTGCCACTTTCCTTGCACCCAATCTTAACCGCATTGTGGGTCATGTGCAGAATGGGACTCTAGATTTTGTCTTACTTAAACCAATTCGTAGTCAATTTTGGCTGTCTACTCATACCTTATCACCGTGGGGGCTACCAGATTTAATCTTTGGTAGTATCGTTATTGGCTACGCAGGTAAACGCCTAGGGTTGGGAATCAACGATTACTTACTCAGTCTATTGCCTTTGTTATGTGGGTTCTTAATTCTCTACAGCCTTTGGTTTATGTTGGGGGCTACTAGCATCTGGTTTGTCAAAATCTACAATGTGACTGAGGTATTGCGGGGTTTACTAGAAGCTGGTAGATATCCGATGATAGCCTACCCCGCAGCTTACCGTTTTTTCTTCACTTTTATTGTCCCAGTCACATTTTTAACTACAGTTCCAGCAGAAATCATGCTAGGGAGAGTGCAAATCAATTGGTTAATTGGTGCGTTTGTGCTAGCAGTAGTATTGTTTTTAGTTGCTAGTTGGTTTTGGCGGTTCGCTTTGCGATTTTATACTAGTGCTTCTAGTTAAGTTTTTAAAATCTTTCCACACCTTCAAACTGTTTATTTTGAGTGACATTGGCAGCTTCACCACAAGTACGTGGCGTAGGAAAGATTTTACCAGGGTTGGCTAAACCTTGAGGATTAAATACCTGCCTTACCCATTGCATAGTTTCTAAATCAGCAGTGCTAAACATATCTGGCATATAGCATTTTTTATCTGCACCGATACCATGTTCTCCAGAAATACTACCGCCTACTTTTACACAAAGTTTGAGAATTTCTCCTCCCAATTCTTCGACTTTTGCTAACGCCCCAGGTACGGCATTATCAAACAAGATTAAGGGATGTAGATTGCCATCACCAGCATGAAACACATTGGCAATTTGATAACCAAATTTTTGACTTAAAGATTCAATCTCTTGCAAAACATAAGGTAATTGCGTCCGAGGAATTACCCCATCTTGTACATAATAATCTGGGCTTAGATGTCCAGCCGCCGCAAAAGCTGCTTTGCGTCCTTTCCACAGTTTTAGCCTGGTTTCTGGGTCACTAGCACAGGTGACACTACGCGCACCATTCTGTTGACAAATTTCGATGACACGTTGTTTATTAACTTCCACTTCAATCTCTAAACCATCAATTTCTACTAATAGAATGGCTGTGGCATCACGGGGATAACAATTAGTTGCAACCACATCTTCTACTGCATTGATGCTGACATTATCCATCATTTCCATCCCACCGGGAATAATCCCAGCACTAATGATGTCAGAAACAGCCGCACCAGCTGCTTCTACACTGGTAAAATCTGCCAATAGTACACAGATTGATTCAGCACTTTTGAGAATTCGCAGAGTTATTTCTGTAGCAATACCCAATGTCCCTTCCGAACCAACAAATATACCTGTTAAGTCATAACCAGGTGCTTCTGGAATTTCCCCACCTAAATCAACGATTTCCCCTGATGGGGTGACAATTTTTAACCCTAAAACATGGTTTGTGGTGACACCATATTTAAGACAATGCACCCCACCAGAATTTTCTGCCACATTCCCACCAATGGAACAGATAATTTGGCTGGAAGGGTCTGGTGCATAATAAAAACCTGCACCACTAACAGTCTGTGTTACCCAACTATTAATTACCCCTGGCTGAACGACAATACGCTGATTATCCAAATCAACATTGAGAATTTGCCGCATTAAAGAAGTGACAATTAAAACCGAGTCATCCGACGGTAAAGCGCCACCGGATAAACCAGTACCAGAACCCCTTGCAATGAAGGGTACAGAATATTGATTACATATTTTCACCACCGCAGCCACTTGTTCTGTAGTTCTAGGTAACACCGCTACCGCCGGACGTTGACGATAGCTAGTTAAACCATCACACTCATAGGTGATAAGTTCTTCACGGCGTTGGACTACACCATTTGTGCCAAGGACAGCTTCAAATGCTTTAATAATGGGTTGCCAGTTAATTTGTTTTTGGTCTTGGGTAAGCATAGTTTTTATAGATAAAACAGGATGCGATCGCTCTAAATTACTATATGTTGACAGAATAGCTGTTATGTAGGTGTAACCTCAAGTGATATGAATGAGAGCATGACTCAAAAAATACGGGATGATTTTGATCGCATTGCTTTGTATGACCAAGAGGGATGGGATCATAACAATCATTATCACTATTTTTTACTCAAACAGTTACCCAAAAAAACCAAAAATATCCTGGATATTGGTTGTGGAACAGGTGAATTTTCCCGTCTTCTCGCTAAATCTGCCGACAGAGTTGTTGCCATCGATTTATCTCCCAACATGATTGAGATTGCCCGACAGCGTTCACAAAAATATACAAATATTGATTTTCAAGTTGCTGATATTTTGCAGTGGGAGTTGCCAGTTGAGCAATTTGATGCGATCGTTTCTATAGCCACAGTTCATCATTTACCATTAGAAAACTTGCTTCCCAGTATCAAAGCCGCTTTGAACCCTGGTGGTAAATTGGTGATTTTAGATTTATTAGAGTATGAGAATATACAAGATAGTTTGAGTGATGTTGTTGCTGTCCCTCTAAATTGGTTACTCCAAATGCTCAAAAATAGGCACATTAAATCGACACCAGAAATGGCAGCAGCTATGCAAGAGCATCTGCATACAGATAAGTATCTTACTTTATCGCAAGTAAAACAAATTTATCCAAACTTCTTGGGTAAAGTAAAGATGAGAAAGCACTTATTTTGGCGTTATTCAGTAATTTGGCAGAAAGATTAACTTCGTTTCGGGAGTTCTGGGACTATATGGTATTAGTCCGCGCAGTTCAATTTGGTTTGTGTTGTAGCGAATTATATTCGCCCAAAACTTTTGTTTTTTGCTTAACCTTCATTTCGTCCCCGGATAAATCTTTGCTTGAGACGATTTTTGCCTGCTGCTAATTTTTGTGCTAATTCAGTACTTTCTGCTATTGATGAGGCAGATGAGTCTTTATCTTGGTTTAAATAATTAGCTAAAAGTTTAATAGTTGGATACTTAAACAAGTCAACTACTGATAAAGTGGGGGCATCTTTTATCCAAGATTGTTTGAGTTGGGAGTAGACTTTGGTAATTGTTAAAGAATTACCACCTAGATCAAAGAAATTATGATTTACTCCTACTTGTTCTAAGCCTAAAACCTCTTGCCAAATTTTAGCAATCATCTGTTGCAGTTCATTTTGCGGTGGCACATAAGTAACTGCTAATTCTTTTAGTAAACCTCCTTGATTTGGCAGCGCAAGACGATCTACTTTGCCATTAGCTGAAAGAGGTAAACTATCAAGAAATATATAAGCTGATGGCAACATATATTCTGGTAGCCTTTGACTGAGGAAATTGTGCAAATCTTCAATTGTTGGTTCTGGTTTTGTCTCAGTCACAATGTAAGCTAGCAAACGCTCTTTACTATTATGTTCACCCATAGCCATAATCACAGCTGCGCGGACTCCTGGGTGTTGTATTAACGCAGCTTCGATTTCTCCGGCTTCAATGCGATAGCCGCGAATTTTAATTTGAAAATCTGCTCGTCCACAAAATTCAATATTCCCATCAGGTAAATAGCGTCCTAAATCGCCTGTACGGTAGATGCGATCGCCTGTGCAAGGATGAGTAATAAAATTATCGTGGGTTTTTCCTGGATTGCGCCAATAGCCTAGTGCTAACTGTACCCCTGCACAGTACATTTCTCCAGTCACCCACACCGGACAATCTTCTAAAGCTGCATTCAAAATATAGTATTGAGAATTAGCCATAGGTTTCCCATAGGGAATACTTTGCCAGTTGGGATTAACTTCTGTAATTAAATAACCAATATTCCAGATAGTTGTTTCAGTAGGGCCGCCAATACTCAAGATTTGGATGTTTGCTAGCAAACTTTGTAGGCGATGAGGGAGGGAAATTGGTAGCCAATCTCCACCGAGAATTGCTAAACGTAAGCTGGTAGGTAATACGATAGATTCACTCTCAACATAAGCTACTAACATCTCCATCATGGCAGGTACAGAATTCCACAATGTCACCTGTTTTTCTATTAGCAAGTTAGCCCAATGTCCAGGGTCTTTTACCTTTGCAGCATCAGGGATAATAATTTTGCCACCAGCTGCTAATAAACCAAAGATGTCATATACAGATAGGTCATGGTTAAGCGCACTCAGAGCTAAGATACTATCTTGAGAACCAATGTTAAAGCGTTGGTTGGTATGCACAACAACATTCACAACATTGCGATGAGTAATCATCACTCCTTTGGGTAAACCTGTAGAACCAGATGTGTAAATCACATAGGCTAAATCATCTGGTTTTTGTACTGGTTGTAGTGGCTGTTGACTTGCATTGGTGATGTCATCTGTATCTATACATAAGCATTGGATTCCTAATGGTAACTCTAACTTTTCTTGCAACCAAGATTGTGTGAGAATAATTTGTACTTCACTGTTTTCTAAAACATAATTCTGTCGTTGCTGTGGCAATTGCGGATCAATGGGAACATACGCACCACCAGCAGCTAAAATACCTAAAACTGCGACTATTTGCTCCCATCCCTTTTCCATCAAGACGGCGACTAATTGATTAGGCATTACCCCTAACTGTCGCAGTCGATGACCAAGTTGATTAGATAGTTGATATAACTCTTGATAAGTGAGAGTGCGCTGGGGTGAAATAATCGCTGGTGCTGTTCCTTGTTGCTGTACTTGTTTGGCAAATAAACAGTGTAGAAGTTCTGCCGAAATGGGTGCAGTGGTAGAGTTAATTACTGCTCGTTGTGCTAATTGAGCAGGTGGAATTAATTGTCGAGAAGTAACCAACCAAGCTGTATCAGAAGTAGCTAGCAGTTTGAGGAAATTTGCGTAAGCCTCAAACATATCGGGAATTAAACCTGCGGGAAAAAGTTCTTCCACCACATCCCAGTTAAATGTCAGTTCTTCCTTCTCTTCCCACACTTGCACATCCATCCAAGCTTGAGAGGCTTGACTAATGCCATAAACTAATTCCCCAAAATGGCTAAATGTCAAGGTGTTTTGTCCCAAAGAACTGAAACCCAATGTGCTAGTAAATACCACTGGCATGGCACTCGGCCCTGTGCCTTTTCTGCGTGCTAGTTCTCTAACTACACGCACGCCACTGATATAGCGGTGTTCTAAATCTTGCCAGAGTTGTTGCTGGAGGCGACGAGAACGTGCCGTAAATGATTCAGGGATGGAATTATCCACGGCTAGGAGAATAACGGAGGTGAAATCTCCTAAGATATCGTTGACTTGGGGATGGAGGGGTAGACGGTTAAATTGGGCTAGATTGATGGTAAATTGCGGATTCTTGCTCCAAAGTGTCAAAATTTCGGCAAAAGCAGCCAATAGCAATCCAGAAGGCGTTAAACCCGCTTTTGCGGCTTGCTGTTTTAATTGTTGCCATTCAGACTGGGGGAGATGTGCTTGGTAGCGCTGACAGCGATGCTGTTTGAGTTCTTGGGGATTTTTGGCTAGAGGTAAGTCTGGCGCTGGGGGGAAATGATCAAGGCGACTAAACCAATAATCTTGCGATCGCCTGTATAATTCTGTCTGTGGCAATGATTGCTCTGCCAAGACGTAATCCCGAAATGAAAGCTCTAAAGATGGCAAAATGACATCAGGATTTTGGTAAAGTGCGAACCACTCATCAAATAAGCGAAACAAACTCCAAGCATCAAACACTTGCAAGTCATAGCTAATGTGCAAACGTACACGTCCTTGAGACAATAGAGTCGCGCGAAAGTCAAATAACGGCCATTTGTCAGCTGGTAGGACTTGATGAGAAAGGCGATCGCGTATTTTTTCTAACTCTAATTTAACAGTTTGTGCATCTTTTTCTCTTAAATCTAAAATCTCCATTTGGTAAGGAGGTACTTGAGCAAGAATCTGCTGCTGACCATCTGCTAATACTATCGAGCGCAGCATATCGTGACGGGCAATTAATTTTTGTAGTCCCCAGTTTAATCTTTCTATATTTAAATCATCACCCTCAATTTCATAATAACCATGATTAGAAACACTACCTAAATCCAATACATTACTCCGCCCTACCCAGAAAGCGTGTTGCATATCTGTCAGGGGAAAAGGTTGATAGCGCTCCTCCGGTTTCGGCACAACAATTGGTAGAGATATATCATGAATATCTGTACTATTTTGTCGCAGCAACTGGAGTAAATCGGTTTTATACTCACTTAATAACTCTCGTAAATCGGGTGTAATTATCCCCTTCGGGGCATCAATTAAAAGTGCATCTTCCTGAGCAGATAGTTTGACACCTTGATCAGCTAGGTTATTTAAAAGTAAATGTAAGTTCATCTTTTTTACGAATACAGATTATATAGGACTCATATTTGATTTTTGTATGCGTAGCCTGTGCTTACACTAAAAAACTTAGTACACCTCTATTACTTCTTTTTCTGTTACCTGTTACCTGTTACCTGTTACCTGCCTAAGCAAGAAATTTCAATAATCAAGTCGGATTACTATAGACTTAATATCTCTCTTTCTGCTGGGGCGATCGCTTCTGTAGAAATTAAGTTCACCAAAGCTAATTTATTGAGTAACAATTCGGCTAAACTAGCTATACTTTGCTCACCCAAAAATTGACTTAAGGTTACTTGTATTTGTAAATCAGTAGCAAGTTGATTCTTCAACATAATTGCCGTCAAAGAGTCAAGTAATACAGCCAAATATTGCTCTCTATCTAACTTTTCTCTAGGCACTTGTAATAAACTACTTAAAGAGTCTAAAAGATAAATCTCTAGCATTTGCTGTTGGATTTTTGGGTTAGATGCCAAGAGTTTAGCTCTAGAAAAGTTGTTGGTAGTTGCTGATGAGTTACTGATGTTTGCTGGCTGAACTATTTCATCTTGAAAAGTGACGCTGATGGGGGGGGCTGGCATCTTTCCTAAAGCTACATCACCCCAACGCATCACTGTCGCCGCCGCCGTCGCTGCTGCACCTTTTGTATATACCAGAACTAAATCATTTTCTTGAATTTTCCCCGCCTGAACAGCGTGATACAAATTAGCAACAGGAAGCACAGGGCCGATATTTGCATAACGGGGATAAAGATTAATTGTCCGTTCTGGAGCAATACCCAACGCTCTAGTACAAACACTGGCATACCAAGCAGTTGGAGTATTGAAAGCAAAAAAATCAATTTGCGCCAAACTGACACCAGCTTTAGCCACAGCAGCCTCACAACATTGACGGACAAAATCTACAGCCGTTTGGGCCAGCATACTAGCATTTTCCCCAGTCCGGGTGCGTATTTGCGGCTGTCCTTGAGCATCAGTTACCAGTTCATGTAAATATGCACCACAAGTTTGAGCCGTATGCACAATCTTACTACCCAAAATTCCTTGATGCGGTTTCAGTAAACCCACCACAAAAGCGCCAGCACCATCACCCATAGACCAAGATAGACTATCTTCTGCCTCTACAGTCCGAGAGCCAAAGTGAGACACAACCACAAGAATATTGCGGTAACCTCCCACTTGCACTAACGCCTGAGCGTTTTCTAAAGCCACTAACGCACTAGAACAAGTTGATTCTAAGTTCCACGCAGGACATTGTAATTCTAATTGGTGAGCCAGATAAGTCGCATGACCAGTACCGATATGTTCACCAAACAGTGAAGCCACAATCAGCAAATCAATTTCATCATCAGACAGTTTAGCAGATGCGATCGCCTCTCTTGCTGCCGCACACTCCAACGTCAGTGATGACTCCCCCTCACCTAACACACGGCGTTCCACACTACCCCGAAATGAATCTGATAAATAAGGTGCTACTTCCTGTGACCAAATATCAACCCCATAATTGTCCAACCGAGTATTTCGCCGCTTGCGCTCAAATAAATGGGGAAACCTATCTAACCAATAATCATTAGTCCGAATAATCTGAGGAAAACTCACCGCCAGTGAACAAACACCAACCGAACAATTAGTCATAAACTAACCCTCTGCGCTCCTCCGCGTGAACCTCTGCGTCCCTCTGCGTTTATACCCTCTTCTACTCCTCCTCCAAAACCAAATTATTCAACATCGTATTCATCTTATTAACCGACTCAATATACTCCCTTTCCGGAACTGACTCAGCCACAATTCCTGCACCAGCATTCAAATGAATTTTATTCCCATATTGGTAAACAGAACGAATAGCGATCGCAATATCTGCTGCTCCCTTACTATCTACCCAACCAATCCCACCGGCATAAATTCCCCTTGGTTCATCTTCCAAATGATCAATCCATTTTAAAGCACATCCCTTATCAATTCCCGACACAGTAATCCCAGGAAATAAAACCTTGAGAGCATCCCACAATGTATTACCCGGAAGGAGTTTACCGCCTACTCGTGATGACAAATGCTGTACACAACGATATTTTTTCACCTCCATAAAATCAAAAACTCGTACAGTTTCCGGTATACAAAGTGAAGCAATTTCATTTTGTGCTAACCAAGCAGAAAGTGAATGTTCTTTCACCTCTTTCGCATCTGTGAATAGTTCATCACTTAATTTTGCATCTTCTGCCGAATCTGCACCACGAGGTCTAGTTGCTGCTAGGGGATTTGTGACAACCAAACCATCTTCATTCACTTGCATGAGGATTTCGGGACTAAAACCAACAGCACGGATATCCTCTAAATTTAAACAATAAGAACGAGCAGAATTGTTAGCTTGAGAACCAACTACATAGGTTCCTAATATATTCAAATTACCCGTTACTTTTACCGAACGAGAAATAATTGCTTTCTGCAAATCTCCCTGTTTAATAGCAGTAATCAGAGTATCAACTCGGTGTTGATAATTTTGGCGATCGCTAAAATCAACTACCAAGGAAGACAACTCATAATCTGGTAATACACTATCAACAAATATCTGTTCTTTTACCTGTTCTAATGGTTTAATCGTCTTAATATAAACTCCGGCTTCTGTAAAACGCAGTTCAGTTTCCGGAATCAAAAAATAGAGAATTTCTTGAGTAATGGCTTTAGAATATGCCGAATAAAAACGAGCAATATCAAATGCCACATAACCATAAGCTGTCCAATCAGCAATATTTAAAGACTTTAGCAAAGTCTCCACTTGTTTCAAAGGATCACTTACTGGTTCAGAGTAAGACTTACCTAAACCATTGATTGATACATAATTTTTGTTTACCGACACCTTAGCCAGTTCATTACCCGCAATCCGAACTTCATTATTACCCTCATACATCACATAACGAGAAAAAATCCCGGCTTTAAGCAAGTTATGTAAAACCAGAATCGGCTCTCGTTCTCCTGGTACAAATACTTCGTGATACTTAATTTCTGTCTTGAGTTCCGCTACCATTAATTTCACCTTTTTTGATAATTTGTTAATACTGCTAATTCCCTAAAATCATTATTAGGTCTTAAGTTAAAGCTTATTCCTTAACAACATTTTGTTGTTTAACTAGTAAATGCCTGTGGATTTTTCCTGTTGCCGTTCGGGGTAAACTTTCGACAAACCGAACTATTTTTGGGGCTTTGAAATGAGGTAATTGCTGTTTAGCAAATCGCCTAATACTATTTTCTAATTCTGGCGATGCTGTCTGCCCTAATTGGAGACTGACATAAGCCACAATTTGAGTTAGGTGTTCTCCAGTTGCTGATTCTGGTACAATTGCCACTTCTAAAATCTGTGGATGTTGGTGTAAAACATCTTCAATTTCTGTAGGTGATATCCATTGACCATTAACTTTAAATAAGTCATCAGCTCGCCCAACAAATCGGAAATAATTATCAGCATCACGCACATATTTATCCCCAG
Source organism: Nostoc sp. TCL26-01 (assembly GCF_013393945.1). Taxonomy (NCBI): domain Bacteria; kingdom Bacillati; phylum Cyanobacteriota; class Cyanophyceae; order Nostocales; family Nostocaceae; genus Nostoc; species Nostoc sp. TCL26-01. The sequence goes on from NZ_CP040297.1 coordinate 964,379, forward strand.
TCCGCATCGTATTGCCATAAATAGCCTTGCGTGTTTGTGATAACCGGTTCCAGTAACCTAACATCAGGCTTTCGCCACTCACTTGTAAATTACCAACAGTATCAGGAGGACAAGGTACACCATCATCATCAACAATCTGCACATCGTAACCCGGTACAGGACAACCGGAAGTCCCTGGTTTACACTCCCCTATACGGTTGGCTAGAAATATGTGTAAAAACTCTGTTGTACCAATACCTTCACAAATTTCGTGGTGGTAAATTTTTAGCCATGCTTGCCAAATACTTTTGGGTAGTTGTTCCGCCGCAGATACACATAAGCGTAAAGAAGTCACATCTAACAGTGAGATTTCCTGAACAGCGAGAATAGCTGCATAAACACTGGGTATACCAAAAAAAACTGTCGGTCGATAGCGCTGGATGTCAGCAATTATCTCAAAAGCATTGTTGCCATTGGATAATACTGCGGCTGCACCAACTGCCATTGGCATATACAAGGTGTTACCCAAGCCATAGGCAAAAGACATATTTGCCACTGAATAGGTGATGTCATCTGGCTGCAAACCTAGCGTACTTTTAGCGTACTGTTCTGCACAAACCACCATACTCTGATGGAGATGAATCACACCTTTAGGTTGTCCGGTACTACCAGAAGTGTAAAGCCAGAAAGCTGGTTCATCCCGATTTGTTTCTGCCCAAGCTAGAGATTTATCTTGTTCGGTTAGTTGAGATACAAATGAATCTTCCCCATCTATCAGCAAAACATGGCGCAAGAACTTTGACTGGATAGGAGTTAATTTTTCTTGCCACTCTTGGGTTGTCAGCAAAACTTTAGCACGGCAGTCTTGCAAAATGTACTGGATATCATCGGCATTGTAACCAGTGTTAATAGGGATAGGTATAGCACCTAACCAAATAGCACCCCAAAAAGCAAAGACAAACTCTGGAGTATCCGGTACAAGAATCGCTACACGATTTTCTAACTCTAGACCAAGATGAGACAACAATCTAGCACTACGTCGGACAAAGCTATTGACTTGAGCGTAGGTATAAGTCTCATCTTGATAGTAAAATGCTATTTTATCCTTCTGTCCTTGAGCTAAATTGCCTTCTATAAAGTAGGCTGCAACGTTAAAAACTGGAGGCAATTGTGCAGAAATATTGTCCATCCAACTTTCCTTTGAGGTTGAATCTTATTTTGTGTTGCTACTATTAGCGTGTAGCGATTGGTTGTGAGAAATTGTGGCCTCAACCATATTGCAGACTTGAGCTAATGTCATAGTTTGCCAAGCCTCTAGCTTAATATTGACTCCCAGCTTGCGTTTGAGTCCCAAGGCAATTTCTATCGTCTCGACGGAATCAATGTGTAAATCTTTGCTTAATAAGGTATCTTCAGACAACGATTCTTCGGGAATACCTAAGTCAGTCAATATTGTTTTGAGGGTATTCATCACATTTAAGTTATCCATGAAGTCAAGCGCAGATGAATGGGGAATGGGGATTGGGGATTGGGGATTGGTAGGTTGGGTTGAGGCTTTGGGAAACCCAACACCAATATCTATAAATGGGTTTTTAAGATCCATGTTGGGTTGCGTTGCACTTAACCCAACCTACATCTACATCTCGTCTTATGGCTACTAGCTAACACACTCTACTAATAGGTAAGTAGTGAAGTTTTGAATTGCCAAGCAATTACTAGACCAGGAGTAAAACTTGAGGCATGGAGTTAATGCAATTTATTTGCAATTATCTATCCACATAAATTTAATAATAATTAATTGCATTTGGCAATCAGTATTACATATAAAAAAGTTATCAGTAGACTCAATAAGGATTAACTTTTAATATTTAATAATTATATATCTTCAGATAGATGCGTAATTTATAAAAATAAAAACTCATGTTTTTTGGGCGATCGCTATAATTTGCACACGCCAATCAGATCAACATGAACAAGCGCAAAGAACGGTGTAAACAGCACTTTGCATGATATTAAGCTGAATCACCCATTGGCTTTTTCCCTGATTTTGAAAATAGGGGCTTGTCAAAATTGCTAAATCATATTAATTTAATGAAAATTACTTTCAATAAAGTGACTTTTTTATGCAAATCTAAGTTGCAGTAAGCACCTAGCCCTAGCGATTAGAAATCGCAGCGATACAAAGTCTGCCTACGCCGACTAACCTAAAATCAAATTCTTAACCCGCGTAGGCGGGTTTTGCCTGTGTAGCCGCGACTTCCAGTCGCCTAGTGCAACCTGTCAACTACTACATCTAAACTCACACCTTATTTCCCTGTTCCCTATCCCCTAATGATGAATTTCCCTCAAAATGGCTTAGAGATAGCAATTATTGGTATGGCTGGGAGGTTTCCTGGCTGTAGTAACATTGATGAATTTTGGGAAAACCTCAAAGCAGGCGTTGAGTTAATTTCAGCTTTTCCTCAGACAAAATCAGCTAGAAAAATCAAAGCTGGTGGGGTTTTGAGTAATGTGGAACTATTTGATGCCTCTTTCTTTGACTTCAACCCTAGAGAAGCGGAAGCGATAGATCCTCAACATCGGCTCTTTTTAGAATCTGCTTGGGAAGCCTTGGAGAATGCTGGCTATAACTGCCAAACAGAAACTAGACCCATAGGAGTTTATGCTGGTGTGGGTATGGGTACTTACTTGCTTTATAACTTGAGTCCCCACCCAGGCTGGATAGAATCTAAGGGCTTTTTGCAAACTTTAGTGGGTGTTGATAAAGATTATCTAGCTAGTCGTGTTTCCTACAAATTAAATCTCACAGGGCCGAGTGTCAGTATAGGTACAGCTTGTTCTAGTTCTCTAGTAGCAGTTCATCTAGCTTGTCAAAGTTTGCTGAGTGGGGAATGTGATATGGCTTTAGCGGCTGGTGTGGCAGTGAAAGTTCCCCAAAACGAATTAACTTTATCACCAGATGAGATTGTTTCAGTTGATGGACATTGCAAAGCCTTTGATGCTAAAGCTGATGGTACGGTAGGAGGTAATGGAATAGGAGTTGTAGTCTTAAAAAGATTAGCAGATGCGATCGCTGATCATGATCATATTTACGCGGTAATTAAAGGTTCAGCTATCAATAACGATGGTGCAGGGAAAGTAGGCTATACAGCACCTAGTCAAGAGGGTCAAACTAAAGCTATTCGTACGGCACAAATCATGGCTGAAGTTGAGCCAGAAACCATTACTTACCTAGAAACTCATGGTACTGGTACAGCTTTAGGTGATCCCATTGAAATTGCTGCCATGACACAAGCTTTTCGTGCTAGTACGAACAGAAAAAATTACTGTGCTATTGGTTCGGTCAAAACCAATGTGGGACATTTAGATGCAGCTGCGGGAATTGTTGGTTTAATCAAGACAGCGCTAGCCCTCCACCACAAACTCATACCCGCTAGCCTCAACTTTGAAACTCCCAACCCGCAAATTGATTTTGAGAATAGCCCGTTTTACGTCAATACAAAACTGACAAAGTGGAACAGTGACAATAGTCCTCGTAGGGCTGGTGTGAGTTCTTTTGGTTTTGGTGGTACAAACGCCCATGTCATTTTAGAAGAAGCACCACCTCAAGAGACTGCTGTTTCTGCTCGCCAACACCAGTTATTAGTGCTGTCTGCGAAAACTAGTTCGGCTTTAGCCACAGCGACAGAAAATTTAGCCGTCTACTTAAAACAGCGTCCAGACTTAAACTTAGCTGACGTTGCTTATACCTTACAAGTCGGTCGTCAAGCCTTTCATCATCGCCGGATGGTAGTGGGAGACAATCTTACAGATGTAATTAAAAACTTAGAGTCAATAGATACAGAAACCTTAGCATCTAGCGATCGCTCTGTGGTGTTTATGTTCACAGGTCAGGGATCGCAGTATATTAATATGGGCAGAGAACTCTATGAGCAAGAAACTACATTTAGGCAAGAGTGCGATCGCTGTTTTGACTTTCTCCAACATCATCTACAGCTAGACTTACGTTCGTTTATATATCCAACTAACAGCACTAGCGAACAACTACAGCAAACTGCTATTACTCAACCAGCCTTATTTGTCATTGAATACGCCTTAGCTAAATTGTGGATGTCGTGGGGAGTATCACCTGTGGCCATGATTGGTCATAGCATAGGCGAATATGTTGCCGCTTGTATTGCTGGCGTTTTCTCCCTAGAAGATGCTTTATCTCTGGTGGTGCATCGTGGACGGATGATGCAACAACAACCTCCAGGGGCGATGCTTTCTGTGAGTTTATCTACTCAAGAAGTACAAGCATTTTTAGGTAACAATCTCTCTCTCGCCGCCAGCAATGCACCTGCTTTGAGTGTGGTATCAGGCACAATAGAAGCCATAGGAGAACTAGAACAAGAATTAACAATCAAAGGGATAGAATATCGTCGGTTACATACATCTCATGCCTTCCATTCGTCAATGATGTCAGCAGTAATTGAGCCGTTTACTCTAGCAGTGCAAAACATCAAACTTCATCCTCCCAAAATCCCTTTCATTTCTAACGTTACTGGCAATTGGATAACACCAGAAGCCGCAACCGACGCTCACTATTGGGCGCAACATCTACGCCAACCCGTAAGATTTGCTGAGGGAATTAGCAAATTATTAGAAAATGCAGAAACAATTTTTCTAGAGATTGGCCCTGGACGTACCTTGAGTACATTAACTAAACAACAAGCATCAGCAAGAATCATCTTTTCCTCACTACGCCATCCTCAAGAACAACATTCTGATGTGGCATTTTTGTTAAATACTTTAGGCAAACTTTGGTTAACAGGGGTAGAGATAAATTGGGCAGGATGCTATCAGCATGAAAAACGCGATCGCCTACCATTACCAACTTATCCATTTGAGCGCCAACGTTATTGGATTGAGCCACCACAGGAAGACAATGATCACAATCAAAGATTAGAGTTAACTGATTGGTTTTATACTCCTTCTTGGCAACGTTCAAGTATACCTCAGCCAGATTTAACCACAGAGAATTTTTGTTGGTTAGTGTTTGTAGATGATACGAGTTTTGGTGATGCTTTGTGTCAGCGTTTGCAAAATCATTACCAACAGGAAGTGGTGCAAATTAAGATAGGCGATCGCTTTACTCAAATTAGTGAGCAAGTTTATACAATTAATCCGCAAAATCGTGCTGATTACGAACAATTATTCCAGCATATATTGTTACTAGGGAAAACACCGATAATTGCTCATTTATGGAGTCTTCATCTTTATGAATCTTGGGAAACATCTCAAGCATTAGGCTTAAATAGCCTACTCAATTTATCTTATGTATGTGCTAACCGAAAGATAACCCAACCTTTAAGAATTGCTGTTATATCTAATGATATCCAAATAGTTACAGGGGACGAACATCTTTGCCCAGACAAAGCTACAGTTTTAGGTGGTTGCAAAGTTATTCCCCAAGAACAGCCAAACTTAACTTGTCGTAGCATTGATATTGTGCTGCCACCAGCTAACAATTTATTAGCTAAAAATCAACTGATTGATCAACTAATTAAAGAAATTGTTGCAGATCACCAAGAAGATGTAGTTGCCTATAGAAATAACTATCGCTGGATACAAACCTTTACAGCATTGCCTTTAGAAAAAACAGTAGCCAACAAAAAACTGCGAAAAAAAGGGGTTTATCTAATTATTGGTGGACTCGGTGGTTTAGGATTAGGAATTGCCGAATATTTAGCCCAAACATTACAAGCTAAAATTGCTCTAGTTGGGCGTTCAAGCTTACCTGTAAAATCAGCATGGGAAGCATGGCTAGCAACCCATGACGAGCCAGACATCTCTAGTCAAAAGATTCGTAAACTACAAGAAATCGAAAAGCTGGGGTCAGAAATATTAGTTTTAAGTGCTGATGTTGCTGATGAAATGCAAATGCGATCGGCTGTAACTCAAATCAATGCCAAATTTGGAGAAATTAACGGTGTTATTCATGCAGCAGGATTGCGTGGTGGTGGTTTAGCGCAACTCAAAACACCAGCCATGTTAGCACCTATTTTTCAACCGAAAATTCAGGGAACATTAGTACTTGATGCTATCTTCAAAGATGTGCCATTAGACTTTATAGTTTTTTGGTCTTCCATAGCAGCTTTCACAGGTGGATATGGCAATGTAGATTATGTTTCAGCTCATACATTTATGGATAGATTCGCTCAAAGTTCATCACTTCCAGTTATCACTATTAACTGGAATGCTTGGAAAGAAGCGGGAATGGCAATACAACTCCAGGAGGCATATGGATTACAATCATCTCATCTAGAAATCCTCAAAGATGGCATCACGATTAAAGAAGGCATGGAGGCATTTAATCGCATTTTAGCAAGTGGCTTATCTCAAGTTATTGTCACTCCTAAAAATATGCAAAAAACAATGTCTCAATATGCTAATATGGAGACTATCTTTGCAGAAAAAAGTCCAGCTAAAGTCAATTATCCTCGTCCTCAACTCAGCAATATTTACGTTTTGCCCCGGAATCAAGTTGAGCAAACTATTGCCGATATTTGGCAAGAAGTTATAGGGATTGAAAAAGTCGGAATTTATGATAACTTTTTTGATTTAGGTGGTGACTCATTAATTGGTGTACGAGTTATTAACAAAATCCAGGCAGAGTTGCAGATTGAATTACCTACAGTAAGTATTTTTGCAGCCCCGACAGTAAGTCAACTAGCGCAATTATTAAATCCAGAAGAAAAACCACAATCTCCACTCCTGCAACGCCGTTCTCGTGGCGAAATGCGGAGACAAATTATGCAAAGGGATAGGGGATAGGATAAAAGTAGTCGCTACACCATCTTAATTTTGAATTTTAAACTGATATAAGAATCCTCCTCACCCCTCTGTCTTGAAAAGTTTCCTACGGCGGGAAACCCGCCTACAGAACTTTTCGCTGCGTTTTCCTCCGCGCTCCTCTGTCTTGAAAAGTTGAGCCACTGCGTTGGACGGGTTTCCCGGCTTATAGCAAGTGGCGTTCCTACGGAGGGAAACCCTCCTACAGAACTTTTCGCTGCGTTTAAAATAACTTACCTCAAAGATTTATGGTGCATTAGGACTATCAAAAATAATTTATTTATGGAAACAGAAACAAATCAGTCTAGCGATAATTTTAGGGATACAGACATAGCAGTTATTGGGATGTCCTGTCGTTTTCCTGGGGCAAAAAATGTAGAAGAATTCTGGGATAATTTAGTTAATGGAGTAGAGTCTATTTCACAATTTTCTGAAGAAAATCTAGCAGCTTTTGGTGTACCAAAATCAATATTTAATCAGCAAAATTATGTCAAAGCTAAACCGATTTTAGAAGATATAGAATTTTTTGATGCAGGCTTTTTTGGTTATAACCCAGCAGAAGCTGAGTTAACTGATCCTCAGCAACGGATATTTTTAGAAACTGCTTGGGAGGCTTTAGAGGTTGCTGGTTATGTGGCAGAGAGTTACCCTGGGTTAATTGGTGTTTATGCGGGGGGAATTTTTAATAATTATTCTCTATTCTCTATCAATCAGCAGAATTATTTAGATGACCATGAAGTAGGTAATTTATTAATTGCTAATGATAAAGATTATTTACCTACCAGAGTTTGTTATAAATTAAATTTAAAAGGGCCTGGTATTAACGTTCAAACTGCCTGTTCTACATCATTAGTAGCGACTCATTTAGCTTGTCAAAGTTTACTTAATTATGAAGTAGATATGGCCTTGGCAGGTGGCATTGCGATTAGTTTGCCGCAGAAAACAGGTTATTTTTATCAAGAGGGTGGTATCCTTTCTCCTGATGGTCACTGTCGCGCCTTTGATGCCAAAGCACAGGGAACACTATTTGGTAGTGGAGTCGGCATTGTCGTTTTAAAACGGTTAGGAGAAGCTTTGAGAGATGGCGATCGCATTCAGGCCGTGATCAAAGGCTCGGCTATCAATAACGATGGTTCACTCAAGGTTAGTTATACAGCTCCCAGTGTGGCAGGTCAAGCAGAGGTAATTGCTGAAGCCTTAGCAAATGCTGGGTTAAATCCTGAAACTATCGGTTATGTAGAAGCTCATGGTACGGGGACAGCGATGGGAGATCCCGTAGAAGTGGCAGCTTTGACGCAAGCTTTCCGCACTAGTACGCAAAAAACAGCTTATTGTGCTATTGGTTCAGTCAAAACTAATATTGGACATTTGAATGCAGCTGCGGGAATAGCCAGCTTAATCAAGACCATCTTAGCACTAAAGCACAAGTTGATTCCGCCCAACCTACATTTTCACGAGCCGAATCCGCAAATTGATTTTGCCCATAGCCCCTTCTACGTCAACGACAAACTCTCAGCATGGCAGACTAACGGCAGTCCCCGACGGGCGGGTGTGAGTTCTTTTGGTGTTGGTGGTACGAATGCCCACATTGTTTTAGAAGAAGCACCATTACCAGTATCCTCGGAAGAAACACGTCCTTGGCAGTTGTTAGTTCTCTCCGCGAAAACTGCCACAGCCTTAGATACAGCTATTGCCAATTTGGCTGAATATCTAGAGCAGCACAGAGAACTTAACTTGGCTGATGTTGCTTATACCTTAAGTATTGGTCGGCAAACCTTTAGCGATCGCCGCACTATATTATGTCAAAATCTGGATACAGCCATCCTAGCCCTAAAATCTCCCGATCAACCCACCCTTCAGGAATCACAACAACGTCCAGTCATCTTCATGTTCTCAGGTCAGGGTACACAATACGTCAACATGACCAAAGAACTTTACCAAGTTGAACCCACATTTCGTCAACATATTGATACCTGCTGTCAACTCCTCCAACCCCATCTGCAACTAGACTTACGCCAAATTCTCTATCCTAGTACCGCCCAAACTACAGACGCAAACGCAAAACTGTCACAAACAGCCATCACACAGCCTGCCTTATTCGTCATTGAATATGCTTTAGCTCAACTGTGGATGTCATGGGGAGTGCATCCTGTAGCTATGATTGGTCATAGCATTGGGGAATATGTAGCCGCAACTATTGCCGGGGTGTTTTCGCTAGAAGATGCCTTAGCCTTAGTAGCAGCTAGAGGGCAATTAATGCAACAATTACCGCCTGGGGCAATGTTAGCGGTTCCTCTGCCAGAAAGGGAAGTCCAACCTTTGTTGAATGCAGAACTTTCCCTCGCCGCAGTTAATAGCCCTAACTTGTGTGTAATTTCGGGAGATATCGCCGCCATCACAGGACTAGAAAAGGAGTTAAGCAGACAAAGTATTGAATGTCGCCGTTTGCATACCTCCCATGCTTTTCACTCCACCATGATGGAACCAATCTTGCCATCTTTTGTTGACCGCCTCCAACAACTGCACCTGCAAGCACCACAAATTCCCTACATCTCAAATCTTACAGGTACTTGGATTACTCCCCAACAAGCAACAGACCCTGACTACTGGGCAAAACACTTGCGGCAAACTGTAAAATTTAGCACAGGTTTAGAAGAATTATTACACCAACCAAGACAAATTTTATTGGAGGTAGGAGCAGGAAAAAGCTTGAGTACATTAGCTCAAAGACATCCAGCCAAAGCTCCCCAACAAGTTGTGCTATCTTCCGTACGTCATCCGCAAACACCCGGTTCAGATGTGGCATTTTTACTACAAACTCTGGGACAACTGTGGTTAGCTGGAGTAGCAATAGACTGGTCAGGATTTTATACTCATGAACGCCGCTATCGTGTGCCTTTACCTACCTATCCCTTCGAGCGTCAACCTTATTGGATTACACCGCAAACGCCTGTAGCATCGGCTAAAAAATCAGATATTAGCGATCGCTTCCATGTGCCTTTATGGAAACAATCTATACTAACAACTCAATATAGAGAGTCAGCACCGACACCATCAAGCTATCTAGTATTTTTAGATGAATGTGGCTTGGGTGGACAACTAGTGGCAAAACTACAACAGCAAAATCAAGATGTCATCACAGTACAAGTCGGGACAGGATTTGATCAATTAGGCGATCGCTCTTATTCTATCCGTCCTCAATCCAGTGATGATTATGATGCCCTAATCCAACAATTACTCATCCAACAGCAATTACCCAAAACAATTGTACATCTAGGGAATGTCACATCAGCGCCGCTTGGAGTGGAAACAGGATTTAATAGTCTATTATTTTTAGCTCAATCATTAGGCAAACAAACTCTCACAGGTGAGCATCGAGTGGTGGTGATTTCTAATCATCTACACTCAGTTGTTGGGGATGAAATATTATCTCCCGCCAAGGCAACTGTACTGGGAGTAGTCCAGGTAATGCCGCAAGAATACCCCAACTTTCACTGTTGCAGCATTGATATTGTCTTGCCTGTGGATGGAACTTGGCAATATGCCAAACTCCTAGAAAATCTGCTGACAGAATTAAGCATCCCATCATCTGAACAATTAATCGCCTATCGTGGTGTGTCTCGCTGGGTACAAACCTTTGAGCCAGTGCAGTTACCCAAACCACAAGATATCACACCACGCCTACGCCCAGGTGGTGTTTATCTCATCACAGGTGGACTCGGTGGTATTGGGCTAGTTTTGGCAGAATATTTAGCTAAAACAGTGCAGGCAAAGTTAATTCTCATCGGGCGTTCCCCCTTTCCCTCGCGTGAAGAGTGGGAACAATGGCTGGCTACTCATAACGAGGAAAATCACATTAGTCTCCAGTTACGGAAAATTCAAACATGGGAAAAATTGGGTGCAGAAGTTTTAGTCATGAATGCAGATGTCACTTCTGAACCACAAATGCAAACAGCGATCGCTTTAGGTCAGCAGCAATTCGGTACAATCAATGGTGTGATTCATGCCGCCGGTGTTCCTGGTGGTGGTGTGATGCAAATCAAAACCATCGAGGAGGCGCACAGGGTTCTCTCACCCAAAGTTACGGGGACATTAGTTTTAGCCAATATCTTGCAAGATATAAAACTAGATTTCCTGGTTTTATGCTCATCCATTGCCACAGTCAAAGGTGTCTTTGGGCAAGTAGACTACACCGCCGCTAACGCCTTTTTAGATGCCTTTGCCCACTACAAAACCTCTACCAGCAGCACCTACACAGTATCGATTAATTGGGATGCTTGGCAACAAGTCGGCATGGCAGCACAAGCATCTCGGCAAATGAATAGAATCAATTTTACTTCCGAGGGGTTATCACCTGCCGCAGGTATAGATGCCTTTGTGAGCATATTAGGTAGTAAGTTGTCTCAGGTTGTAGTCTCTACAAGTGATTTATCTCTAACTAGGAAAACAGCTAATTTTGTCGCCCCGCGAAAATCAGTCAATCTTACGCAAGTAAAGCACCCAAGACCAAATTTGAGTAGTGCTTATGTTGCACCACGTCATGAGATTGAGCAAAGCCTTGTAAATATCTGGCAAGAAATACTGGGTGTCTCGCAAATAGGCATTCATGATAACTTTTTTGAACTAGGGGGAGACTCATTATTAGCGGTGCGCTGCATTTCGCAAGTGCGAGAAAAACTACGCAGAGAATTACCTATCAATAGCCTATTTACAAAATCTACCGTGGCTGATTTAACAACATATTTTCAGCGAGAAACTGTGAGTGCTGGGATAAGCCAGCGAGAAGAGGGGGAATTATGAAAACTACTGCTGAATTCTTAGCTTATTTGCAGAGTTTGGATATCCAGCTATGGATAAATGGCGATAAACTGCATTACAGTACCCCCACAGGAACCTTAACACCCGCCTTATTAGAGCAAATTAAAGAGCATAAAGCAGAAATTATCCAATTCCTGCAAACTAACTCGAGTTTTCCCACCGAGACAATTTTACCCGTACCCAGAGACACAGACATACCCTTATCTTTTACCCAGCAGAGATTGTGGTTCATAGAACAAATAGAAGGTAACAGTGCTATTTACAACGAATCTGGCGTAGTAAAAATTAGTGGTTCTCTAAAAGTAGCAGTTTTACAGCAAAGCTTTGCAGAAATTGTCCAGCGTCACGAAATTTTGCGGACTAGCTTGCAAAATGTAGATGGGCAACCTATCCAAGTAATTGCACCAGACTTAAAGATTACTGTACCTGTGATAGATTGGTGTACACTCACCAAAACAGAGCAAGAACAAGAGGTACAGAGTTTAATAGCCGAAGAAGCTAAACGACCTTTTGACCTCAGCCAAGCACCTTTATTCAGAGTTACACTTTTACAATTAGAACAGACAGAATATTTACTACAAATTACTATTCATCACACCATTGCTGACTTTTGGGCAATTAATATACTGCTAGATGAATTTATCGCATTATACACAGCTTTGGCTCAAGATGAGCGATCGCCACTCCCCCCACTACCAATTCAATACGCAGACTTTACCCTATGGCAACGGCAGTATTTACAAAGCGGCGTATTAGAAACAGAACTGGCCTACTGGAAACAACAACTTAGTCATGCTCCTAACTTACTACAACTTCCCAGCGATCGACCACGCCCACCAATTCAAACCTACGCTGGGAAAATACACCTGTTCGCACTGTCGAAAACACTGACAGAATCCTTGAGGGCGACTAGTCGCAGTGTGGGAGTTACCCTATTTATGACCCTGCTAGCAGCCTTTAAAAGCTTACTTTACCGCTATACAGGTCAAGAAGATATCTTAGTCGGTTCCCCCATTGCTAACCGCAACCACGTAGAAATTGAAAACCTTATTGGTGTTTTTGCAAATACATTAGTCCTGCGTACTTCTTTGTCGGGAAATCCCAGTTTTCGGGAGTTGTTAACTAGAGTCCGGGAGGTGACATTAAATGCTTATGCTCACCAAAATCTACCCTTGGAAAAGTTGGTGGAAGAATTACAACTGCCAAGGGACTTGAGTTATTCCCAGTTGTTTCAAGTCATGTTTTCCTTTCTGAATGTGCCGCAAACTACATTAGAAATCCCCGGACTGACTCTAGAAATTTTACCCACCCACAACGAAACATCTAGATTTGATCTCACTCTTGAATTTAGAGAAACAGCAGCAGGACTGATAGGAGAAGTAGAATACAATACAGACTTATTTAATGCTGAGACAATCAGCAGAATGGTAGGGCATTTACAAACATTATTAACAGCCATAGCCACAAATCCTGACCAAAAAATCTCACAATTACCAATACTCACCCCAAGCGAACAACATCAACTATTAGTAGAGTGGAATCAAACCCAAGTTGACTATCCCCAAAATACCTGCATCCATCAATTATTTGAGCAACAAGTAGAACGCACACCAGATGCTATTGCTGTAGTTTTTGCCAATGAACACCTAACCTATCATCAACTCAACACAAAAGCCAATCAACTGGCACACTATTTGCAACAACTAGGAGTCAAACCAGAAACCCTAGTCGGCATTTGCCTAGAACGTTCCCTTGAAATGGTAGTGGGATTATTGGGCATCCTCAAAGCCGGTGGCGCATACATCCCCCTTGACCCCAGCTATCCCCCAGACCGTATCGCCTTGATGCTGGCAGACTCCCAGATGTCTTTCCTAGTCACCCAACAATCATTACTAGCACAATTACCTCCACATGAGGCACAAGTGATTTGTTTAGATACAGATGGGGAAATCATTCACCAACATAGCCCAGACAACCTCGATATTCTCACCACCTCTGCATCACTAGCTTACGTTATTTATACCTCCGGTTCTACAGGTAAACCCAAGGGTGTACAAATCTGTCACCAAGGAGTTGTCAATTTCCTCACTTCCATGGCAAGTCAACTCCCATTTACCCCATCTGATATTCTTGTCGCAGTCACATCCATATCTTTCGATATCGCCGTTTTAGAATTGTATCTGCCCTTAATCACTGGGGCGCATCTGATTCTGGTTTCACGGACAGTGGCACAAGATGGTACAAGACTGAGTGAGTATCTAACTCAGGCTACCATTATGCAGGCGACTCCTGCGACTTGGCGAATGTTGCTGAATGCTGGGTGGTGTGGCAATTCTCATCTAAAAATTCTCTGTGGTGGTGAGGCGCTGACTCGTGAATTAGCACAGCAGTTATTCGATAAAGGTGCTAGTCTGTGGAATTTATATGGGCCGACGGAAACTACTATTTGGTCAACGGCGCATCAAGTCAAGAAGACTGACTTATCTTTGTCGATAGTACCAATTGGTCGGGCGATCGCCAATACCCAACTTTATATTCTGGATACTCAATGTCAACTTACGCCTATTGGTGTGGCTGGGGAATTGCATATTGGTGGGGATGGGTTGGCGAGGGGATATTTACATCGTCCTGATTTGACGCAACAAAGGTTTATTCCTCATCCTTTGAGTCAGGGTGGTCGTGTTTATAAGACTGGTGATTTGGTTCGTTATTTGCCCAGTGGTGAGATTGAGTATATTGGACGCATAGATAATCAAATCAAACTGCGTGGCTTCCGTATTGAATTGGGGGAAATTGAATCTATCCTCAACCAACATCCACAAATCAGGGAAGCTGTAGTTGTAGTTCGCACAAATGAAGTAGATACTCAAACTTTAGTAGCTTATCTAGTGTTGCTCTCAGGACAAGAGTTAGCAACTGCCGAACTACGACAATTTTTAGCGTCAAAACTGCCAGACTACATGATACCCAATGTATTGATGGCGCTGGAGTCACTACCACTCACACCCAATGGTAAAGTAGATCGGCAAGCACTACCAACACCTGACCCCATCCAACTATCATCAACATCAGATTTTGTCCCCCCTTCTTCCCCCATAGAAGAGATACTCGCTGGTATTTGGGCAGATGTTCTGGGTTTAGAAAAGGTAGGTGTACACAATAATTTCTTTCAACTAGGCGGACATTCTTTAATTGCCAGTCGCGTCATTGCCGGAATTCAGCAAGTTTTTTCCCAACAACTACCTTTACGTCGTCTGTTTGAGTTACCCACAATAGCCGAGTTAGCAAAAGAGATAGAAAACAGTACCAAATTAGGTTTACAACTAGAAAAACCCCCCATCAAGCGCCATTCTTGGGAAAGTGAATTACCCTTATCTTTTGCTCAACAGCGTTTATGGTTCCTCACGCAGTTAGAATCAGATAGTCCCTTGTACAACATTCCTTTTGTCATCCGCTTACAAGGGCAACTGAACTATGAAGCGCTAGAACAAAGTCTCAACGCCATTAGACAACGCCACCAAGCCTTACAGACTAATTTTTTCAACGTCGCTGGCAAACCAACAGCAGTTATCTCGCCAGCAAAACTCATCCAGTTGCCAATTCTCGACTTGAGTGCATTAGACATCTCTAAAAATGAATGTAGAGACGTTCCCAAAAATGAATGTAGAGACGTTCCCAAAAATGAATGTAGAGACGTTCCCAAAAATGAATGTAGAGACGTTCCCAAAAATGAATGTAGAGACGTTGCACTGCAACGTCTCTACAAGGATTTCGGGCAACTAATCTTAGCAGAGACGCAATCTCCCTTTGATCTGCAAAATGATTCACTGTTGCGAAGCAAACTACTCCATCTTCAGCCACAGGAACATATTTTACTATTGACCATGCCGCATATTGTTGCTGATGGCTGGTCAATTGGTGTAGTGATGCGTGAGTTATCACAACTTTATACAGCTTTCTCTCAAGGACAAACCCCATCCCTACCAGAATTACCAATCCAGTATGCAGACTTTGCCCTCTGGCAACGACAATGGTTGCAAGGAGAATGCCTACAAACGCAGATATCCTATTGGCGTGAACAGCTAGCAGGTTTACCACCCAAACTAGAGTTACCGACAGATAGACCTAGACCTGCGGTACAGAGTTTTCAAGGCGCTATTCATGGGTTTGTGATTACCCCAGAGTTAACTTTAGCTTTGCATCAGTTAAGCCAGCAAACAGGAAGTACCTTGTTTATGACCTTACTAGCAGCTTTTAAAGTACTTCTGGGACGCTACACAGCTACTACAGATATAGTAGTAGGTACAGCGATCGCCAACCGTAATCAAGCAGAGTTAGAAGGGTTAATTGGTTTATTTGTCAATACTCTAGTTTTGAGAACAGATTTATCAGGTAATCCCACTTTTAAAGAATTACTCACTCGCTTGCGAGAAGTAGCTTTGGGTGCATATGCCCATCAGGATTTGCCCTTTGAGCAGCTAGTCGAAGAACTTCAACCCCAACGCTCTTTGAGTCATACACCATTATTCCAAGTAATGTTTGTGCTGCAAAATGCCCCCATCTCGACAATGGAATTACCGGGGTTGACTGCCAGGGTTATGGAAACTGAACTTGCCACGGCCAAATTTGACCTGACACTATACATGGAACAATCAGGTTCAGGTCTGAGAGCAGCTTTTGAGTATAATACAGACTTATTTAATGCTGAGACAATCAGCAGAATGGTAGGGCATTTACAAACATTATTAACAGCCATAGCCACAAATCCCGACCAAAAAATCTCACAACTACCAATACTCACCCCAGCCGAACAACATCAACTATTAATCGAGTGGAATCAAACCCAAATTGACTATCCCCAAAATACCTGTATCCATCAATTATTTGAGCAACAAGTAGAACAGACACCAGAAGCAATTGCATTAATCTTTGGCGAAGCACAATTAACCTATCAAGAACTCAACCAAAAAGCCAATCAACTGGCACACTATTTGCAACAACTAGGAGTCAAACCAGAAACCCTAGTCGGTATTTGCCTAGAACGTTCCATCGAAATGGTAGTAGGATTGTTGGGCATCCTCAAAGCCGGTGGCGCATACATCCCCCTTGACCCCAGCTATCCCCCAGACCGTATCGCCTTGATGCTGGCAGACTCCCAGATGTCTTTCCTAGTCACCCAACAATCATTACTAGCACAATTACCTCCACATGAGGCACAAGTGATTTGTTTAGATACAGATGGGGAAATCATTCACCAACATAGCCCAGACAACCTCGATATTCTCACCACCTCTGCATCACTAGCTTACGTTATTTATACCTCCGGTTCTACAGGTAAACCCAAGGGTGTACAAATCTGTCACCAAGGAGTTGTCAATTTCCTCACTTCCATGGCAAGTCAACTCCCATTTACCCCATCTGATATTCTTGTCGCAGTCACATCCATATCTTTCGATATCGCCGTTTTAGAATTGTATCTGCCCTTAATCACTGGGGCGCATCTGATTCTGGTTTCACGGACAGTGGCACAAGATGGTACAAGACTGAGTGAGTATCTAACTCAGGCTACCATTATGCAGGCGACTCCTGCGACTTGGCGAATGTTGCTGAATGCTGGGTGGTGTGGCAATTCTCATCTAAAAATTCTCTGTGGTGGTGAGGCGCTGACTCGTGAATTAGCACAGCAGTTATTCGATAAAGGTGCTAGTTTGTGGAATTTATATGGGCCGACGGAAACTACTATTTGGTCAACGGCGCATCAAGTCAAGAAGACTGACTTATCTTTGTCGATAGTACCAATTGGTCGGGCGATCGCCAATACCCAAGTTTATATTCTTGATCCTCAATGTCAACTTACGCCTATTGGTGTGGCTGGGGAATTGCATATTGGTGGGGATGGGTTGGCGAGGGGATATTTACATCGTCCTGATTTGACGCAACAAAGGTTTATTCCTCATCCTTTGAGTCAGGGTGGTCGTGTTTATAAGACTGGTGATTTGGTTCGTTATTTAGCCAGTGGTGAGATTGAGTATATTGGACGCACTGATTATCAGGTGAAGATTCGCGGCTTCCGTATTGAATTGGGCGAAATTGAGGCAGTCATCAGACAACATCCAGATGTGCGGGAAGTGGTGGTGTTAGCCAGAGAAGATTTACCTGGAAATAAACGATTGGTTGCTTATATTGTCAGATATCAGCCAGAAACAGCATATTTCCCTGGTGAATTGCGGAGTTTTTTGCAGGACAAATTACCTGATTATATGCTCCCTTCCGCCTTTGTGATTCTTGATGCTCTACCGTTGACACCCAATGGTAAAGTAGATAGGCGATCGCTCCCTGCTCCTGATACAACTAGACAAGATTTCGCCAGTACTTTTGTCTCACCTCGTAACTCTGTTGAGTCAGTACTAGCAAGCATTTGGAGTCATGTTCTCAAACGAGAACTAATAGGAGTACACGACAACTTTTTTGAGTTGGGTGGTGATTCTATTCTCAGCCTGCAAATCATTTTTCAAGCTCATCAAGCAGGCTTACAACTGACACCCAAACAGATATTTAAACATCAGACAATTGCCGAATTGGCAACAGTAGCAGAGACAAATCAATCGGCAAACGAGTTTTTTGCTGGCGATTTTCCTTTAGCACAAGTTGGTCAAAAAGAATTAGATGCTGTATTGGCAATGGTTGAATTTGAGGGAGGCACTACCAGATGAATAATAACATCGCAGATATTTATCCCCTTTCTCCCACTCAACAAGGAATGCTGTTTCATAGCCTTTATGAGCCGGCATCCGGTACATACATCACGCAAATAGGTTGTGAATTACATGGACAGTTAAATATTTCTGCCTTTGCTCAAGCTTGGCAGCAAGTCATCAATCAGTATCCAGTTTTACGCACTGCTTTTGTGTGGGAGAAGCTAGAACAACCCTTGCAAGTGGTAGGTCAGCAAGTTAAGCTTCCTTGGGAAGAACTAGACTGGTGTGGAATTCCCTCCATAGAACAGCAAGAAAAACTAGAGAACTTATTATACAGCGATCGCCTGCGTGGTTTTCAACTTGCCAAAGCCCCACTGATGCGTTTGATGCTCATCCATCTCACCGATACCAGCTATTATTTCGTTTGGAGTCATCACCATCTATTGCTGGATGGTTGGTCTATACCGATTATTTTCCAGCAAGTAATCTCCTACTACCAAGAAGATCGCCCCACCCCCAAATCATCCCGCCCCTACCGTGACTATATCGCCTGGTTACAGCAACAAGACTTGTCCTCATCTCAAGCCTTTTGGCAAGAAAAACTCAAAGGTTTGACAGCGCCAACACCCTTGGGGATAAACCAAGTGACGCGGCAAATACCCAACCCCGAAACTATCCACGTTGAACAACAAATTCAATTATCAACTGCCACAACAACTGCACTCAAGTCTTTAGCCCAGCAACAACACCTCACCCTGAATACTTTAGTACAAGGGGCTTGGGCATTACTCCTCAGACGTTATAGTGGTCAAGATGATGTGGTATTTGGCACTACTGTTTCTGGTCGTCCTCCGACTCTAGTGAATGTAGAGTCTATGGTGGGACTGTTTATTAATACTCTACCGATGCGGGTCAAAGTAGATGACTCACAATTCCTCATCCCTTGGCTTGAACAACTCCAAGCCGAACATCTAGAAGCACGACAATATGAATATAGTCCACTAGTAGAAATCCACGGCTGGACTGAAGTACCCAGAGATTTACCATTATTTGCCAGTATCGTCGTCTTTGAAAACTACCCCTTAGATTCTACACAAATCCCCGGTTTAGAAATTATTAATGTCCGCAGTTGGGAAAAAACCAACTATCCGCTAACAGTATCTGCCTTCCCTGGTGCAGAATTGGTTTTAAAAATTTCCTGCGATCGCCAACATTTTGATACCACTACAATTAGTAGAATCATAGGGCATTTACAGACATTGTTAACAGCGATCGCCACAAATCCCCATCAACAACTCTCACAACTACCAATACTCACCCCGTCCGAACAACATCAACTACTAGTTGAGTGGAATCAAACCCAAGTTGACTATCCCCAAAATACCTGTATTCATCACTTATTTGAACAACAAGTAGAACGCACACCAGAGGCAATTGCCCTAGTCTTTGGCGAAGCACAATTAACCTATCATCAACTCAACCAAAAAGCCAATCAACTCGCACACCACCTGCAACAACTAGGAGTCAAACCAGAAACACTAGTCGGTATTTGTTTAGAACGTTCCATCGAAATGGTGGTGGGACTATTAGCAATTCTCAAAGCCGGTGGCGCATATATCCCCATCGACCCCAGCTATCCCCCACAGCGTATTGCTTTCATGCTCAAAGATGCTCAACCACCCATCTTACTCACCCAAGCAATCATAGCCCCCACCTTACCAACCCATAACGCCCAAGTCATCTGTCTGGATAGCGACTGGGACAAAATTGCTACCCACAGCCCAGAAAATCCTCATAGTGGTGTCACACTTGATCATCTCATCTACGTCATCTACACCTCTGGTTCCACAGGACAACCCAAGGGAGCAATGAATACTCACCAAGCATTGTCTAATCGCTTGCTGTGGATGCAGGATACTTATCAACTCACACCTGAAGACAGGGTTTTGCAAAAGACTCCTTTTAGTTTTGATGTGTCGGTGTGGGAGTTTTTCTGGCCGTTAATTACGGGGGCAAAATTGGTGATAGCCCAACCAGGAGGACATCAAGATAGTGGTTATCTTGTCAAGTTAATTGCCAAAGAACAAGTCACGACGGTGCATTTTGTGCCTTCGATGCTGCAAGTGTTTTTAGAGGAACCAGAATTGGCAACTTGTAGCTGTCTTCAACGAGTGATTTGTAGTGGGGAGGCTTTACCCAAAGCTTTGGCTGACCGCTTTTTTACCCATCTAGATGCACAGTTGCATAATTTGTATGGGCCGACAGAGGCGGCAATTGATGTAACTTATTGGCAATGTCAGCCTCAGAGTCAGTTGGCGATCGTGCCAATTGGTCGGCCTATTGCCAATACTCAACTTTACATTTTAGATGAATCTGGTCAACCAACTCCTGTGGGTGTGGTGGGAGAATTACATATTGGTGGGGTGGGACTAGCTAGGGGATATTTGCATCGTCCCGATTTGACAGCCCAAAAGTTTATTTCTCATCCTTTGATTGATGGTGGTTGTCTTTACAAGACAGGTGATTTGGCGCGTTATTTACCTGATGGTGAAATTGAGTATATTGGGCGGATTGATTATCAAGTAAAAATTCGTGGCTTCCGCATTGAATTAGAAGAAATCGCCGCCGTTCTTAATCAACATCCACAGGTGAGAGAAACTGTAGTGATGGCTAGAACTGATGACTCTGGTAATCAATATTTAGTAGCTTATATAATTCCTGATTTAAAAACTCATATCGTCACAAATGAACTGCGAGAATTTCTTCAAGAGAAGTTGCCAGAATATATGCTGCCAAAAACCTTTGTCTGTTTAGCAGCATTACCACTCACACCCAATGGTAAAGTTGATCGCCAAGCATTACCTGTACCTGATAATTCTCGCCATGATGAAGTTGTGTTTGTTTCCCCCCGCACACCGACAGAGGAGATATTAGCTGCTATTTATGCCGATGTTTTAGGGCTAGAAGAAGTTAGTATTTATGACAACTTTTTTGCTTTAGGAGGACATTCTTTATTAGCTACTAAGGTCATTTCTCGCTTGCGTGAAGCATTCAAAATAGAGTTACCTTTGCGTAGTTTATTTGAGCGCCCAACTATAGCTGATTTAGCAACGCGCTTAGAAACAATGCGTTTAGCTTTGACCCAGGTTTCTCATGCTGTTGGTGTTGTAGAAAAAGGTCGAAAAGAAATAGAATTATGAAAACAATTGATGAGTTATTTTCTTATCTGGATAGTCTAGATGTCAAACTCTGGGTTGAAGATAATCGCCTACGTTGTCATGCACCAGAGGCAGTATTAACATCAAATCTGAGTGAGCAAATCTTAGAACGCAAAGCCGAAATTATCGAATTTCTCACCCAAGCCGAACTCAGCAAAAATTCACAATTACTGTCTATTGTTCCTACTTCCAGAATCGGCAATCTACCTCTATCTTTTGCCCAGCAACGGCTGTGGTTCATTGACCAGATGGAACCAAATAGTTGCTTTTACAATATTCCGGCGGCGGTGCGGTTGATTGGTTCACTTCATCTCAGTGCTTTTGAAAGTAGCTGTAACGAAATTGTCCGTCGTCATGAAGTGCTACGGACTAATTTTCCCACGGTAGATGGTCAGCCAGTCCAGGTAATTCAGCCATTTTCACCACGAGTGTTACCAGTATTAGATTTACAACACTTAAGCACTTTGGAGCAAGAAGCAGAAGTTTTCCGCCTGATGAGCCAGGAAGCCCAAAAACCCTTTAATCTAGCGCAAGATTCACTGCTACGCATCACTGTTATATGTTTAAATCAGGCTGAGTATGTAGTGCTGTTGACTATACACCACATTATTGCTGATGCCTGGTCTATAGGGATTTTCCTCAGAGAGCTAGTAGCTTTATATACAGAATTTACTAACGGTCAAACCTCCCCCCTACCAGAGTTACCCATTCAATATGCTGACTTTGCTGTTTGGCAACGCCAATATTTACAGGGTGAGGTATTAGAGACTCAGCTAGCTTACTGGCGACAACAACTAGGTGGCAGCTTGCCCATATTGCAATTACCCACAGATCGCCCTCGTCCGAGAGTTCAGACTTTTCGTGGTGCGAGTCAATCCTTTTATTTATCTGCTGAACTGACTGAGGCGCTGAAGGTGTTGAGTCAGCAAGCAGGGGTAACTCTTTTCATGACTCTACTGACGGCGTTTAAAATCCTACTTTACCGTTATACGTACCAAGAAGATATACTAGTTGGTTCAGCGATCGCTAATCGTCAACGAGTAGAAGTTGAAGGGTTAATTGGCTTTTTTGTCAATACTTTAGTTTTGCGTACAGACCTTTCTGGTAATCCCACTTTTCGGGAACTGTTGGATCGGGTACGACGGGTAACTTGGGAAGCTTATGACCATCAAGATTTACCTTTAGAAAAATTGGTGGAGGAATTGCAACCTGAACGTGACTTGAGCTACAGTCCGTTATTTCAGACGATGTTTGTGTTGCAAAATACACCTGATATAGATGTAACACTTCCTGGTTTGAAGATCACGACCATACCCCAAACCAGCACCACTGCCAAGTTAGATTTGACATTGGATATGCGGGAAACTGCTGCTGGGCTGATGGGTGTATTTGAATACAACACAGATTTGTTTGATGATATAGCGATCGCTCACATGATCAATCATTGGCAAAACTTGTTGTTGGGGATTATCGATCATCCACAGCAGCACATTGGCGAATTTCCCATCCTGACGACAGCAGAGCAGCAGCAGTTATTGGTGGAGTGGAATGATACCCAAACAGATTATCCCCAAGACTTATGTTTTCATCAGTTATTTACCACCCAAGCAGAAAACACACCAGATGCAGTCGCCGTTGTTTTTGGACAGCAACATTTAACCTATCGCCAGCTAAATCAGCAAGCTAATCAATTAGCACACCACTTACAACAACTGGGTGTAGTCCCAGAAACCATCGTGGGAATTTGCTTGGAGCGATCGCTAGAAATGATCGTCGCCTTCTTAGCTATCCTGAAAGCTGGTGGGGCTTATCTACCTTTAGATCCAGCCTACCCTCAAGAACGCCTAACTTTTATGTTGGCGGATTCACAAATTCCCATTCTCTTAACAAGCCAAAACTTATCAGCCAAACTCCCCGCCTATTCAGGACAAATCCTCTGCTTAGATACCAACTGGGAAAAAATTGCTCAACACAGTCAAGAAAATCCCACCAGTGATGTCACCATTCAGAACTTGGCTTACCTGATTTACACCTCCGGTTCTACAGGAACACCCAAAGGTGTGCTAATTCCCCATGCAGGATTGGTAAATCTCACCCTAGACAAAATTCGCACTTGTCGCGTCCAACCAGATAGCCGCGTCCTCCAGTTTTTCTCCTTCAGTTTTGATGCTTCGATCCCAGAAATATTCATGGCCCTTGGTTCTGGTGCAGCCCTGCATTTAGCCACACCAGCAGAATTATTACCAGGAGCAGCTTTGATGCAGCTATTGCAGGAACGAGCCATCACTCACATCACTATCTTGCCATCAGCACTAACCGCTTTATCTGCTGACGATTTACCAGCATTAAAAATGGTGTTAGTTGGGGGAGAAGCCCCTTCTCCCGAAATGATTGCGGAATGGTCAAAAGGACGACTCTTTATCAACGCCTACGGGCCGACAGAAACAACAGTCAACGCCAGTATGGTGGAATGCGGTAACGGTGGTCAAATGTCCCCCACCATCCGCCCAGCAGCTAATAAGCAATTGTATATCCTAGACAAATATCATCAACTTGTCCCTGTGGGAGTTGTGGGTGAAGTGTACATTGGTGGCGTTGGTTTAGCACGGGGTTATCTCCATCGCCCAGAAAAAACGGACGCAGCTTTTATTCCTAATCCTTTCAGTAATCAACCAGACAGCCGTCTTTATAAAACTGGGGACTTAGCTTATCACCTGAGAGATGGTAACATCAAGCTGCTCGGTCGTGTAGATCATCAAGTAAAAATTCGTGGCTTCCGGATTGAACTGGGAGAGGTAGAGGCTTTGCTGACCCAACACCCAGCAGTCCGGGAAAGTGTGGTGATTGTCAAAGAAGATCACTCTGGTGATAAACGTTTAGTAGCTTATATAGTACCAGCGTCAGCAAGTATCCCCACGACTAGCGATTTGCGCCGCTTCCTAGAAAAAACATTGCCCAAGTATATGGTTCCGGCGGTGTTCGTGATGCTAGAAGCCTTACCACTCAACCCCAACGGCAAAGTAGACCGTCAAGCCTTACCTCTACCTGATACAATCCGACCTGAGTTAGCAGCAGCCTTTGTGGCTCCTCGTACACCGATAGAATCAGTGTTAGCCGGAATTTTTGCTGAGATTCTTCAGGTTGAGCAGGTGGGTGTGGATGATGACTTCTTTGAATTAGGAGGACATTCATTACTAGCGACAAAATTAATTGCTCGTTTACTCAAAGCTTTTCAAATAGAGTTAACAGTAATTGACTTGTTTGATGCTCCTACTGTAGCAGGTTTAGCAGAACGGATTGAGCATATACAAACAACAGGAACTATCTATAAACAGCATGAGGAAACTGTTAATTTACTCAAAGCAGATGCTATTTTAGATCCCACAATCACCCCCGCATCCCCAGCGATCGCCACCACAAAAGTCAGTGCTATTTTATTAACTGGAGCTACTGGTTTTCTCGGAGCCTTCTTACTACACGAACTCCTCCAACAAACATCAGCAACTATTTACTGTTTAGTCCGCGCCCAGGATATCCCAGCCGCTAGACAAAAGCTGCAAAAATCCCTGGAATCATCTTTACTGTGGGACGAAAAATATAGCGATCGCCTGATTCCAGTCCTCGGAGATTTATCACAACCCCTACTAGGACTTTCTGCAACTGAGTTTCACCACATGGCTGAGTGCATTGATGTAATTTATCACAATGGTGCATGGGTACATCATGCTTCGCCTTACTCATTACTCAAAGCTACTAACGTTTTCGGAACTCAAGAAATTCTCAGATTAGCTTGTCAAGTGCAAGCGAAACCTGTGCATTTTATGTCTGCTAGTAGCGTTTTTGCGGCTGGAGTCAGAATTATTCGAGAACAAGATAAAGTTGATGAGCAACCACCAATAGGCGGTTATAACCAGAGTAAATGGGTAGCGGAAAAATTAGTTACCCAAGCCAGAGATCGCGGTCTTCCCGTGGCTATTTATCGACTAGGACGCATATCTGGACACAGCCAGACAGGTGTGTTTAATCCCCATGACTTTTTGTACAGATTGATTATTGGTTCTGTACAACTAGGTAGCATCCCCGATCAGGAGATGATGCTAGATATCATTCCCGTAGATTATGCCAGCAAAGCGATCGCTTATCTATCACAACAATCAGCTTCCGGGAATCAAGTTTTTCACTTCGTCCATCCCCAACCAGTCTCCGCAAATGTGTTGTTTGCGAAATTGCGATCGCTTGGCTACTCTATTCAACAAGTTGCTTATGAACAATGGCATCAACAACTACTCAACATCGCTGAAAATTCACCGGAACATCCCCTATATCCCTTAGTTTCACTTTTTCCCAGCCGATTTTCTCAACCACAAACCTCTAATTTGCAATTTGACTGTGAGAATACACTCACTAAACTTACAGGTACATCAATTACCTGTCCACAAATCGATGAGCAGTTATTAAACACTTACATTTCATATCTTGTTCAGCATGGATTTATTGCTGATATAGCTGTTCTTAGTTAGGTGAGGTACAGAATTAATTTTTTAAACGCTGAGGAACGCTGAGGAAAGCGCGGAGGGGCGCGGAGGTTTTTTCAGTTTTCTTAGCGGTGTACTTACTAATTCTTCATTCGCCAAATAAACATATGCTCAATTCCCAAATTCGCTATACAGATTACGACCCCTGGGCTTGGTTATATAACAAATCCGAAGCACACCTAGCCTCTCGTCGCTTGCTACCAAAGTTAGAAAAATTAGTCTTACCTCATCTTCCTGTAAAAGGACGAATTCTTGACCTTTGTTGTGGGACTGGGCAATTAACACAATTATTAATTCTCAAGGGTTATCAAGTAACTGGTCTTGATGGCTCAGAAAAAATGTTGCAATATGCTCAAAATAATGCACCTAATGCTAAATTCATCCTTGGTGATGCCCGCTTCTTTGAATTACCAAATACCTTTGATGCAGTTATTTGTACTGATTCGGCTCTCAACCATATCATGAGTCTGGAAGAACTTAAAAGTGTTTTCCGCAATGTGTATGTAGCCATGAAAGAAAACGCCATCTTCTTTTTTGATATAGGTTTAGAAAAACGCTATCGCAATATCCCCTTTAATGATGGTGAACTGCAAGAAAATTATGCTTGGAGTGTAGGAGAAACTTATGATTCAGCAGCAAAAACAGGTACTTTTACCATCACTATTTTTCAACCACCCAATAGTCAACCAAGTAAAAAGTCTACCCGAATTGACTTATTAACACAACAGATAAAACGCTCCATTTACAACAATTTTCTTCGCTATGTTCAACCCTCAACCCTATTACAACTATTACAGCAAGATTGGCAACCATCTGCCCTGACATTTTCCGTCAAACCTTATTCGCCAGCAGAAATTAAATCCACATTATCCGCCGTCGGCTTCACCAATATCAACGCCTACAATCACAAACTAGCTTTAGCCACTCCTCAAGACAACAAACTAGTATACTTTGTCGCTCAAAAATCAAGTTAATTTCTATTAGCACTCGCTAATAAAACTAGAAAAACCTCCTCATCCCTCTGCGCTTTCCTCCGCGTCCCTCTGCGTTTAAAAAATTAACTCTCTACCTCACTCAATTATAAATTTTATGCAAGTAAAAACAGCAAATACTCAACAACAACATTTGACAGCATTAATTGAACGATATACCAAAAAAACAAAAACTTCTAAACAAATGACCCAAGCCTATCGTCCAGTGCTAGCTGACCCCAGAGTCCCAGACTGGTTTAATATTTCCACAAAAGAAATGTGCTATTTAATTGTGGGAAAACAAGCTAAAGGTTCACGGATTTGGGATGTTGATCACAATGAATATGTAGATATAATCATGGGATTTGGCGCTAATCTTTTGGGTCATAATCCACTATTGATTCAAGCAGCAATTACAGAGCAACTAGAGAAAGGTATACCCCTTGGACCCCAGTCGGAAATCGCGGGTGAAGTAGCACAATTAATTAGCGAAATCACAGGTATGGAACGGGTAGCCTTTAGTAATACCGGCACAGAAGCTGTCATGACAGCGATTCGTTTGGCAAGAGCAGCTACAAAGCGCAACAAAATTGTGATTTTTTCTGGCGCTTATCATGGTCATTTTGATGGTACTTTAGCGAAAGCCGAAACATCTCATGCAGTACCTATAGCTCCAGGAATTCTGCCCAATATGATTGAGGATGTCTTGGTTTTAGACTATGGCAATCCTCAGTCTCTAGAGATTATCAAAGTTAATCAAAATGAATTGGCCGCAGTTCTAGTTGAACCTATACAAACTCGTCGCCCAGATTTACAACCGCAAGAATTTCTCCAACAACTCAGACAACTGACACAACAATCAGGAATAACTTTAATTTTTGATGAAATGGTGACTGGTTTTCGGTTGCATTTAGGCGGCGCTCAGGCTTGGTTTGGTGTGCAAGCAGATATCGCCACCTACGGTAAAGTTGTGGGTGGGGGAATGCCTATTGGTGTGATTGCTGGTAAAGCTATCTACATGGATAAAATTGATGGGGGAATGTGGCATTATGGTGATGCTTCTTCCCCTGAAGTAGAAAGAACATTTTTTGCTGGTACTCACTGCAAGCATCCTTTATCTATGGCTGCGGCTGGGGCGATGCTGAAATATTTAAAATTACAAGGCAATGCTTTGCAAGCAGAATTAAATCAACGTACTGCACAGTATGTTGAACGCATAAATATCCTGTTTACAGCCAAGCATTTACCTATCCGCATGGCTAATTTTGGCTCATTTTTTGGCCCTGTTTTTCGAGAAGAGTTTTTATCTGGAGATGTTGCATCTCTCATGATGGGTTTGGATTTATTGCGGTATCACTTATTTGACAAAGGGGTTTTGCTGCGAGGTGAAGGTGGGGGTTTCATATCTACATCTCACACAGATGGAGATATTAATTACATGGTTCAAGCGATGACAGATAGCATCAATGAACTACAAGAGGCAGGGTTTTTCCCAAATTGTAGTGCTTAAAAATTTGGATTAAATAAAATGTCAAACTTTTGCTGCTTAAGTCAACTAACTAAGAGGAATATCCAGTCCCTTTTTCGGTCAATAGGGCGATCAACTATTAACTATAAAATAAAATTTGCCCTCACATGACCAAAAATCATTTTCCGAATCAACTATATCTACTTGTTCCTTGGGACTTACCCATTGAGCAAGAACTGAATGAAGTTGATAAAAATAAGTTATACAAAATCCTTAGTCAGTTTTTATTAGTTCTCAAAGAACCTGTAGTTCCAGAAGCACTTATTACTATTAATCAAATATTAGCAAATTTGGAAATGGTCGATATTATTACTGCTAAAATATCTTCTACCGAAACTTCTTTAAAAGCTGGAGAAGTGGAAGACTTTGATAATTATTTTGGGGTGACACATATCAAAACTCAAGAAACTGCTATTTGTCTAATAAAGAGTGTGATTTTAGCGTATAAAAACTTTCTGGAAATCAGTCAAAATTTTCATGATGTTGATCTGATTCAAGTAGAGCTTCAGAAACGAGGATTTGCAACTTATATATATCTAATAGCTAGAGTTTTTAGTTTAAATTTGGAGCAAAATATATGAATAATTTTCATGGTGAAGCACAACAAATTTGGAAGGTTTTTCATTGGTCATTTTTTATTAATACTCAAGGGTTGATTATTTGCTTAAATCGTTTGGAAATGAAACTGGCTGTGGGTAATATCTCCGCAGCCCAAATTGAGTTAGAAACGGCGGCTGAATTAATGATGGCTTCGGGCGCAGCGATGGAACTTGCTGGTAGTTTTAGTAGACAAGAATATGAAAGCCAGGTGCGTCCATCGATGACACCTCCTTACGTTCAATCTGCTGATTTCAGTGGACTGATGTCTTGGGAGCATTCTTGGTTGGTAAAAATATGGAAAAGACTGCGACCAGTGTTTGAGCGATTACCTGCTGATCTTGAGCCTCAGCATCATCAGTTAGTGAGTGCTTATTTTAGCTTGGCTAAGTCTCACAAGGCTGTTTGTGAAAAATTTGGTGGTGGTGAATCTGGTAGCCTACGTTGTGACAAAAATACGGCTGTAGATATCTTAGATAGATTTTCTCAAAATCGCTGGCGGCTAATTGATCCTAATTTTAAAATATCTGATGGCTGTCCGTTCCATTAAGATAAATTTAGCAGCCTATGAGCATGATTAAGCCGTGACAGCACAATTAACTAGTAATTCAACTTCTATTTTCCGCTTATCTCCCTTAATTCGGATAACGCTGTTGAGTCTGTATGTAGCACTCACAGTTCCCCTACCTTTCCTAGCAGAGGTGACAAACGCCCCTACACCACCAGCTTTGTTATGGGTGGGAATTGGTGTTGGTTTAGTTGGTTTGTATGCAGTGTTAACGGAACGAGTAGTTGTCGATGACGAGGGGATACAGGTAACTTACCCCGTCTGGGTTCCGCGCTTCTTCCGCAAAGGTTGGTCTTTACCTTGGGTGGAGGTAAAACAGATAAAGCCCCGTTCCACTGGTCAAGGTGGTTTAGTTTATTATTTTCTCAGCCAAGATGGGAAAGCTTATTTACTACCGATGCGGGTAGCCGGGTTTGCTCGGTTGGTAAACATTGTCCAAGCTAAAACGGGTATAGACACCACAGATGTCCGTCCTCTAGCACAGCCGTGGATGTATCTGATTTTGTTGGGATTTACCTTTTTGCTGTTGTTAGTTGATGGTTGGACGATCGCCACAGCTTTATCTCTTTAAATTCTATTTGAATCTGGACACCCTCAATGACAGCCTTACTACGGCTTGAGCAAGTTAGTCTCTATGCAAAGCTCAAAACTCAACTTCAGGGATATCCCATATTACAGGATATCTCTTTTGAGGTGTCTGGAGGCGATCGCCTAACAATCATCGGCCCTGCTGGTGCTGGCAAAACTTCTCTGTTACGTCTCATTAACCGCTTGAGTGAACCCCATAGCGGCAAAATCTACCTGGAAAATCAAGAGTATCACCACATCCCTATCACCCAGTTACGTCAAACAGTAACACTGGTATTACAAGAGCCAAAGTTACTGGGAATGACAGTCCAGCAAGCCCTGGTTTATCCTTTAGTTTTGCGTAGTCTGCCCAAGGAAACAATCCAGCAGCGAATCAGTCATTGGACAGAACAACTACAAATTCCTAGCGACTGGTTGGGACGCACCGAGGTACAACTTTCATTAGGACAAAGACAGCTCGTAGCGATCGCTCGTGCTTTGATTATTCAACCACAAATCCTGTTATTAGACGAACCAACCTCTAGTTTAGATATTGCTCAAGCTTCTCATCTTATGCAAGTCTTAACCCACCTCAATCAAAATTATCACACGACAATTTTGATGGTAAATAACCACCTAGACCTAGCCCAAATGTTTTCTAATCGACTTTTATATTTACAGCAAGGACGTTTATTAGCAAATCAAACAGGCTCCCAAATCAACTGGGTTAACTCACAACAGATGTTGATGCACGCCGAAGCCCAAGCAAATGACGAATGGATTTGAGTCAATAGTCAATAGTCAATGGTCAATGGTCAATGGTCAATAGTCAATAGTCATTGGTCATTGGTCATTAGTTATGACTCTCCGACTTCCGACTTCCGACTTCCGACTTCCACTCAGCACTCCCTCACTCCCCTTCTTCCCTGTTACCTGTCCCCTGTCACCTATTCCCCATTCCCTTCCCTATGACCTTTGTCCACTCAATGTTGAGCGTTGATTGCTAAATCTCTCCTTGGGGATTTTAGTGGGTGTTTGTGGTAGATTAGCGTTCAAAATTTCCATGTTAAAACGATATCCCACGTTTCTGATAGTTTGAATCAAACTAGGTTGACGGGGATCAAGTTCTACTTTTTTGCGTAAAGATAAAACGTGAGTATCAATGGTACGCGGATTGTCGATCGCATCAGGCCAAGCACGACGCAGTAACTCCGACCTACTCAATGGTACTCCCCCAGCTTGCGCCAAAACATACAGTAAACTAAATTCCTGGGGGGTGAGGTCAATAAACTCCCCTTGGAATCGGACGCGACGCTGGACTAGATCGATTTGCAAAGTGCCATAATCCAAATAGGCTGGTGCAGCAGGTGTCCGTTTACGACGAATTAATGCTTCCACCCTAGCTAAAAACTCTTGCATTCCAAAAGGTTTGCTTAGGTAGTCATCAGCTCCGGCTTTTAACCCAGCGACGATATCTGCTTCATTGGTGCGAGCAGATAGCATTAAAATTAGAGGCTGTTGCTGACGATGCAACCAACGACAAAACTCAATCCCGTCACCATCAGGTAAATCAGCATCAAGAATTACTAAAGTTGGCTGGTGGCTGATAAAGGCCTCTCTTGCTTGATATATGCTGGCGGCTTGATGCACTCTATATTCCAATTGTTGCAAGTGCCAACCCAGCAACGACCTCAAGTGGGGATTCCCCTCAACGATTTCAATACAAACCGAACCCACAATGGCAAGACCCCTTAGCGTCGATGAATTTCAAAGTAACAAGCCCACGCTCAAGGTTTTGTAGTCTTTGTTACTCTCAGTATAAATAGCTTTAGATTTTCTTATATAAAAACTTGATAGAACGTTTAATTCATGCCTTGCCCAGAGGGCAGTTAGTAATATTCTTAAATTTTTGTTAGACTTAACTGAAAGTTATTTTCACAAAATAACTTGCTTTAACCAACTTACCGATGTACTCGTACATAATCAGCACATGGGTGAGATGGCGATCGCACAAGATAAACCTGAGTTGTTGATTGGGTAAAGGGTTGCTTTTAGGCGTACTTTCGGGCTACTGTTTAAGAAAAGTATAAAAATAGCCTAACAACTTGTTTAATTCCCGTTTTTCTGGAATAGGATCTAATTGTATTGTAGCTGCTGGAGAAAAAACACAACCAAAAACATGGAATTCTATCTGAAGCAACAGCAGAAATGACACTTCACATTTCAGCCTGAATCATTTACAATTCTCATTCCAAAGAGATCAATCAGCAGTTATGCTCCAAGACACACAAACCATCCGCTATTACCAACGAATTACTGACGCCTTCGTCGAACTATGGAATCGCGGTTATCGCCCGGATGAAATGCGGATGTATTTGGATGGCTACCTAGCCGCGCTGCGCCATAGCAACGTCATTGAACCCTATCTGATTCATCGTCTAGAAGAGGAAGCCAGCCGCTACTTGTACGATGCTTCAAACTTTATGAAGACAGAACCACAACCAGACTACTACTAATACTCGCCGCAGAGTCATGAGTAGTATATGTAGTTCAACGCAGACGATTCTAGCATATTATTTGTATTGGTCAAGAGCCATTTCGGCGTAAATCTGGTTAAATGAAATTTTTTTAAATGGAAACCTCCCATCCTTTGGGAGGTTTTCGGCGTGATGACAATTTGTTAACTTACTATTGAGGGGCGATCGCAGTTTAAAGGCTCTTAAAAACCTAGTATGGATCTCAGAGGTTGTTTGAAAAGTCTAAAAGTATACTAAAAACCCCTCTCCAAACCTCTCCCCGAAACGGAGAGAGGCTTTGAAACCCTGATTTTCCTGTTCCCCTTCCCTCGTAGGGAAGGGGTTAGGGGTTAGGTTTTTGAGATTTTGGTGTTACGCATGATACTTTTCAAACATCCTCTCATGTTGGGTTTCCCAAAGCCTCAACCAACCCAACCTACAATTTTAATGCTAATGCCTCATTTTAGCTGTGTCGCTCCAGTAGCGTGCGTTACTCGCACCGTCTTAATCTCATTGGCGCTGCGTTGCTGAAAAAAACTCAGTACACCTCTATTACTTCTTTTTCTGTTACCTGTTACCTATTACCTGTTACCTGTTCCCTGCATATCTGTTAACCCGCTCCTACAACCTCTGGACTAGACAGGTGTAATTCATCCGCATGAAAATCGCTATATAAAAATACAAAGACACAAATTTAAGATATTCCGAGGTTAAATTAATTAGCTCTCTAATCAGACTCCTATTGTGTTTTTTTATGCTACATATGCTCAAAAATAGCTATTTATCTCTTCCCGTAGTGTATTTTCTTCAAGTGAGAACAACTATATTCTGATTCTCACAGTTTTTGAGAAAATTCATGTCCCATTTAACTGCTACAACTCAATGGCATCAACGTGCTGAAAAACTCTTTCTATCAGGAAATTACATTCAAGCTGCTAATATCTACGAAGAAGCAATTGCCGTAGAACCTGAGATTAAATTACATTATTGGTACTTGGGTTTAATGTTGTTGTTGCTAGGGCAAGATGCAGAAGCTAGAAAAAAATGGCTACTAGCAGTCCAAGAAGAAAAAGCTGAAAAAATTAAGCCTTTCAAAGTAGAACTATTCAAAATTTTGCAGACAGAAGCCGAACGTCGAGAAAGTCTAGAAGAATATTACCTAGCTAAAAAAATCCGGTTAATTCTCAAAGAAATTTATCCTCATGATATCCACAACTTATTACATTTAGTACAGCTTGCTATTAAGCTAGAAACCTATGAAGGTGAAAGTTTATATAAATTGGGTATCATAGAGATCCTCCAATCTGAACCAAGAGTAGAACTAAACTTAGAATGGTTAATGAAGACTGTCAAGAGCGTCTTAGATTATGCACCTGCACACCAATCTACCTTGGATTTAGTAGAAGCTTGTGTACCACATTGCCAAAATGATCCCGCAATTTTTTTGATCACCTTACTTTTATCATTGACAGAAATTGCGTACTCCCAAAGACTACCTATAGTAGCAGCAAAGTTATGTGAAATATCTTTGAGATTAAGTCCTAATAATCCAGAGTTTGTCTCATACTTGTCTCAGTTTTATCAACACGCTGGGCAATATACGAAGGGTATAGAAGCTGCTAAATTATTCTACTCCTTAGTTCAAAAACTAGTCAGTAAAGTTTATGCTAATCGTTTAATCTTGAGTGGATTAATCAGTTCTGGTGGTTATTGGTCAGAATCATACTCCATACATCAAAGACAAAAATCATTAATAGCAGACCTCATCAAAGAGAATCCCACAAATCTTGATTCTAAAATCACAAAACTTATCAGTTCTTCTAACTTTTTCACTCCATACATTGAAGATAAAGGTAGAGAAACTAGACAGATGCAAAATCAACTATTGCAACTTTGTCAAACAAATATCAATAATTATGCTCAAGAGCATATCAATAAATATAAAGCAGGTCATCTCCAACGCAAAAAGTACAAGCAATCTCATAAAAAACTCAACATAGGATATCTCTCTTCTTGTCTGAGAATACATTCTGTTGGCTGGCTAGCACGCTGGTTATTGCAGTATAGAAATAAAGATAAATTTAATGTAAGTGCCTATTTCATCAATACTAATCCCAAAGCTGATCCATTACATGATTGGTATATCAATCAAGTTGATAGTTTTTATAAATCTAGTGAGCCTTTGAATCTTGTAGAACAAATATATCAAGATGAGATTGATATTTTGGTTGATTTAGATAGTGTCACCCTAGACATTACTTGTGAAGTGATAGGACTCAAACCTGCACCAATTCAAGTTACTTGGTTAGGTTGGGATGCGTCTGGTAGTCCATCAGTAGATTATTTTATCGCTGACCCTTATGTTTTACCAAAAGACGCACAGGAATACTACCAAGAAAAAATTATCCGGTTACCGCAAACTTATATAGCTGTAGATGGTTTTGAGGTAAATGTCCCGACAATTCGGCGTGAGCATTTAGATATTCCTGATGATGCAATAGTCTATTTTTCCGGTCAGCGAGGTCTGAAACGACATCCAAATACAACAAGAATGCAATTGCAAATTATCAAGGAAGTTCCTAATAGCTACTTGTTGATTAAAGGTGTGTCTGATGCAGAATTTATGAAACAATTTTTTGAAAAATTAGCACAAGAAGTAGGGGTAGATTGCTCAAAATTGAGGTTTATCCCGATGGATTCTGTAGAACCAGTTCATCGAGCTAATTTAGGAATTGCCGATGTAGTATTAGATACTTATCCCTATAATGGGGCTACTACCACTTTAGAAACTTTGTGGATGTGTCTTCCTTTAGTGACGCGAGTTGGTGAGCAATTTGCTGCCCGTAATAGCTACACTATGATGATGAATGCTGGCATCACAGAAGGGATAGCTTGGACTGATGAAGAATATGTAAATTGGGGTGTGCGTTTGGGTAAGGATGAGGCTTTAAGACAACATATTGCTTGGAAGTTAAAACAGTCTAGGAAAACATCACCATTATGGAATGGTAAGCAGTTTGCTCGTGATATGGAGAATGCTTACCAGGAAATGTGGCACAGGTATTTGGAAGGAAATTAAGTAGATTCTTCACTATTCTACGACTGTAGATACGCTTTGCTGGCACGTTTCTATCAACTGACATGGAAGTGATATTACATTAGTAGGTTGGATGGAGGCTTTGCGTAACCCAACATGATCTGAGGTACAGATTTTTAGTCAACAAGGGCTACGCACATTTCTCACCAGCAGTAGGGGCGGGTTAACAGATATGCTGACTCTATTCACTAATATTTCACTTAACCCGCCCCTACGACCTCTGGACTAGACAGGTGTGCTTCATCGGCATAAAAATCGCTATAAGTAACTCTCTTCTTGAGATGCAGTTGCGCTCTCTTTGATTTTGTTTCCGTCCCCTTTCGGGGAATTGATGGTAAGTAACTTCCTGTGATGATAATTGTTGATGAGGAAGAAAATCTCAAGCGAGTTTCCGTCCCCTTTCGGGGAATTGATGGTAAGTAACGTTTCGCTCGGTCCCGGAACGTAGAGGGGCCTGCCCTGTTTCCGTCCCCTTTCGGGGAATTGATGGTAAGTAACTGGCTCCGCCGTCGTCGCCTTCATCGACCGGATCGAGGAGTTTCCGTCCCCTTTCGGGGAATTGATGGTAAGTAACGCCGATGGAGGCCAGTTCTTAGCGTCTCAATGAAGGTTTTCCAGTTTCCGTCCCCTTTCGGGGAATTGATGGTAAGTAACCTATTCGAGGATGGGACGTGTTTACTACCTTCGACTACCACGGGGTTTCCGTCCCCTTTCGGGGAATTGATGGTAAGTAACCAGCGATCGCTTGCGGGGTGAGTGTGCAAGCGATTGTCTTCGGTGTTTCCGTCCCCTTTCGGGGAATTGATGGTAAGTAACTCAGTACCTCTAGGTCTAGCGGTGCCAATCGATACTTCACCAAGGTTTCCGTCCCCTTTCGGGGAATTGATGGTAAGTAACCCACCGTAAATCACACGATATTTATCACGAGACTTACTAATAGTTTCCGTCCCCTTTCGGGGAATTGATGGTAAGTAACAAGAACTGACGTTAAACCAAGTGTAGCCGACAATGAAGTACTGTTTCCGTCCCCTTTCGGGGAATTGATGGTAAGTAACATGATTTAAAGGCTATTGAACGCAAAACAGAAATTGATTTGTCTTGGATGTTTCCGTCCCCTTTCGGGGAATTGATGGTAAGTAACATCAGTAAATACATGATTACTGACTCCGGGGGGTATGTCACTAATAAGTTTCCGTCCCCTTTCGGGGAATTGATGGTAAGTAACACGGTGGCTGAAAAGTAATCACCATCTGTGGAGCCTGCGTTGGGGTTTCCGTCCCCTTTCGGGGAATTTATGGTAAGTAACCTGAAAGTGTTCTCTACGATCTAGAGGATTTAGAGATTGAAGTTTCCGTCCCCTTTCGGGGAATTGATGGTAAGTAACGAAAAGTACGAGAATTCTTCTGTCCTCATCACTTCGTTTCCGTCCCCTTTCGGGGAATTGATGGTAAGTAACTACTGCTTTTACTCCTTGGGCTGCTGCTATATTGAGTAGTGTTTCCGTCCCCTTTCGGGGAATTGATGGTAAGTAACGTTAGGTGGGGTTTAGTTAACTTTAGTTTAGATTTCTGTTTCCGTCCCCTTTCGGGGAATTGATGGTAAGTAACCTCGCTCCAGACCTTTGACCGCAGCGCGGCCTCGATAGGTGGTTTCCGTCCCCTTTCGGGGAATTGATGGTAAGTAACCAAGGGGGTTGTTAAGTACAAAGCAATTGAGAAAGAACTATCTACCAAGTTTCCGTCCCCTTTCGGGGAATTGATGGTAAGTAACTCTTGCTTTTATCGGATGACTAGAAAACAAAGGTCTTGCGCTAGTTTCCGTCCCCTTTCGGGGAATTGATGGTAAGTAACTTACAGAGAAGGTACTCAAGAGTTTGTATTACGCAACTATCACGTTTCCGTCCCCTTTCGGGGAATTGATGGTAAGTAACATTACTTCTCTCGGTATACTCTCGTATTCGTAATCATCTGCGAGTTTCCGTCCCCTTTCGGGGAATTGATGGTAAGTAACTCGGCGCAACAGCGTGCCGAGATTGAATTTAAAGTTGCTGAAAAGTTCCGCGTTTCCGTCCCCTTTCGGGGAATTGATGGTAAGTAACTCTGCATCAAATTCTTCACTCTCGCCAACAGTATTTAGAGTTTCCGTCCCCTTTCGGGGAATTGATGGTAAGTAACAAAATCATTGTTCTGTTAAGTTCTCCATCCGCTACTTTTTGTTTCCGTCCCCTTTCGGGGAATTGATGGTAAGTAACATTAGGAAAAATTAATCAAACTTTACGCACAGATTTAAGTGCTGTTTCCGTCCCCTTTCGGGGAATTGATGGTAAGTAACGCAAAAAACGATAGTACTACAGCACATAGTACTTATGAGTTTCCGTCCCCTTTCGGGGAATTGATGGTAAGTAACAAATGGTGAGACAGGCCCATTGACTCAATTAATGTTGAATGTTTCCGTCCCCTTTCGGGGAATTGATGGTAAGTAACGAAATTTACAAGTTTCTTTCTCAACTTTGTCTAGAGTTTCCGTCCCCTTTCGGGGAATTGATGGTAAGTAACTCACGCTCGGAACCGTCAGGCTGAACGACGGGATGTGTTTCCGTCCCCTTTCGGGGAATTGATGGTAAGTAACTCAACAAGGAGGCAGAAACTGCTCGGTGGGCGATCGCTGCTTTATCAACGACGTTTCCGTCCCCTTTCGGGGAATTGATGGTAAGTAACACTTGTTTTTCTTCGTCTACAAGTGAAACTATAGTTGTTTCCGTCCCCTTTCGGGGAATTGATGGTAAGTAACACTGATTCGTATATACAAGAATCTCTAGAAATTAAAGGTTTCCGTCCCCTTTCGGGGAATTGATGGTAAGTAACTGTAATAAAGCTTCCATAAAACATCATAACCCAGGTTAGTTTCCGTCCCCTTTCGGGGAATTGATGGTAAGTAACCTCCCGAGATTGAGGACCAGGAGCAAAGAGAAGGGAGTAGTTTCCGTCCCCTTTCGGGGAATTGATGGTAAGTAACCGGATGGTTAACAGTATAAATGAGTAATTCATTAGCTCTAAATGTTTCCGTCCCCTTTCGGGGAATTGATGGTAAGTAACATTGACATCTTCTGCGTATAATACTTGACCATTTGTAGTTTCCGTCCCCTTTCGGGGAATTGATGGTAAGTAACTGAAGCGGTATTTTAACATAATAAGGTTTGTTGATACTTTTCAAAGTTTCCGTCCCCTTTCGGGGAATTGATGGTAAGTAACTCATTGAGTCAAGATTCCAAGAAATATAAAGGAAGTGTTTCCGTCCCCTTTCGGGGAATTGATGGTAAGTAACAGCGCGTATGGATAAGATGGACGCGATCGCAAGCTTGTTTTAAGTTTCCGTCCCCTTTCGGGGAATTGATGGTAAGTAACTTTGATAATGTTCTTGCACCCCAAACAACTATTCCATAATTAGGTTTCCGTCCCCTTTCGGGGAATTGATGGTAAGTAACTTAAAAGTAAATTGAAATAAACTAGAATCCATCATCGGGTTTCCGTCCCCTTTCGGGGAATTGATGGTAAGTAACGTTGGTGGTGGTTGGGAATTAATACTCAGATGGATGGGTATTTGTTTCCGTCCCCTTTCGGGGAATTGATGGTAAGTAACGTAACTAAACATAACGAGCAAAGGTGGTTTAAGTTTCCGTCCCCTTTCGGGGAATTGATGGTAAGTAACACTATTAAGACGAACAATTGCTACAAGTTTTCATTCGATGGAGTTTCCGTCCCCTTTCGGGGAATTGATGGTAAGTAACTGTAACGTTGTTAATCTGCCGAACAATGACAGGATTATCAAGTTTCCGTCCCCTTTCGGGGAATTGATGGTAAGTAACCCTACCTGTTGGAAACTATTGATGTATTTGGTTTTCAAGGTTCAGTTGCACCGAAGTACGTAAATGGGAATGTAACTTAGACATACAGTAATCTAAATTAA
The DNA here is from genome assembly GCF_013393945.1 of Nostoc sp. TCL26-01. Classification (NCBI taxonomy): domain Bacteria; kingdom Bacillati; phylum Cyanobacteriota; class Cyanophyceae; order Nostocales; family Nostocaceae; genus Nostoc; species Nostoc sp. TCL26-01. The sequence goes on from NZ_CP040297.1 coordinate 1,004,271, forward strand.
AATCTATTTACGTTAAATTCTAGCTTTAAGAGCATTTTAGTGCGAAAAATTCCAGTAGTCAAGGCAAAAAAATCAACTTTGCTTTTATTTACACAACTTTGCTTTAGCTTAATCTATGTAGCTCACAGCGACGAATTAGCGGTAGTAGTTACATTCTGTTACAAACCGCGAATCATTAATAAAACTAGTCATTCCCAGCCGTATATCCCCCTTAGTAACTAGATTCGAGTCTTTACAAAATTAAATAATCAGGTGGTTCGTATGGAGGCTGGCTACCATACACTCGCGTTTGCTGTTTTGCTGTCGCATCTAGGGGATAAATCCTCAAATTATCTTCATGCAAATTCAGTACAGCTAACCAACGCTTTTCTAACAAAGAACTTAAAGTGGCATCATCCAAAGGACACTCAAACACAGAATACTGTACACGTTGACAGCGTTGTTCCAGCAACTTGGCTAGTTTAGTCCGGCGCTTGTCGTCAGGTACGTCATAACACACTAAATAGAGTTTCGCCATGATAATTTGTAATTCGTTATTTAATGACAAACGCCTCATAATCTAAACTCGACTGCAACAAACAGCGTCCTAAACTACGAGCTTGTTCGAGTAAAATTTGACTCAAACTCAACTGACGATTTTGCGGTGGATAAAGCAGAGAAGTGCGTAAGCGTCGTTCTAATTCACCGAGTAATAGCTTTTTTGCCATAGTACCCAACCAGATACCCACACCATCAGGTGAAGGTTGAAAATCTTCTGGTGTTAATAAATCTGCTTGAATTATGGAAATAACAGCTTGGTCTACTACCACTGGTCGAAATTCTTCCATCAAATCCAGCACTAGATTAGGCCGATAGGGTTCAATGGCGTGAAAAAATCCTAAATATGGGTCAAGTCCGGCTTGAACAGAAGCAGAAAATACCCGTGCTAATAATACTCCATATCCCCAACTCAACAAAGCATTTACCGGGTCTAGTGGTGGACGGCGGTTGCGTCCGCTAAAATTCCACTGTGCAGGAAACCAATGTCGCAAACCTTGATAATATGTACGAGCGCAGATACCTTCAACTCCCATCAATTCGTTTCGATTCAATGGTGTGGTAGTGTTGGTTAACTGGGCAGCATAGGCACTCATTAAATCGATCGCTTCTGTTAACTCACTAATTTTTCCCCCAGTAGCACGATTGCGTCGTTGGAGTATTACTCGTTGGTTACGGACTTTACCCATAACTAATTTTTGTGCTAAGGCCATACCAAAAGTAGTTTCGACAGTGCGGTACTGTGCTAGACGAATGGTCGGGTTAGTAGCAAAGTGTCCCTGAAGACGACCACGAAATTGACCATCTTGACGGAGAAAGATAGTTTCAATACCCCGGTCGAGTAATTGAGCAATGACTACATCTGTTAACTGCACTCCAGGCAAGACTACCACGAGAGTGACTTCTGCCAAGCGGCAATTTTTCGACTCTTGTTGTTTGATGATGATTAAGGATTCGTTGCGATAGCGAAGGACTGTTCCGGCTTCAGTCAAGTAGAGTGTAGTCATAAATAATTGGAACTTTGGATGGCAAAGTTTTTAGAGAGGTATATCTATATATATTCTCTCTAGTGGAAAGTACTATCTTCCAGAGGTGTGCCAAAATAAAATTGTCCTGCAACCGAGTTGATAATTATGTCTACATCTGTAGCCAAAAAGTTAGTCAAATACCGTAGTTGGATTGTAGCTGTGACTAATGCAGCAGTTACGTGGGTGATCTTGATTATCGCGCCTTTGGGTTTATTTGCGGTGATTGCTTGCACTGTGGCAGTGTTTATCGCCACTTTAGCTGTGAGTGCAATATGTGACAGGGTTTTATTTCAACTTTTGCGTAACCTCCAGCGCGATGTCATGGAAGCGAGGAGTGAAAAAGATCACCCAGATTTAGGAGGACTATCTAGTTATATAGACTTACCCGCAGAACAACAAAAAGAGGAACGCAAATGAATCGAGAGGATTTTTGCTAAAAATAAAACTAGAGAATCAAATTTTGTGTTCCCAGATGTCATTTACTCAATTAGCTGCTAATAATAGCTATGTAAGATTCATAAAGGTGACATCAATTATTAAGTATTTTTGCGGTTATGAAATTAGTTTGCCAATCCGGGTTTAATGGCAAGAGGACTCATATTAGCATCCCTTAAAAGGTGGGTAATTAAATTCAAAGTCCCCCTTTTTAAGGGGAGCCAGTTGCGTGGGCGGGTTTCCCGACTTGAGCAAACTGGCGTGGATTTAGGGGGATCTAGAAGAATTGGGTTCTACTAACTGAACCGTATTGAATTACGAATTACGTAGCTTGCTTCTCGCCTTTGGCAAGTATTACAAATTACGAATTACAAATTAGTCTTATCTATTGTTATGAAAGATGCGCCACAAAACATTGCTATAGGAATTAGTTGGTGTTTAGCTTGGGGTGATGAGTATCAACCTCAAGATTTAGCCAAGCAAACACGAGAAGCTTTAAATGGAGGGAACGAATTACCACAGGAATTTCAAGATTTAGTTAGACAGGTAGAGAAAATACAACAGGAAGAATTTCCTCTGTCGGTGGAGGAACTAAAAGCAGTCAGCGAGAAATATTCACAAATTGGAAATGCCAAAGTTGGGTTAGTCTATGGTGGTGCGACTAAGATTAAACAGTATATGTTTGAATCGGCAAAAATCCAAGAAATTCGTGGTGCATCTGGATTGTTGGATAGAATTAACCAAGTTGATTTAAGGATATTTTTTAATCCAAAATATAAACCAAAGCCAGACAAACCCAATCTTTATAACGCTCAAGTGAATGAAGTTAGACAATGGCTAGATGAAAACTTTAATTTAGATGCAAATTACAAGCTTGCTGATGCTTTAATTCCTGAATTAATTATTTATTCTACTGGTGGTAATATACTAGCTTTTTGCCCGGCTGCCTATGTCGATGATTTAGCTAATGCGATTGAGAAACGCTATACACATGAAACTTTAACAGCTAACTCCTGTGCGGTGGGTGAGAAATTTCAATTATTGGAACTGCGCTTTGGTTTATTGCGCGAACCGATTGAAAATACATTATGGTTAGATTGGTATCATCAAAAGTTTAATCAGCCATTAGTGCAAGCTTATTTTGGTTATCCTAGTAGTGAAGTAGAGAGAGTAGAATTTTTTCAAAAACGCAAAAGTTTTAATGAATTAACCACAAAATTGAATATTCTGTATAATCAGCGTCGCAGTGGTAACGATACTCGTCAACGTCCCAGTCGGCGCTATCCACCGATGCTGGAAACCCATCCATACTTGATGCGTGATGGCAGCGATCGCCGTTCTGCTATTATGCGAGTAGAGGAACTACCAAGGCAACCATATTTTTCGGAAGCATCTGTGCGTAAGTATTTGGTAGGCGATAGAGCCAAGGGTAGTTTAAATAATGATAATCCCGATTGGTATAAAAAATCTGGGTTAACTTGGCAAAGAGGCATTATTGACAATTGGGTAGATAAATTCACATCCTTTCTAGAAAAGAATCCCACTTTAAAACGAAAATATTACGATCATATTTCCCCCTCATCTGTAAAAATTGCCGAAACTCTGACCGAAGTTTCTAATGCTAGTTATGGTTATGTTGCCTACATTTATGCCGATGGAAATAATATGGGTAGTTATATTCAAAAAATCCCGACACCACAAGCATATCAAAACTTTAGTCAAGATGTAGAACGAGCCACACTATACGCAGTTTTTCAAGCATTAGCCGAAAACTTAAATCCTCATCAACTCCGCAGATTTAATGATGAGGAGTCAGACTTAGAGAATGGTGAGTTTATCCATCCTTTTGAAATTATTACCATTGGTGGGGATGATGTCTTCTTAATTGTTCCAGCGAATAAAGCCTTACAAATATCCCAGATGATTGGAGATGAATTTGAAAAAATCTTACTTAAAGAGATACCAATTATTGAAAGTACAGCAGCAACCGGAGACTCTCCAAAAATTACAGGTAATTATCGCCTAAAACACAATCAACCAGTTGAGTTGCAGAAACATCACCGTTATAAACCCTTAACTGCAAAACTCACTCAATGTGAATTGAGTACTTCCATTGGCGTATTGATTACAGCTGTCAATACACCCATATACTATGCGAGAGACTTAGTTGAACAATTACTGAAATCAGCAAAAGAACGTGCTAAAAAACTTAAAGCATCTGGATATAATGGCGGGACAGTAGATTTTTTAACTCTCAAATCAATTACCATGATTTCCTCTAATGTTAAAAGCTTTCGAGAAGAAGCATTAACTAAACAAGCATCTCAAAAGTTAAAATTTTACGCCGCACCATACACACTACATGAATTAGCTGGATTAATCACCTCCATCTCTGCTTTGAAAAAAGCTAAGTTTCCCAAATCACAACTGTATCAAATCCGCAGTTTCTTAGAACAGGGTAAACGTACAGCAATTCTCAACTATCGCTATTTTCGCGTCAGACTCAAACAAGGTAAAGACGCATTAATGAGAGATTTTGAAGATGCTTGGTGTTTACCTAAAGACAACTGTAATAAAGGTAATCTAGCACCTTGGATGTATGATGATGGCAAACGTGATCCTCAACATTCAGAAGATCCATTTTACGAAACAATTTGGCGAGATATGGTAGATGTCTATGATTTTATCGAAGTATCAGACAACGAGACATCAGAAGTTGTATCTGGAAAAATTGAATCATGATTAAACTACAAGAATTATCCAATTCACTTCAAACCTACTCAATTACAGCCGTTATTGATACAGCTTTATGTATTGGTGCTGGAGGTGCTTCTGGTTCTCTGGTAGATAAACCAATTGTTCGCAATGCAGAAAATAACTTATTAATTCCTGCTTCTCAACTAAAAGGACGTTTACGCCATGAATGCGAAAAAATTGCCAGGGGTTTAAAGTGGCATATTTGCTATTCTCCCAACCCACAAACTATGTGTCCTCAAAGAGCAGGTTTATCAGAAGATTTTATCATATCAGACTATGAAATCTCTACCCTAGCAGAAGATAGGCAACATCATTGTTTAATTTGTCAAATTTTTGGTAATCCTGTGTTACCTTCGCGGATAACTTTCGATGATTTAATCTGTCAAGAAGCACCAGAGAATTTACCAGAAGTCATACGTCCTGGTGTCACTATCAACCGCCGCCGACGCACTGCGGAAGAAGACAAACTTTTCTTTTTAGAAACGTCACCAGCAAACACCCAACTCAGATTTACGGGTAATATTTATTTATCTCATCCCCCCGTTTATGCAGCAGCATTAATTCAAGCAGGATTGCGACATATTCATGCTTTAGGTGGTAGTAAATCAGCAGGTTTAGGTTGGTTACATTGGGAATTTCCTGCCTTAACTGTAGAACAAGCAGCATGGGATTTTCTGGCTAAAGGATTTACAAATAATGCAAAAGATTGATTTAGAAATTCAAGCACTGTCTCCTTTAGCAATTGGTAGACAAAAACCAGGGGGGAATGTCAGTGAGGTAGAAAAGTATATTCCTGGTTCTGTAATTCGTGGTGCGATCGCTAGTCAAATATTAAACCAAGTTCATCCACCAATCATTAGTGATGACGATGATTTTCACAAGTTATTCTTAGGTGACAATCCAGCTATTTTTAAAAATGCTTATCCAGCTAAGAACACAATTAATTCCGAAGTCAGAGTTATTCCTGCTACTGCTTTAAGTTCTAAAGCCAAGTCTGGGTTTAAATCAGAAAAAACTTATGGGGCTTTTGATACTTTAATCGATTACTTTTGTGCTGATAGATATGGTTATATTTATGATCCTAATTGTCCTGGAGATGGAGGTAGATTAGATACATTTACAGGTTTTTATAGTCAACAAAACGGAAAATATGACAATTCATCTATAAATAGTCGCTTGTTAACTAGAGTAGGGATTAATCGCCGTCGCGCCACCTCGGAAGAAAGGGTACTCTATAGCATTGCAGTTTTAAATGAATCGCAACAAAAGAAACAACAACCTGTCATATATAGGGGTGCAGTGTTAGTCAATGATGATTTAGCCTTATCTTTACAACAATTTATTCAAAGTCATCGAGATAATTTACGTTTAGGAGGTGCAGGTTCACGAGGCTTAGGTAAGGTCAAAATTACAGCTAATACACCTGTTGCTATTCAGTCAAATGCCATTAATCAAGTAGCCGAGTTTAACCAAAAATTACATCAACGCTGGCATGAATGGAGTGAGATATTTGGTACGCCTTTAGAAACATTACCAAAGAATCGGACTTATTTCACCATCGATCTACAAGCTGATGCCATTCTCACAGATAATTGGCAACGCACTACGGTGATTTCTACAAAAATGCTTCAAGAGTTTACAAAGATTGATGATGATTCTCTACAACTACATACAGCTTACAGTAGTTATGACTATCGTTCTGGTTGGAATTCTGCCTGGGGTTTGATGAAAGATATAGAGTTAGTTACAAGTAAAGGAAGTGTGTATTTATTTAGTACAGAAAATCAGCATTTATGGTTACAAGCATGGGAAAATTTAGAAATTTATGGAATAGGCGATCGCACTTCGGAAGGTTTTGGACAAGTGCAAATTTGTAATGAATTTCATAGTGTATTTAGAGAGAAGGCAAAATGAGTGAGTTTTCAGAACAGCAGCAACAACTAAAAATTCAAAAAGGTATCCGCCAAGCCGAAGATGATTTAGTTAGTTGGATTGAAGATGCTTTAGATAAAACAAAGTATGGTGATTTAGAAGAATCGCAATTTCGTAACTTAGTGCGTGTTTCTGATACAACAGACAGTGCAGAAGTAATTAAAAATTTTATCCGCTACCAAGTAGGACGTGATAGAAAATGGGGGAGAGGTGAAGGATCTTTAGCTGAAAGAATAGTTAAGGACATCGATAACAATATCAAAAAAGCTGCTCAGATAATTGCTGAATCTTGTCAAGCCGACTATAAACCCATTTGGCTAGAACTAATTCGCCGTTATTTAGGCTACGGCGCACGACATTTGAAATACAAACGTGACGGTGCAGCATAAATTTTATCAATACAATTAATTATATGTTTGATACATTCAAAAATCGTCTAGAAATTACAGGTGTACTCACCACAATCACCGCATTAAGAATTAGTGCTGGACGTTCTAGTGAACCAATTGGTTCAGATTTACCTGTAATTAAAGATGCGTTTGGTAATCCACTAATACCAGGATCTAGCTTTAAAGGTGCAATGCGATCGCGCTTAGAAAGTTTCCTTCGTGGTATCAATCCCAATTTAGCAGCAAATCCTGCCATAGAAGCCGAATGGTCAATTAATAATGACCGAATGAATGGAGAAAATGGTATTAAGAAAGAAGTTGAAAAAGAACTTGAGGAATATCAACAGAAAGAACGCAGTGCAAAAAGAGATCAGTTACTCACGGAAAAAATTATTAATGAAACTGATTTCACCTCTCTTGTTTTTGGTTCACCCTGGATAGCTAGCAAATTCCAAGTGCGAGATTTAACAATAGTACCCGATACATGGTTTGGACAATATCAAGAAAGAGACGGCGTAGCCATTGACAGAGACACCGAAACCGCCGCAGAAGGAAAACTCTATGATTTCCAAGTCGTTCCGGCTGGGACACAGTTTGAGTTCAAAGCGGTGGTAGAGAATGCAGAAGACTATGAACTAGGGCTGTTGATGATTGGTTTACACCAATTTGAGACGGAACAGATACCTTTGGGGGGAGGGCGATCGCGTGGCTTGGGTGTTGTTAAACTAGAAATTGAGAAAATGCGCTGGATTGATGTCAACAATAACCCAGAAAAACTATTAACGTATCTACAAGAATTAGTCAATAGCAATTCAGTTGATAATATACATAGTTATGAAGACGGGAAAACATTCAAGCAGAGATGGACTCAAGCACTAATTAACAAATTAAGAGAGAATATATCTAATAGTTCCACCACCGCAGCAACCCAAAATTCTTGAGGATATCAGTATGGCTTTCAGTAATTTTAAAACTATTGGTGAAGTTCTTAAAGCGTTTCAAGTTACCTATACTGAAGCAAATTTTATTGGTGAACTTGCTTTTACTGTTTCCGACTACTTCCGAGAAGATTTAGAACTGATGATGCGGGATGCTGTAGTTGATAACTCAGAATTTGCTATTTGTGAAAATCTAATTTATCCAGTCATTAAAGAAGTGTGGAAGACTTACCGGAGTAAATTCATTTTGTGGAGTCATCAATCACTAAATTATGATGAAAAATTATGTGGTTTTCCTGAGTATATTTTGGCGAAACGTTCACCATTAGGGAAATTTGTATTTGACAAACCATACTTTATTTTAGTCGAAGCCAAGCAAGATAACTTTGAAACAGGTTGGGCGCAATGTTTAGCAGAAATGATTGCAGCCCAAAGACTAAATGGAGAATACCAAATAATTATTTTAGGAGTTGTTTCTAATGGAATAACATGGCAATTTGGTAAATTAGAAAGTGATATATTTACCAGGAATAGTACTTATTACACAATTCAAGAGTTAGATAAATTATTTGCTGCTGTAAATTTTCTCTTCCAACAGTGTGAAGTCCAGCTAAATACTTTAGTAGCAGCTTAAGTGAAACTATTTTCCACAACTACCAATCATGCACAAAAGATTTGTTAATCACTGCACCATTGATTTAACTATCATTCCTGATAGTCCAATTTTAATTAAGTCAGGCAAAGAAGGCGCAGACCCGACAAAACCTGATATGGAATTTGTCGAAACCTATCATGCTGGAGGACGTTCGATTTATTTACCAGGAAGTAGTTTAAAAGGAGCAATTCGCGCTCATGCAGAACGTATAGTTAGAACTGTAGGAAGTGAAGAACGTCCGCCGGAAAATATTTCAAAACTTTGGGCTAATAACCCTTTAAGTAATGATGACTATCTAGACAAATTCAAAAAGCAGAATCAAAATAATATTCACCTGGGAGCAAATTTATATAAACTATCTAGTTTTACAGACCAAATATTTGGTAATACTTCTATTGCTAGTAGAATTAGAATTGAAGATGCTCATCCAGATAGTTCTCAACCTCTCAGAATTGAAGAACGTAATGGTGTAGCTATTGATAGAGTATTTGGTTCTGTGGCAGTGGGGCCTTTTAATTATCAAGTTTGCACTGCTGGTGAATTTAAGACTAAGATTCATTTGAAAAATTTTACCTTAGCACAACTAGGTTTAATTGGTTTAGTATTGCGAGACTTAAACGATGGTTGGTTTGGTTTAGGCTTTGCTAAATCTCGTGGTTTGGGTACTGTGGAAGTTAAGTTAAATCAAGCTGTTGTACAATATCCTGGTTGTGAATTGCAAGATGGGAAAATTTCTGCTTTGGGTAGTGCAAAACAATGGAATCATACTTTTCTTTTAGGTGTTGGAGAGTTTTTAGAAACTGATGATGCTAAATTATATGGTTTTCCCACAGTAGATAATCAAGATACACCAGTCGCAGCACAAGCAATGGATTTAGGCTTTGGTGTACAAATGACTTGGCGAGAAGGAACAGTTAACGACTTATTTGAAAGATGTGTTAGGTCTTGGAGTAATTTATTAGTGGGTGTTAAATGAATCCTTTTGTTGGTATGAGTCCAAAAGATTTATGTATTGATGAATTGCTGTATTTAATTAAACAATTAACAAGTAAAAATAGTTATTACTTTTGGCGTTGTACTCATCAAGTTAGTGGAATTGTAGAAGAACCGCCTACCAAGGATGATTTTCCGTCGATGCTTGAGGGACAAATGTTTAATTATGAATGTGAATTGCGATGGAAAAAAAAATCAAAAGACACTTATGCAGCCCTGTTGTTAACTATAGCTGACAATCATCATCACTTTAAAGCTATCAGTGAAGATAACAAAGTATCTTGGCGAATAGAACCAAGTAATAATACAAAATTTCCATCTTACGCATATCCTGCTTATGGTTATCGTGCTGATGAAACTCGTTTTCCTAAAAAGTTAATTTATCCACCTAATTTAAATATTCGCCTAAAAGATGAAAATAAAAAAAATCCCAAATTAGCTCAACGTTACTTTATTGATAACGCAACCTCCACTGTGCAATTTGTAGCTTTAACTGTAGAGATAGACCAAGATGACAAGAACCCCTCCCCAACCACCGAGAAAACCAACTCCTAGAGATTCATCTAACCCAGAACTACCACCCAAACCGTATGAATTTGTTACTTTCCCTCCAGAACGTCCCAACTTACAGCGTCCTGTGGGACATGATAAATATTTGAGCGATCGCCTACACGGTACACTGTATCTTACGCTCAAAGTGCAGACATCTCTCCATGTCTCCACAGGTATAGTTGCAATGGGTAGCGATGTAGGGGGCAAAATTCCCTTAATTAAAACAATGGTACAAGGAGTTGACCAAAAACTCTCCATTCAAGGCAGTTCCCTCAAAGGCTGTATCCGGTCTGTATATGAAGCCATAACTAACAGTACACTAGCAGTGATTACTTCTAGATATAGAGATAAAATCCCTCCAGAACGCCTACCTTGTGGGAATAAAGAAAAACTTTGTCCAGCCAGTCGAGTATTCGGTGCATTAAATTGGCAAGGTTTGCTAGATTTTAATGATGCCCAGTGTGAAAGCATCGGCTTTACCACCGGATTTATGCCTTCCCTATACCGTCCTCGTCCAGAAGCAAGTGCTGTATACTTCATTCGGGGTAGGGTCGCTGGACGTAAGTTTTATTATCACACAATTAGAGCCATTGATAAAGGACAGAATTCTGGTATTCCTGTACAACAAGCAGGTAGAGAATATATTTTTAAAACCCAGTTAAATTTTAAGAACTTACTCCCAGAAGAATTAGGAACATTATTAATTGTATTAGGACAAGATACTCAACATCCCATCGCCTTAAAAGTGGGTGGTGGTAAACCCATCGGCATGGGAACAATGACAGTGAGTATAGACAAAATTCAACAATCAAAAGATTTAAAAAAAAGATATTCATCCTATCAACTCAGCGAATCTGATGAACTAACAGGAGAAAAATTAGCCCAATTTAAACAGACAAATATGCAAGCAGCACACTCACATTTAGTGCAGAAAAAACAACTAGAAGAATTAACAGCCATCCTCCGCTATCCCACCGACAGAGAACCCCCATCAGGAATGTATTAATCATGACTATGACAGCATCTACATCAGCAACTCTTACAGATGTGCAGTGGGAAATTGCTCATGCGATCGCCCTGACTTTAGTTAAGAATAATAATGCACGTTATCAGTTATAAAATATTAAGAGAGTATGTCGAAATTCATCCAGATTGTCAAGATGCTCTTAGCAACTGGTATAAAGTCGCTAGTAAAGCTAAATGGTCAAACTTAGTCGAGGTACAACAAATATTTTCTCAAGCTGAAGCTGTTAGTAATTTTACAGTTTTCAATATCAAAGGGAATAAATATCGATTGATTGTTAATATAAATTATCTGAAGCAATTAATTTATATTAAATATATTCTCACTCATGCTGAATACGACAAGGAAGAATGGAAAAATGACCCTTACTTCTAATACAGAAAAATGTAAAAAATTACTAAGCACTTATCGTTCTCAAATTATCAAGACTGAAGCTGAGAATGAAGCAGCTTTGGCAATTGTACAAGAGTTAATACACCGAGAACTCAGTTTTGAAGAAGATGAGTTATTGCAACTCCTAATTATTTTAATTGAAAATTTTGAGCGAGAATATTATCAACTTGATGAGCCAATTAATTCTCAATCAATGCTTTTGTTTCTTTTAGAACAATCCGAGAAAACTAGAGAAGATTTAGAAGTGTTTTTAGGCTCAAAAACTTTGCTGGATAAAATTTTAAATGGACAACACAAAATCACCCCAGAACAAGCGCAAAAACTGGGAGATTTTTTTCATGTTGAACCAAGCTTATTCACAGAAACTTCCACACTACCCAACTGACAGTCAACCACTACCTAGATGTGATAATAATGACAATAGCAGAATCAATATCAGCAACTCTTACAGATGTGCAGTGGGAAATTGCTCATGCGATCGCCCTTACTTTAGTTAAAGATAATACCGATGTCAACGAGTTAGGCAAAACCGTTGCTTACCTGCGTAGCGTGATTAATCACCCAGATGCAACTACTCGATTTTTTCAGTATTTAAAAACATTGGTAAGTCATGGTAGACAAATCGGACATAGCAAAAGAACCACAGACTATTACATCAGTATCGATAAAGCTTGTAGTAATTATCTCAAAAATATCAGCAATGCTCACACCATCCTCCAAATTTTAGGCTGGGTATCTCGCCTCATCCGCTATTACAAAGACGCAGGTATTCCCATTGGAGAAATGTCTATTCCTACAGCCCCACCTGTAGAGTCAGCACGTCAAGCAGAGATTGCAAAAGTTGCCCAATCTCAACACTTCCAAGTTGACCAAATTATAGAAGCAACAGTTACTAAAATTAATGGTAACAAAGTCACTTATGAGATTCTGGGGACAATTAAGTTAACCGAAAAAGAACCGAAAAAAGCAAGTTCTCTTCAAGAAGGACAGGCAGTTCAGGTGAAAATCCTGGCTATCAAAGATGATGGTAGTATTAAAAGTATTAAGTGTATTTAGCTTGTTGTTACTGTATAAATATATTGCGAAGTTTGATGATATTGTTTGAAAAACCTCCTATAATCGAGATGTAGTGTAAAATTTGTCAAATTTATGACTGAATCAAGGTCGCACTTTAAAACAGGATTTGATTCGTATTCAGCATGGACGCATTGTGAGTCTTTTCAACAACAGTACAAAACTTTTACCCAGTCTCAAGTAACACTCCAGCTTTCTACTTGTGCCCCTATTTCTCAGGCTTTAAATCCTACTTTCATTATTAAAGTAGTATAATAGCAAGCCTATTTGATTATTGTTTAGCTCTACTTCTTGTAGAGCTAACATAAAATTCAGTGTAGAGCAAATCTAGTGTTAACAACAGCATTTAGCTCTCCAATTTTCAGATAAAGTAGAGGTTAACGGTAAATCATGAGTCAACAAGAACAAAACAAAGTGTTATTTGTTACTGGTGTGCGTGTGGCAATTGATGAAGAACATAGGATATTAATAGCAGGTATGCTTTCAAACAGTCCATTTGTGGAAGATGAGCAAGAATCGTCATCAACTGCACATCTCATAAATTTTGCATTTACTCGCCAGCACGCAGCATTTTTGAGAGATAGACTGGATGAGTTTTTAAAGGGTGAAGTATGAATTATATGAGTTCAACGCAGGAAAATTTATCGGCAAAATCTGAGACTAAAACTACTTGGAGTGAAGCTAATTCTTCTCATTTACGCTTAGTACCTTTCAAGATATCAAAAAGCTCTGCTTGTATTCCTCCTGAAATACAAAGATTAGTAGAAGAACTAGTTAAAAAAATAGAAGGAGTGAAAAGAGTTATAGCAGTAGCTACTAGTTTTCCAGATATTCATTGGGTTGATTTTCAGATAGAGTTGAAAGCAGATATCCAATTATCAGATGAAAGCTGGGATAAGATCCAGGATATGATAATTGACTGTGAATGGAAATTAATAGATGATTCTACTGAAGAATGGTATTTTCGTCCTCAGATAGTAGACAGATTTTATTCATTTGGAGATTCCAAAATAGCCGATTCTGATGAAAAAAGATATACAAAGGAACGTAGGCTAAAAGTATGGTCAATTAATTCTCCTAACTTTATCGTGTTTTGATTAACTCTAGTTTTACTTTGCCGATAAATCATGACTTGTGAACGCTACCTTGTGCAAGCTCAAAGCAATGAAAACGCAGCACGCAGCAATGAGAATACTTATCCCGATTGGACAGTAACCATGTGCTTTTATGCAGCATTGCACTGGGTAGAGTATTACGCTTCTCAAAAAGGGGATGATATACGAACTCAATTCCCAGAAAAATCTCCTCATGATTCTCGTCGTGGCTATGTTCGTAAGCTGGCAAAGAAATTAGATACAAGAGAATTGGAAAAACTTTATAACGATTTAGAAAGTGCAAGTCAAAAAGCTAGATACTTAGAGGGTAAAGGCATGGAATATACGAGTGCAATAGATTTTTTTAAAAGTCATCAATTAGAAGTTAATAAATCTTTTGAGAAGTTACAGCATATAAAAGATATATTACAAAATAAGTTAAAATAGTAGATACATAAAATTACCCGCAAGGGGACGGAAACAAACACTCGTCTTCTGCTGAATAGGAATCAAATCTCTCTAATAGATTGAATTCCTGTAATGGCAAAGATACAAATCCGTGAGATGCAGGATGATTAAGATGATTAATATCCCATCTCTCTTCCCCGCAAGGGGACTAAAACTAAAAAAGACTAAGACAAAATTGCAAGCTAGCTCGAAAATAAATAGAAGATATGAGAACCAAGCCTTATAGCGAATTGCGAAAGCGAATGACACCTGAGCAAAGGGCTAAGAATGCAACTCGCGCTCAGATGATGCTGCTTCATCTTAACCTTCTGGAACTGAAGGAGTCTTTAGAACTGACAAACAATAGTTTAGAAAACGACCTGACAACTTTTGAGTCTACTATTGCTGAATTAGAAACCCAAGAGGATATTCAAGTATTTGCACTCTCTCGTTGTCTTAAAGCTTTTGGTGGAAGTCTTAAACTCGTGGCTAAGTTCCCTAATCAAGAGATTGTTTTGGCTCAATTTGAGTAAAACTAAACATCTGTACTCTTTTTTGCGCCTTTGTACGAAAAAAAACCTATTACTCCACCTTCAAAGCCTTGCGCGCCAGCTTGGCGTAAGTCTTCACCGTTTCATAAGGCATTTGTAAATCTTGCGCTACCAGTTGCAAAGACTCACCCATTTCCCGCCGTGCTAGGATAGTAGCCCATTTTGATGCTACCTCGATCGCGCGATCGCCTCCTGTACGTTTGCGTTGTGCTGTGAAAATTTCTGTTAACTCCTCAATGCGGTTAGCTAGCAAACTCTGCACATCTGGAACATCGACTACCACCTTTGAAGACCAACCCCAGCGCGTTTGACCTAAACCAAAGGTAGTTTTATGTCCAGTACCGCAGTATGGCGCTAACTTCCCCAAAGCAGAAAATAATTGACAAAACTCCGGTTGCTGGGATGCTTCCTTCGTCAAACTAAATTCCACTGCACCTGTAAAACCTGTGACTGCACCTTTCTTCCCCGCTAGCACTTTTGCTGAGGCGATTTGGTGACGGGTAATCAGTACACAATCATCTACCCAAGCTAAGAAACTATCTTGGTCAATTGGCGTACCAGCAAAGTCATTCCAACGACGCAGATAACTATGGAAAATATTTACAGGAACTGGTAGCGGTAAGTGATGACCTTTGCGCCGAAAACTTGTAGGACTTAAAAAATGTAAAGCTAGAGTCTGTTCTAATGGCGAATTGAGTAACTGCTCATAAGTTGTGGGTAAAAAAATCACATGACAAGCGATAATCTGTAGAGGTGCATTACGCAGACTTACCTCTGATGGTAAGTTGTTTATCCATTCTGCCAACCATTGTATTAGTCGATTCGACAAAGCTGTGACATACCAACGATATGTTTTATTAGCCAAAAGTTTTAACTGTTTACCACTACTGACTAATTCCCCATCTAATGCAGAGATAGTAAAAGGTTTTTCTGACTCACCATCATGGAGGTAAGCTGAGAGTTCTGGGTCTGTGGAACGTACTTGGTCAAGAAACCAGGCGTGGAGTCCAATTGTATATTGAGGATACAGGGAAACATCAACTTTTGTCACTAACTCAAATTCTAGTCCTACTAATTCCGTTGTTGATGACCAGTTGAGTTGAGTTGTCTGATGATTAACTTTTTTTTTGAGAATGCGAGCCATTATAAATCTTGAGTTTTTAATAATCAGCTACAGCAGAAAAGTCATGAAAAAGCGGAATATAACGCTCTATCTTCACAATAGTCTGTATTTGACCTAATTAAAAGAGGTGATAGCGATCGCCCATCCACCAGTATATTCAGATTTACTAACAAACTCCACCACTAGCTCTCTATCTGACTCAGAAGCCAACCTCAAAAGCAACTAGACCTAGCAGTAATAATTTCTTACCTAAAATACAAAAAAGCGCATATGGTACTGCTTACCCAGCGCTTTTTTGTAAAAGAATATACCAATTCACTTACTTGATGCGACAGTTAAAATCTCCAATACCCTTGCAAAGCAAGACATTGTGAGGATTGTTTTTAACAAACATTGAAGTGAAAAGGTATCACTCCTTGCACTAAGTTAAGAATATCTTTTTTCAGATAAAAATGATCATTCTACAGGTGACAGTTTGTAAACTGACCCTAGTCAAAAATTACTCTTTGTGCATAGTGTCAAACACAACTCAGTCTGCCCAGAGTTATTTGGTAGTATGGCACAAAAAATTGTGGCATTTTGGCAGACACAACTATGCAGTTATTGCTTTAATGAGGATATCAAGGGGAACGGGAAGGTGGAAATATATCCGCAGGATGTTGCAGTATCCTGCAAATTTCCCTCCTCACGGCCAGTTGTCGATTAGGTGCTGTAGATTAACTCTACACAGCTACACAGCCAACTCTCAGCGCTGAATCATCGCTTCAATACAACTGGCTAAAAATCAACTAGAAAACACATAGCAATTGATGCAGCACGAGCAACTGATACCATTTCACTTTAATAATGATACAAATACGTGAGTCCGTCAGTCCGTCAGGGATTGTAAATCCCTGTCTCATAGCTAAAGTCCTCTCAAGAGGACTGAATATCAGAGTCCATTTTAATGGACTTAAGCTATGAGACCACCGTTTTAACGGTGGGCGGACAATACCCAACGAGTAAGCTATATGTATCAGGATTTTTGTGAATTGGTATGACTGGAGTGATAATGAAGGCGATCGCTTAAATTAATGTGAGTTCGACAAGTTTTTTTTGACCTCTCCCCCAGCCCCTCTCCGACGCGGAGAGGGGAGCAAAGAGCATCACATATCAATGAAAAATCAAGCTTTTAAAGCCTCTCTCCTTTTAGGGGAGCCAGTTGCGTGGGCGGGTTTCCCGACTTGAGCAAACTGGCGTGAGAGGTTTGGAGAGGGGTTTTTTCAGTCGTCGAACTCACGTTAAATTAGTGACTTCCAGATCAAAAAATATCCAAAATGTAGGGTGCGTTAATGTCAGAAAACCTAGCTACACCAATCAATTCTTCCTTCTGACGCACCTTACCAACTGTCAATTTGGGATAATTTATTTTTAGGTGTTCCCTTAACAATACTCAAGCAGCAATTAACTCATTTAGCAGCAATTCACTTTTGTGGAAAACATAGTTTACAGCAGCAAATAGCTGATCTAGATGCTGAATAAAATAACGATTTTTATTTTGAGTAAACAACTTTTCTTCTAATTTGCCAAATTCCCAATCTTTACCATTAGAAACAATTCCAAAAATAGTAATTTGTCCTTCACTATTTAATTTTTGTGCAGCCACCATTTCAGCCAGACATTGCGCCCAACCTTCAGAAAATTTATCTTGCTTTGCCTCAACCAACAAGAAATAAGGCTGATCAAACACAACTTTTCCTAAAGAAGAACGTTTAGCCAAAATATATTCGGGAAACCCTGAAAGATTATCATCGTAGATCAGTGACTTATGACCCCACAAAACAAACTTACGACGATAGCATTTCCACACTTCTTTAAGAACTGGATAAATGAGATTTTCGCAAATTGAAAATTCGGAAGCATTAGGTACTCCGTCTTGTATAACGGTTTGTAAATCTTCTCGGAAGTAGTCGGATATAGTAAACTCAATTTCTTCGATGAAATTGGCTTCAGTGTAGGTAATCTGAAATTCCTTGAGAACTGCACCAATATCTTTATAATTACTAAAAGCCATTGTGACCTCCTGAAAAAACTTAGTCACTGCTCATGTTGACATGACTATAGTTTAAAGATAGTTCTGGCATTATGGGGAATTGTGCGTTAGTAAGGCTGATGGTATTTCTATCTGTTGTGAAAATTATGTTTTTACCTGTGTATTTAGCTTGTATATATGGGAACTCTAAATTAGAAAACCATACTGGAGAAGAAAGTTTATGTCCAGGAGTCCTGTAAGTGCAACACTGACCACAACAGATAAGGATGGGTTGTTACAAGCGATCGCTACAATTAAAGAAAAGCTCCCATTTTTAATTGATTTGAGTAACGACGAGCGTAAAGCCTTACCCAAGATGGGAGATAAGAGCCGCGCCTTTGTTAGCAAAGCGTTGGAGGTGGCGACACAGAACCCGGAGTTTTTACCACGTTCTTTTGACTTAGAAGAAATGCGAAAGGATGTGCAACTATTTGAAGCGTTGTATCCATTGTTGCTGGCGTTGACTCAGTTGCAAGAATTGGTTGATGATACGTCTCTAGCAGTGGGTAGTGAAGCCTATGCAGCCGCGTTGCAAGTATATAACTATGCTAAAGCCAGTGGACAAACCGGAGGATTAGATGCAGTAGTTGAGGAAATGGGACAAAGGTTTGCGCGTAAACCTCGGAAAGTCAAGCCTCAAGCAGCAGTGTTGTAGAAAATAACTCGACAGTTGCACTTTTGAAGGCAAAGTGTCAGCTTTAGAACTCGGATGTTAGAGTAAATTACTCGGCGTTCCGAGTTTTGAAGTTGAAGTTCCTAGTAAAAAGCTCGATGTTTCGAGTTCTGAGCAGCAAATTTCGAGTATAAAGGTTGAAGCGTGGAGTTAAGAAGGCGATCGCAGCAGTGTTTTATCCTAAAAGCCTAGCTATCATGTGGCATAACTACAATTTTGGCTGAGTTAAGATAGTAAAAATGTTTTCTGTCTATTCTCAGTAAAAATGTCAAGTCAAGATTACAAATGGAAGCGGTTCTGGTATCCCTTATCAGTGAATCTCAAATACGCTTGCGGCGGTTATTTATGTAATCCTGAAGAAGATTGGGGACATATATATAATCCTGATTTGGTTGCTTTTGATACTATATTAGAAAAGCCTTGTTTAGTCCTGCTAGGTGAAGCTGGTATGGGTAAAACTACAGCAGCTAAACAAGCATATTCTCAAATAAGTCAGAGACTTAGTGGTTCAGAAGATGTATGTTTGTGGTTTAGACTTGGTGATTATGAATCAGACAAGGATCTGTGTGATGCAATCTTCCAAGACGAAACGTTTCAAGCTTGGCGCAGAGGAAAACATAAACTATATCTTTTTTTGGATAGCCTAGATGAGGGATTACTTTCCATACATAAACTTGTCATCATTCTCAAGCGTGAAATAGAAAAGCTCCCTTGCGATCGCTTGTATTTTCGGATCACTTGCAGGACAGCTGATTGGAAGGATAGCTTAGAGCAGAAACTAAAAGATAAATGGGGAGAAGCTAATGTTAGGATATATCAGCTAGCTCCTCTACTACGAGAAAATGTAATTGAAGAGGCGAATAAGCGTGGTATAAACTCTGACGATTTTTTACGAGAAGTTTCCAACAAAAATGCTATTCCTCTTGCTATCAAGCCAATAACGTTAAAATTTCTTCTGGGTATTTATCAAAACGGGCGGTTTCCTTCTTCTCAGAAAGATTTGTACGAAGAAGGTTGTTTACAAATGTGTGAAGAGGTTAACCCTGATCGCTGTGATTCAGGCAATATTGGCAGTTTAAATGCCAAAAAACGACTAATTATTGCAAGTAGAATTGCTGCATTACTTCTATTTTCTAATAAGTCTGCTATCTGGATCAATCCAGAATATGGAGATATGCCTAAAACCGATATTGCTATTCGGGATTTGTGTATAGGTAAAGAAAACATTGAGCAGCAAGAGTTTTTCTTGGATGAAAACTGCATTAAAACAGAGATCTTATCTATTACTGAGTTATTTTCTTCACGTGGGACGCATCGAATTGGTTTTGCTCATCAGACTTATGCTGAATTTCTGGCTGCATGGTATTTATATTATCATCAAACACCTTTAGATAGGATAATGAAACTGTTTGTTTCATCTGAAGATACTGAAGGTAAATTAATCCCACAGCTTCATGAAACAGCAGCATGGCTAGCTAGCATGAGGACTGATGTACTTCACGGAATTATGAAGACTGATCCTGATGTGCTATTGCGAAGTGATATTACCAGTGCTAGTGATAATGATAAATTTTCCCTGGTTGAATCTCTTCTAAAACTACACAATGATGAAAAATTAACATACCAATATAATAATTGGCTATACCAAAATCTAAATCATCCTAAATTACTTGATCAGCTTCTACCTTATATTTACTATTCAACAAAGAGTATTAATGCTCGGAGTGTAGCAATAGATATTGCAGAAGCCTGTAATGTCAAAGATGTACAGGAATATCTTGCTAATGTTGCACTTGCTCCTCAGGAACATGATTGGGTTCGCATCAATGCAGCAGTGGCAGTTTGCAATCTTGGTGATGAGAAAACTAAAGCAAAATTAAAACCTTTAGCAGTTGCGAAAATCCAAAATGATGTAGAAGAACAGCTAAAAGGCTGTGGACTTCGAGCAGTTTGGCCAGGAAATATCACGGCAGAAGAGTTGTTTAACACATTAATACAGCCAGTATCTAAATCTATTGGTGGGCGATATCAGGACTTTATAGCAAAAGAGCTTGGAGAACATCTTCAAACATCTGATTTAACAGTAGCTTTAAGATGGCTAGAAAAACAAGTGACTAGGCGTGACTTAGGTTATCCCTTTGGAGAGTTATCAGATGCAATTATGATGAAAGCTTGGGAGCATCTGAATGAACCAGAAGTAATGCAAGCATTTGCTAGAGTTGCTTTTTCAAGGTTAAAAAATCACGATGAAATTGTTTATGAGAATCCGTATAAAACAATATCTTTTAGCCAGGTTTTAAAAGATGATATTCAAAAGCGTCGTCAACTCATAGAGTCAATTATCTCTACAATTCCAGAATTAGACAAAGAGCCTTCGTGGTTACTTGGCTACAGAACAGCGATAGTTTTTGAGGAAGATTTTATATGGTTAATTGAATGTCTTCAACAATCAGAAAATGAGCACTATCAAAACATTTGGGCAAAATTGATACGGTGGCATTTTAGACGACCTGAATTGAATTTTGAGCATTTGGATGCTGTACTTACAGCGAGCGAAACCAACTTAATTTTGAGAAAAGAGTTTGAATCTCTTATCGAAGCAATTGATTTAAACTCACTAAGAGCGCAGCAGGAACAGGCAAGATATCTGGAAGAACAGGAAGAGCTAGACAAAGACGGTAAGCAACCTCTTTTAGAACCTCCACCGAAGGAAAGAGTACTGGAGATTTTGAATAAGATTGAAGCTGGTCAGCCTAATCTTTGGTGTTCTTTATGTTTTGAATTAACTCTTGAAGCTAATAGTACCCATTATGGTGATCTATTACGCTCTAATCTGACAAATCTTCCTGGTTGGATTGAGGCAGAAGATTCAACCAAAGAAAGGATTATAAACGCTGCTAGAGTTTATTTGCGTGATGGTGATCCAGAAAATCAAGTTTGGCTGGGGACAAATAATTTTCGCTATTCTGCATTATTAGGTTATCAAGCATTAATTTTATTGCGACAACAAACCCGAAACTTTATTTTTTCTCTGTCTGCTGAGGAATGGCAAAAGTGGACAGCAATAATTCTTGCATATCCTGACTGGGGAAAAACTGAATATCGGGAGTATCGTCAGGAATTCATTAAACAAGCTTATCAAAATGCTCCTAGTGAATTTCTCAAGGTATTGATGTTATTAATTGATAAACATAACCGGGAACACGGGGATATTCACATTCAGAACTTAATAGTAAATTGTTGGGATGAAAATTTAGCTAAAGCAATTTTCAATAAAGTTCAAGATGAAAAATTAACTGCTAAAAGTTTAGGTTCTTTACTCGAAGATTTACTTAAATATGGATTTATTGAAGCTAAAGCATTTGCAGAATCTCTAATTACTTTACCGCTTCCAAGCAGTACTGAGGAAAGAGCAAAAGCAGTTGTAGCAGCAAAAGCACTCATACTCTATACACAAGATGCTAGTTGGTCAGTTATTTGGCCTGCTATTCAGCAAGATACTGCATTTGGTCGAGAAGTTATGGAAAAGATAACATTCTCAGTTGAATATAGTGGAAGCATAGAGCAGCGTTTACCTGAGCAATACATAGCAGATTTATATATCTTTCTCACTAAGCAATATCCTGACTCAGATAACAAAAAGCAAAACAGTTCTGAGGATGAACAAGTAACGGGTATTGAAGCATATTTAGTAACACCACAAGATAGTATTAAAACATGGAAAAACTATATTCCACAGCGTCTACAAGAACGTGGGACTCCTCAAGGGTGTGAAGCACTTCGCAAAATTATTCGTGAACTTCCAGAATTAAAAGATAAATTGCAATGGAGATTACTGGAGGCTGAGACTTTAGCTCGTCGCCAAACATGGCAACCCTTTAAACCAGAAGAGATTTTCCAAATTGTAAGTAATCAAATAGAGTCTCAAACTACACAAATTCAAGCAGGAGTATTTATTATGCAAGGTTCAGACAACCCAATCATCAACTTTAATAATACTGTGAACGCTGCTAATATCAACAGCACTATCTATGGAGATCAGATTCAACACAATTATGCTCATGAACAAAATTTAATAGATGCTTTTGATGAAATTCAGCAAATCTTCAACCGCTTTACAGAAAATTATCAACCCTCAACTGAAGCTGAAAAACAAGAACTGATCACAACAGCAGTGGAACAAGTAAAACAAAACCTAACTTTGATGAAACGTGTAGAAATTGGAGGAAAAGCATTTATATTTGAGGCACTTCAGAAGGCTTCTGATCAATGGTGGGTCAGTCCATTTGTAAAAGCAATTGAGGCTGGGATAAAAGGAGAATAAATGAAAGTCAAAGGTTAGGTGATTGTCTCTTCAATCACCATCATTTAATATCAAAACCTCAAGTTTTAACATCATGACTCAAAAGTTGCACTTCAAAACACAAAATTTCCACCTCAAAACACCAACATCCGAGCAAAAAGCTCAAAAATTCACCTTCGGAACTCTAAACTTCACCTTCATCACACCAACATTGAGCCGCCGAACTCGAAATTTCGACTGCAAAACCTGAAACTTCCCTTTCCGAACTCGAAGTTTTGACTTCAGATGTCAAAGTACCAAGCAAAAAACTCGGAATGTGAGTTACAAGAGATATAGCTTACAGGCATAAGGGTTAAATAATGAGTGAAACTCAAACCCAGTTACCGACAGAGATATGGATTCCTGCTTCTTGGCAAGAATATTTACAAACACTTGCTGACTTACTGGATGACCAAGGGAAAAGTTATTACTACAAAGGATATATGAGGCTGGAAATGCCACCAGTTAGTTTTGATCATGGTCAAGACCATGTGATAATTATCTTCGCAGTCACTCTGTTTGCAACTCTGACAGGAATCCCAGCCACAGGTTTAGACACCACTACTTTTCGGAAAACTGGTGTACAGGATTGTCAACCAGATATAGCATATTACCTCAGAGAACAGGCTCAAAGTATCCCAACTGGTACAGGAATTGTCAACCTCGATCGCTACCCTACACCGGATTTAGTTATTGAGATTGCGAAAACATCGCTGTTGGATGACTTGGGGATAAAGCGATCGCTCTACGAGGACTTAAATGTGTCAGAATATTGGGTAGTAGATGTGCAGAATGCCCAAATCATTGCCTATGCTATGGCAGATCAAGGTAGTAAACGGATTCAAGAATCGCAAGTATTACCTGGATTGGTAATTGCCATTTTAGAGGAAGCCTTACGCCGTAGCCGGGAAATGAGCCAATCGGAAGTTTGTGCTTGGTTACTGTGCCAGTTTCAACAAAATGCGGGTTGAGTATTGGTAATTTGCCGCATATTACAAATTAGGAATTATTTAAAACCGTATTTTATATAAATCAAATAACTCCCCTGATTGTCGTGTAACCACCTTAGCGCCAGCCGCTTTGATAATTTTTTCCCATTCGGCTACAGGTTCTAGAAAGACTTCCGCACCCAGGTACGTTTCTAAAACTGCCCAATCTTCAGCCAAAGGCGTTTCTACATTGAGGATGTCAAACACAAAAAATCCCTCTGGCTTCAACACCCGTTTGACTTCTGAGAGTACAGCACTCCAGTATTCTAGGGGAAAATAGCAGCTAAAACCGGTGGCGATCGCTAAATCAAAATAAGATAGCTCATAATCTAAATGATGAGCTGGGGCTAACTTGACACCTTTGAACAGCTTAGAATTCAGTTGAGAACCACGGGAGTTAAGAGTATCTGTAGCGATATTACTGATTTCTTGCCCATAGAAAAACGCTTGCCAATCTCGCCAAGGATAGATTAAAAAGCTGACACCACAGCCAATATCTAAACAGTGCTGATTTTTTTTAGGTTGAGCAATATCCCAGAAAGGAGACACAATTTTTCCTGACAATATCCCCGTCTTCCACTCCCGATAGATGGGCATTTCCTCCACTTCGGCTGGCAGTTCAAAGGGTTGATTTTGGTACTGTTGATTAAAGCGATAAGCTACTTGTGCTATGCTTTGTTGCCATTTGTCTGAGTAATGGAGACTTTTTGATGAGGACACACGGCTTTTGTCAGACATGATGTCTACAGGACTCCTTGAATATCTTAGTCAAGTTAAGCACAAGTTAAGCCAAAATAACTATTTATTTTCCTGCATACTTCTCACAATTTTTGTGACTAGATTCCTGGGTATAAACCTGATGCTTTTAGCGAGCATTTTATTGATTAGTCCAGGAATGACAATTGTTTTACCCTTCATTAAAGCCTGATAACCAATATTTGCCACTGTTTGTGCATCCATGATTCTTTTCCCCTGCATCAGTTTAGAGTCGGCCATTCCCGTTCTTTCGTGAAAAGCAGAGTGTGTCGTCCCTGGACACAGAACTGTTACAGTTACACCTGTACCTTCTAATTCATTAGCCAGTGCTTCTGAAAAAGATAAAACGTAGGCTTTAGTGGCAAAATAAACTGCCATTAAAGGCCCTGGTTGAAAAGCAGCCGCCGAAGCAACATTTAAGATTTTACCTGCACCTTGTTTAACCATATCTTTCAGGAATAACTTAGTCAGATGAGTTAAACAAACTAAATTTACCTGAAGCATTTCTAATTCATCTTTCAGGTTAGTTTCATTGAATAATCCATATGTACCAAATCCAGCATTATTTACCAGCACATCAACTTGGATATTTTCTTGTTGTAACTCTAAGAAAATTTCATTAGGAGCTGTGGATATAGATAAATCTTTGACAATGGTTTTGACAAAAATATCAAATTTATCTTGAAATCTCACAGCAATTTCTTGCAGTTTTCTGTCAAGTCTATCTACCAACACCAGATTGTAACCATTCTGAGCAAAAATATACGCTAATTCGTAACCAATACCATTGGCTGCACCAGTAATTAGAGCAGTTTGCTTGTATTGTTCTTTTTGTGTTTGCTTCATGTTAGATATTTACAGAGGGTAAATAGATTGATTAGACCTACATTTTTTATCAATGCAGGTATAAAAAGCCAGGTTAAAAATAATTATTGATGACAGATGAGTTTGTTGCAATGAATATACGCGAGCCGTCCAAAAGTATATCCAATCTAAAAATACAATTTTGTATCAATCGGCTCTATCTGAGAAATTTTTATAGCTCATATCGTACTTAAAAAATCAAAATGTTTAATCATAACTTATTTTGAATAAGCGGATTTTGTAGCTACTATTTATTTCTAACATCATTAAATATTTTTTGTAGAAAAATAATTCAGACAAAAGTCATAAATAACCCCATGACTAAAGTCATGATTCAATCAAATCGCTAATTTTGTTGCTTATGAACAATTTGCTATCTTTAGATAACATCATCACTCGAGTTTAGACTATAGCGATTTTCATGCCGATGAAGTACACCTGTCTAGTCCAGAGGTCGTAGGAGCGGGTTAAATCAGTAAACAGTTATCAGTCAAGATAATTGGGTTTAAGTCGCCCACTTTAACAGTGAACAGTTATCAGTCAAGATAATTGAATCAGCGTTAACTGATAACTGTATTAACCCACCCCTACTGCTTGTGAGAAATGCGGGTAGCCTCTGTTGACTAAAAATATGTACCTCACTTAACTGAGAAACGCTATAAACGTATGACAAAATAACTCAGAATAACTAAGTCACAAGCTTTACACTCCAAAAATGAAAGGGAACATCCAAAGGAGTACGCTATCGCTCAACCCAACCTACTTCAGATTTGATGTTTAGCCTTAATAAAAAATGCCTGCAAATGCAGGCATTTATGAGGCTTTCTGTCACTTTATTGGGCTACAATCATGTTTGACATGATGCTTTTATTTTTGTTGATTTAAAACGATAAATCAATCCTGAAAATTTAAAACTTTAGACAAAAAACAAGTAATTAAATCTCTATTTTTTGTATCCTAAACCATGAGTTTTTTAGGGTGTGTTATACCGTCATCTAACGTATTCTTGAATTCTTGATGATGCGTTGCGCTGCGGACGACACCCCCCACATTTACTAACTCATCGCTCCTCAAGAGCCTATTGTTTGGCAAATATTACCATAATTTTCTAGACAAAAATAAGACATTTAAGTCTGCACAAGTTTATTTTGCACTATGTTTTTTAAATTATAAAAGTAGAGGTGGTCAGGTTCACAACCCCGGAAATTCCCAGTTCCGGGGTTTTACTTTATTGCGGATTAAAAATGAAATCTTTCACGATTGTCATATATGAAAATAGGATTCTCGTGCAGAAACAAGCAGGAAAAATTTCTTTTCATTCTCATGTAGCATCAATCTGGGGCATTAATTGTTAATACTTGGTCTTATTCCAACTCTGTTAACAGTTCTTGTAACCTTTCGTGTCCATCCCGAAACACTGACCAACCATCTCCGACTAACACTGCTTCCACCTTCTCTAATGCAGCTAATCTCTGTACTGAAGCAATTGCTTGCTGTCTATTCAGCAACTTTTCATCAGGTAAAATATCTAACCTACCTGCTTGATAAGCCCGTACTAAATCCCCGACAATTAAAGTTGTCTCCTCTAACAATAATGCTAATTCACCAGGAGTTTTAGAACCGTGGAGTTCAATTACCTGGAGTCCTGATACAAGTTCATCACCATCAGATAGCCAGCGATCGCAGTATATAGGAAAAGATTCTCGTTCACTGACAGGTGCAGCAATCTTAGCATAGGTTTGATCGGCAATTTCCTTTGCGGATCTGACATGATCAGAATTTGTCAGCACAATCCAAACCACACCACCGAGAGATTCCAAATGTTTCCAGTCATGATTTGATAAAGCTACCGGATCAATCAAGATGTTACCATCAGGACGAATCCAAGCAATCCCATTGAAATCAATATTTCTGGCAGGATTGAAAGTAGACCAGCCATATAAATCGAGACGGTGTAGTAATTTCATAATAATTCTGGTCAATAGTCAATAGTCATTGGTCATTAGTCAATAGTCATTAGTCAAAACTCAGCACTCCCCACTCTCTCACTTTCTCACTCAGCACTCTCTCACTCCCCAGTGCTGAATTTAAGTATTAAATTATACTGCTTTGAAATCATGAATATTTTGTAAAATGATTATCTGCTGGGAGTTTACCATATGGCAGAATATTTACGTACAGCGATCGCCTGAGATTAACAGAAAATGCCAAAATATAAAACTTAACCGCTAAGATGCTTGAATTAAAATATGATTAGGCATTTTTAGGTTTATTTATAGAGAATTATTAAATGGATTTTATTACATTTTTAGGATTATTAGCGGCTGCATTAACCACCTTCTCATTCTTGCCGCAAATGTGGCAAACATGGCAAACAAAATCAGCCAAAGATGTTTCTTTTGTGATGTTAATTACATTTATCAGTGGAATTTTTTTATGGTTAATCTATGGTATTATTCTCCAATCGTTACCAATTATTTTGGCTAATAGTGTAACTTTATTTTTTAACTTTATAATTTTATGGCTTAAAATTAGATATAGATAAATATGCTTTGAAGAAATACCTGTGACATCTTCTTTATTGACGGCTGAACGCCTGTTATTTACTCCCGCCACCCCAGAAACCAACGCCATCCCTTTAATATTTGCTTTTCCTAATGAGTATACAGTGGGTATCACCAGCTTGGGCTATCAGGTGGTGTGGGCAACATTGGCAATGCGTAGTGATGTGCAGGTGAGTCGGTTATTTACTGATATCTATGAACCACTCCCTAGACAGCCGGAAATCATGGGATTTTCTATCTCTTGGGAATTAGATTATGTGAATATTTTAAATCTGCTGGAATCTTTAGGAATTCCCATCAGAGCAAATTTACGCGATGATTCCCATCCCATCATTTTCGGTGGTGGCCCTGTTCTAACTGCTAATCCTGAGCCTTTTGCTGATTTTTTTGATGTTGTTTTGTTGGGGGATGGTGAAAATCTTCTGGGAAATTTTATTGATGCTTACAAAGAGGTGAGAAATGCCCCAAGACAAACTCAACTAAAAGCATTAGCACAAGTACCAGGCATTTATATTCCTAGTTTGTATACAGTAGAATATCAAGCAAAAGATGGAGAAATCACGGCAATTAACCCAATTTCTGCTGATGTTCCAGCAGTTGTCCACAAGCAAACTTATCGGGGAAACACTTTATCCGCCTCAACTGTTGTCACCGAAAAAGCCGCATGGGAAAATATTTACATGGTGGAAGTGGTGCGGAGTTGTCCGGAAATGTGCCGCTTTTGTTTAGCTAGTTATCTTACCTTACCTTTTAGAACAGCAAGTTTAGAAAGTTCGTTAATTCCGGCAATTGAGAAAGGTTTACAAGTCACAAATCGGTTGGGATTATTGGGTGCTTCTGTCACACAGCATCCAGAGTTTGTAGAATTACTCAACTATATCAGTCAACCAAAATATGATCATGTGCGGCTGAGTATTGCATCAGTGCGAACGAATACAGTGACAGAACAGTTAGCAAAAACTTTGGTGAAACGAGACACGCGATCGCTTACCATTGCTGTAGAAAGTGGATCAGAAAAATTACGCCAAATCATCAACAAAAAGCTACACAATGACGAAATCATCCAAGCCGCAATCAATGCTAAAGCTGGCGGCTTGACAGGGTTGAAACTCTACGGGATGGCTGGTATTCCAGGGGAAGAACCGGAGGATTTAGAAGCAACTGTCACGATGATGCGTAGTATCAAAAAAGCTGCGCCTGGATTACGCTTAACCTATGGCTGTAGTACCTTCGTCCCTAAAGCCCACACACCATTCCAATGGTACGGTATAAATCGTCAAGCAGAAAAACGGTTGCAATTTTTACAAAAAAATTTAAAACCACAGGGCATAGATTTTCGCCCAGAGAGCTATAATTGGTCGATTATACAAGCATTGATATCGAGAGGCGATCGCCGAATTTCTCAACTCCTGGAACTTACTCGTGACTTTGGTGATTCTTTGGGGAGTTACAAGCGTGCTTTTAAACAACTCAAAGGACAAATCCCCGACTTAGATTTTTACGTCCACAGCAATTGGTCAACCGAGCAAATATTACCTTGGCATCACTTGCAAGGAGCCTTACCACAGTCTACACTACTAAAGCATTTGGCTGAAGCCAACAGTTATTTCCCTAAAACACTCCAGCCATTAAATTCATCGCTGACAAGTTAATGCAAAACACCGCCGAGTATTACTGCGCCTATTGTGGCGAACCCAACCTCACCTTTATTGATTTAAGTGCTGGTGGACAGCAATCTTACGTCGAAGATTGTCAAGTTTGTTGTCGTCCGAATATCCTATATATTCGTGTAGATGAAGACACCCTAGACATCGAAATCGATACAGAATACGAAGGCTAATTTTAACTAACACAACGTTTTGATGTGTTTGTAAATTACGTAGCTTGCTTCCGCGTAGCGGTATTACGTAGCTTGCTTCCCGTAGGGTATTACGAATTACGAATTACGAATTATCAATAGTTTCATGCTGCACTTTCAACATTCCTCAATCATTAACGCACCACCAGAAGTAGTTTGGAAATTCCACGAAAGACAGGATATTTTGCAACTGCTAACTCCACCTTGGCAACCAGTGCAAGTAGTCCGCCGAGAGGGAGGATTAGAAGTCGGTGCAATTACAGAGTTTAAACTATTTATTGGACTTGTACCTTTAACTTGGCTAGCACGTCACACCGAATGCGAACAATACCGCTTATTTACCGATGTCCAAATATCGGGGCCTTTTGAATCTTGGATACATCGCCATCAATTTATCTTAGAAAATGGCAAAACCAGATTAACTGATGCGATTTCCTACATTATGCCCGGTGGCGACACAGTAGAATTTATCAGTGGTTGGTTAGTACAAGCACAATTAGAAGCCATGTTTCGTTATCGTCACTTTGTCACAAAACGGGAATGTGAATCACGGTAATGCAGTTTTACTCAGTAAACAATGGGTAACTCGATGCTAAATTCAGTTCCCCAAGCTGGATCAGACATAACATTAATTTGACCCCCATGACTCTCGATAATTTGATAACTAATCGATAATCCTAATCCTGTTCCTTTACCAACTGGTTTAGTGCTGAAAAAGGGGTCAAATATCTGATCATGAATCTGGCTGGGGATGCCGCTACCATTATCCTTGATGCGAATTGTAATATAGCGATCGCTCAGTTGCTCTGTCCGAATCCAGATCCGACAAGGATGATTTTGCCCTGGTTCAGCCTCTTCTAAAGCATCTATCGCATTATTTAATAAATTCATAAACACTTGATTGAGTTGCCCTGGTGAACAATAAATCCAAGGTAACTCCCCATATTCTTTAATTACTTCAATACCATTATGGCGATCGCTAGGGTTAAGACGATTTTGTAAAATCATCAATGCCGCATCTATACCCTCATGAATATCAACCGCTTTTGATGTTGCTTCGTCTAAGCGAGAAAAGTTTCGCAAAGATTTGACAATCTCGGCAATTCGTTCGGAACCTGTTTGCATAGACTGGAGTAATTTTTGCATATCCTTTTGCAGAAACTCCAGATCAATAACTTTAATTTCCTGCTGAATCACTTGGCTAGGATGGGGATATTCTTTTTGATAGAGTTGAATCAATTTAATTAGATCATAATAGTATTCCCTAGCATGAATCAAATTACCATAAATAAAGCTAATCGGATTATTAATTTCATGGGCAATCCCTGCTACTAACTGCCTTAATCCCGACATCTTTTCTTTTTGAACAACTTCTAGAGCATTTTGCAATTTGATTAAAGTTTGTTTTAAAGTTTCATTGGAACGAGCAAATTCTGCCTGGATAGTTTGGCGGTGCTGAATTTCTTTACTGAGGGCATGAATTTTTTGATTCAGGACAACGAATTGATCACTTGTGCGCTTTTCTAAACGTAGTAAATTGATTGCCGGACATTGATGCGATCGCGGTTGAAGTACAGCCCCTTGACTACGACAAGCGATTCCCTCTCCTTGAGCTTGGTGGATAGTTATAGCTCCCAAAATCATTTGGCGACTTTGAGAGCAAACTTGCAAATAGTCAATAACTTTTTCTGGCGAATCCGTGACAAACTCAGTCAGACATTGACCAATTAGTACTTTACTAGTTTTACTAAAAAGTTTGACAGCAGGTTGATTAACTGCCAAAATTTCACCTGTGCTACTAACCAGCAACATAGGTTCTGGTAAAACCTGGGCAAACATTAAAAATTGATCAGGTGTCATGATAGTGAGGTGTTGCAGCACGAATCTTTACTTTTGTTAACAGGGAAGAGTGATGCGATAAAAGTGAAGATACTCAGCTATATTTTCAAAGATAAACTTCAGCCGGGACATATTCCAGAGAAAGAATTATACTCTCGAATTGTCCCGTTTCTAACTCCTATTCTGCTTTGAAATATTCTTGTCCTGCAAACTCATTTAATGCTTCACTAGGTTGAAGATAAATGACGATTGTGCATTCCTGAGCGCCTCTGGCGATGGTGTCTTGTAACTCGACTCTCGCGTAGCCAAGACTATCTGCGGCGATCGCTCCAAAGATATTTGATGTCATCACACACATAGCTTCTCGCCCTTCTACCTGTTCTGCAAATGGGCATTTGCGATTACCTAAAACAATCTTTTCATCCGTTTCTTCGATCACGTAAAAGTCACCTTGAATCCGGCGTTTCCAATCTACGAGAACAGCAGTTACCTGCTCACGAGAAAGATTTGACACTTGCAAAGCATTTTTGTAAAGCTGATTAACGTGTTGACCTGTGCGATAGCCGACTACATTTAAAAAGCCTGCGGCTTCTTCAATCCCAATCACATCTTGTAAGGTTCCTGCTAATTCTCGAATCATTGAGCGCAGAAACTGATCACGCTCAATTGGTAACTCTAAAGACTCTATCTGGTTGTTGAGCAAAGATACATTGACCATGATGTTTATTTTCTGAGTGTTAAATATAAAACAGGCATCAATGGTGCTTAGTTAATTAATTACCACGTATACCCAAGATAGTTTTCCCTTACTACTGACAAAACTAACCTCAATAGATAAGCATTTAAGAAAATTTATATATGTTAAAGGCTTCTTATAAAAAGGATGAAGCCGAAGGTAGTCTACAGAACTTACGCACTCAACCAAAAAACCCTTTTTCCCTACATCCCTACACCCCGCTTTCCCCGAATTTCTCACGAAATTGATAAAACCGGAGTACAGAGGCTGTAGGGGCGGGTTCACAAATATGCTTCAATCATTCACGAATATCTCATGAACCCGCCCCTACCGTTTTGTAAGAAATGCAGGTTTCACCCGTTATTTTTGGGTTGAAACAGTGTTAGTGATGACATCTGCATTCGCTGCTGGTAAGAGTGGACGCAAGCATAAATAAATTAAAGGGCCGAACAGGGGTATGACAGCAAATAACCAAAAAAGCTGCTGATTTTGCCAACCGCGACGCGCCATATCATCTCCTAGCAGTGTGGGAAATAATAAGCAAAGTAGGCAAAAATCTAGGCTCATGACATGAATAAAACGGTTAGTTTGCCACTGTTGGACGAAATTGCTCCAATCACTAGATTGCAAACCATAAGCAACAAGAATTACTGCGCCTATCGTGAGAATAACACCAGTTACACGAGAATCTAGTAACTTGATCAAGCTAGTCTTTGCACCAATAAATTCAGGATTGGGTTCTCGCAAAGCTAAATAGGGTAAAAGCGCAAACGCACCAACAGCGAAGGAAGCTGTTGCAAACGGCCAAGCGCGGATTTTCTGTCCTCGGCCATCGATAAACAGCATAGCGCTGTAAATCATAGGCCAGATACCCATGAGGTTAAATAATGCGATTACTAGGGGGTTAATACCTTGCCATTGACCAAGAGAAAGGTTTTTAATTAGCTCAACTGTATCAGGTTGATCAGGAGGAGCGAAGACAAAAGCATAAGTAATGAATCCTAACCACAGCACCCCCAAGGCAATTTTTCTGACCATAAATTTAGATGTAATTAACTAACTCCAAATCCAGTGTATTCTCGAACATAAGGAGGTTGAAGTCCCAAAATAATATCGTCTTTCGCCACATCTTTGGCTATTAATTTATCGGCAATTAGTGTATCTGTTTGATTGAGTTGAATCCAAATTTTCTCTTCTCTAATCTCCAAATGAAGTACACAGTTGTAAACCCGTCGGTGTTCATTCCATCCTAAGTCAATTAATAAATAACGATCCTGCTCTAAATCAAAAACTGTTTGTGATTCAATGTCTCCTCCAATGGTTTTTCCCTGAGATTCTTCTGTCAATAACTGTTGAATATATTGGCGGTATTTTGTTAATTTATCCATTTGATGATTACCTCATTTCTAGAATCATAAACTATTAACTTAATTTGATATTTTTTAATAGAAGCCTTGGGTAAATCTCGATAAAAAAACGAGTCATATGCTTCTATAGGGACAGCTAAATATAGAAGACGTTCTGGTTCAGTCTCTTCTAAAACGAGCCGATAATTTAAGAATTTTCCAATTAACTGAAGGCTTCTGAGAGGTAATCAGCCGCAGCCGCGACAACAGCGATCGCATTTTCGTAATCTAGGCGTGTCGGGCCTAAAACCCCCACACTACCTAGTGGAACCGTACCCCGGCGATAGGTGGAAGAAATTAACGAGCAAGTCCGAATCGGTTCTAGGGGGTTTTCTGTGCCAATTCGCACCGTCACCTTCGATTTATTTGGATCTTCTAATTCCGGTTGTGCAAATATTAATCGCCACAACTGCTCTTGTTCTTCTTCCAACAGTTGTATAATTGTTTTCACCTGATTAAGTTGGGAAAACTCTGGCTGACGCAACACTTCAGCCACACCCCGCACCATAATTTGCGTTGCGGCTGGTGCAAGCGTGCGATGTGCTAATTCTGGGACTAAATTTCTCAGAAACTCTCCATAACGTTGAAATTCCTGGTCTAATTGACTCCAATCCAGAGCGTTAATTTCTAATAGACTCCGCCCTCGTAAGTGGCTATTCAAAAAGTTAGAAACAATTTGTAACTCACGATCAATCACCTCTGGATCGGGCTTGGTTTCTCCTCTGGCCGGGGGTAAATCCATTAATTTGGAATGGGTTTCATAATTATCTGTCACCACAATCAGCATGATTCGTCCCGTTTCTATCTGCATTAATTGCAGATGTCGTATACTGGCTGTATTAGTTTGTGGCATAGTGATTAAGCTAATACATCCGCTTAAACTAGCCAATATCTGCGCTGCTCCCTGCAAGAGAATTTCTAAGCTCCAATCTTCCCACTGGAGACGCTGTTGCAGGGCTAGTTCGACCTCTTTGGCTAAAACTTCGGATGGGGTTATTAGCTGGTCAACATAAATCCGATAACCTGAGTCTGAAGGTACTCGTCCGGCTGAGGTGTGTGGTTGGTATAATAACCCAGATTTTTCTAGTACCCCCATCACATTCCGAATTGTTGCCGAACTCACACCCAGATCGTACTCATCAACCAAAGCTTTTGAACCAACAGGCTCGGCTGTAGCAATGTAATGACGTACTGTTGCCCAAAGTATATGCTGTTGTCGATTAGTCAACTGAACTTGCATAGGTATTTTTGACGGAAGGCAAACTGTGAAAAATTGTGAGATTCTTGAGTAAAAAATTAATAATAGTTAATTAAGAGAGCAATATATCTAAATTCTATTGTAATAACCATTATTAAACTGTTCTGGCTGCTATGGCGTTGACGAAATTGATTTTGGCCAAAATTTTTGTCTAGGGCGTATTTAGTTTTATAAGTATTTTTACATAAATAAAATACTAAATTGTATTCTAAAGTACGTAATTTTGATGATTTGTGATAGATTTACTTTCATATAATGCCCTTGTAGATCAGCTTTATTAACTCTCACCCCTCTAAATACAAATTATGTAACTTTTGTCAACAATAACACAGCCAAGCTGAAATTTAATCTTCCAACTTGGTGATGTTTGATTTGCCAAAACCAAAGATTAATACTGAGGAATTGAGGAGTCTACTAAAACTGAATAGGCATCAATACCACCAGCAATATTTTTCACATTTGTAAAACCTTGACTCACCAACCACTCACACATCTGAGCAGAACGCATACCGTGGTGGCACAAAACTAGAGTTTCGGCTTCAGAGTTAAGTATAGAGTGGATTTGTTGTCCCCACTGAGCATATTCACTCAGAGGTAGGTTGATAAAGCCATGAATCCTTGCCAGGGCTATTTCTTGCGGTTCCCGGACATCTACTAACTGAATATTTGCATCCTCTGTTGCCAGACGTTGCGCTAATTCCTCTACACTAATCTGAGTAATTGGTTGACCAGAACTTTTCCCTGTCATGAGGTTTTTGTAAACAATCCGATATTATTTATGTTGGCAGAAAACGGGAGAAGTAGGAAACATGAATACGCAACGCTCATTCTCTGGTTTCTTCATAGCAGGTGCGATCGCCCTCATCTTAGCAGCGATCGCTGGCTTTTATTGGTTCTTTGCTAAAAGTCCCGTTAACTTGATTGCATCTACTTCCCAACCTCAAGCGGCGATATTTGTGTCGCAACTTGCCCCTGTGACGGTTTCTCTCCTGGTTAACCCAGACCGCTTACAATCATTGGCAGGTACGGGAGAATTATCTAAACTCAAAACTAGTTTATTAGCTAACAGTGGCATTGATTATCAGCAAGATATTCAACCTTGGTTAGGAAACGAAATTTCTCTGGCTATCACTTCCCTAGATATTGATCGTGATCCGGAAAATGGTAAGCAACCAGGATATCTGATCGCCTTAGCTACCGATAAACCAGAGAAAAGCCTGGAGTTTGTTGAGTTATTGTTTTCTCGACGAGTCTTAGCAGGTGCTACCTTGGGGACGGAAGCATATGAGGGGACAAAAGTCATTTATGATAGTTCTCAACCAGAGTTTCATACTCTCGCTGGTACAGTTGTCGATAACTTCGTCTTATTTGCCAATGATCCCAAAGTCTTGCGTGATGCCATTAATAATGTACAAGCCCCGGATCTCAATTTAATCAGTTCTCCCCAATACCAAAAAGCTATTCAACAATTGCCTAAAAGTTCTTTAGCTGCGGTTTTTCTCAATCTCCCGACGGTTGCAGAATGGCAAGGCTTAAACTTATCAGCACCAATATACGACAGTCAAATAATTGCCTTTACCTTAAACCCCAAAGGAGTGTTAGCAGAAACTAGTTTTCTCACTTCTGGGGAAATTATGCTCAATCCTTTATTATCCCAGCCAGTAGACGCATTAAAATATATCCCGGCATCAGCAGGTTTGGTAATTGCTGGTGCAGATTTGAGCAATTTAGGCAACAGTGACTTAGCTAAACTTTGGACACAAGCCAAAACTGCCACCTCTGGTTCAGGTACAGATATCATTTCTCGATTGGTACAACCCTTAGCTGAGGTACAGAAAAGTTGGGGGATTAACTTAGCACAGGATATATTTAGTTGGGTCAAGGGAGAATATGCGATCGCTTTAATTCCTCGTGATGGACAAACAAAAACTGACTGGATTTTTGTCACAGAAAAATTAACAAATGTGCCAGAAGCTATTGCTAATTTAGATGCGATCGCCTCATCCCAAGGACTCAGCACTAATACCCTAAACCTAGACAAGCAAACAGTTTCCGCTTGGACAGAATTAACAACCATAACGCAAAAAACCGATGCTAAATCTCAACCATCATTTACTCTGAATGCTAATGTCAAAGGTGTACACACAACTATAGGTAATTACGAAATTTTCACTTCTGATTTAGCTACCATCTATGAAATCTTGAGTAGTAAAGACAATTCTGTACTGAAAAATCGGGATTTCCAAAATAGCATCTCTGCCATTCCTCAACCCAATCAAGGTTACGTATACCTGAATTGGCCAGCATCCCAAAATTTAGTAGAGCAGCAAATACCCATTCTCAAACTAATAGAGGTAGTAGGAAAGCCATTCTTTGATCATCTGCGATCGCTCACCTTCAGCAACTACGGCAATGATCCAGGAACCCTCAAAGGTGGTGTATTTTTCCAGTTTCACCATCCATAATCCAGCAGATATGGGGAAATAAACCTGTAAATTTTAACTTTCCCCATTTATCCTCTTTTAGGTTGGTGATTTTACTGAGATCAATAATAAAGGTTATGTAAAGTTTGACTTTGGTTTAAACCTCATCAATTGATAGATTTAACTTATACGTCAGCCTATTTACGTTGTTTTTCAGACTAGAAATCTTACGTAACCAGGAAATTTTAACAAACATGACAAAAGCTTAATTTCCTTATTGATAAAATAAATTTTTGTAACAGGTGGCAAGAATTAGGCAAATCACTGATGAATAAAGGTTTGAAGTTGATCAAAACTGACCTATCTATGCAGTTTTTTCTTCAAGTCCAGCTTTAAATATATTGAGACAGGTATCAGTTTTTACATAACTTTACTTTATCAAGAGTTGATAAATTGCATTTTGACACTTTAGTTAAGCGTATCATTACCAGTAAAAGCAAGTAAGGCATTCAGCATTACTTGCTAATAAAGAGCGATCGCCTATCAACTCCAACTCTCATTCCTAACTACGCAGAGTCTATTGAGTATAGATAACTGCAAACTTTGAAGACAATAAAAGCAAGAGTATCTGCGTTGAGTGTTTATACACTCACTCTTAGCGACAGCTTTACAGCATCGCTCGTTGCATCAACCCTTGCCAAATAAATGTATTTAGCTCAGTGTAACTAATTTTTGCCATCTTGTGTTGCCAGAAAAGCGATCGCCATCCTTTTCATTCAGCCCAATTGTTGAATTTTGGCACATTGATTAATTAAGGAAAAGATCATGAACTTGTGGAAATCCCGTAAGCTACATAATGTCGCCACTATAGCTACTGCGACCATTGCCACTTTGGGTTTTATTGGTACTAACCCTGCGGCGGCTGCTATACTCAAGCTCAGTTTTTGTGGATTTTTTGAGGGTAATCCTAATAATGGAAGTGTTGATGGGTTTTTGATCATAGACGATAGTTTTCAAAATGACGCATCAAAGAATTTTGGACTTGTAGATGCAGAAATTAAAACTACAACAGATTCTAGTGGTGCTAATCCTTTAACATATACATTCAAGAATTTCCAAACATTAGGACAAGGTTTAGGAATCGCAGGCTTAGATCCCATATTTAGTGGTGGAGAAAGTAAATTTTGGAGATTTTTTGATACTGTAGGTAATAATTTTAATGTTGTGTTACCGATATCTGTTTTTCCTCTACAGCTTACAAATGGTAGGTCTATCGATTTTAACGATAATAGTGAGCAGCGCATAAGTTTACCGTTACAGGTGAGAAAAGATCCAGATAAATTACGCATTACACCTGTTCCCGAACCCACTAGCATTTTTGGCACAGCAATCGCTTTAGCATTAGGAGGAATGTTAACTAAAAAGAATTTAAGCAAGCTCAGTAAAAACAAAGTAGTAGCTTAAGT